>JAISQB010000036.1 GCA_031274495.1 Campylobacteraceae bacterium | reverse complement strand
TCGCCGCCTGTTTTGCCTATCGCTTTTACATTTATGCCTATCTTTTTTGCCAACTCTTCAAAAGTTTTTTCCTCTTTTACCTCTACTAAAGCCCTTGAAAAGCTCTCGCTAAAGAGCGTTTTTTCATCGCCGGTGTCTACCTGTGCGCCAACTTTGCTTAGTGCGCTCATTTTGGCTAACGCTATGGCAACTCCGCCGACATTTATATCTTTGGCGGCGGTGATGAGACCTTTTTTGTTCGCCTCTATGACAAGTTCCCAAAGTTTTAACTCTTTGGCGTAGTCAATCTTTGGCAACTCCCCGCAAACCTTTTTCGCGAAAACTTTCAGATACAAGCTCCCGCCAAACTCATCCTCGGTATCGCCTACTATATATATGGCACTGTTTTTGTCTGTAAAAGATGAGGGCAGAACTTTGTTCGCGTCGTCATTTAAGCCCACCATCGCGATAGACGGCGTAGGGAAGACGCCCACACCTTCGGTCTCATTATACAAAGAGACATTTCCGCTCACGACTGGGGTATTTAGTGCCAAACACGCCTCTTTTATCCCCTCGCAACCTTTGGCAAACTGCCACATAACTTCCGGATTTTCAGGGTTGCCGTAATTCAAACAATCCGTGATCGCCAGCGGTCTTGCTCCGCTCATAGCGACATTTCTGCCGCTCTCCATCACAGCCGCCGCCGCGCCGCCTTTTGGGTCTATGTAGTTAAATCTCGGATTGCAATCACTGCTCATAGCGATAGCCTTGCCGTTCTCTTTCACGCGAATAACGCTCGCGTCAAGTGAACCTGGAGCTTTGATGGTGTTTGTCTGCACCATAGAGTCGTACTGCTCGTATATCCAAGATTTGTCGGCGATCTCGGGGTGAGATATGAGCTTTTCAAACGCCTCTTGGGATGTTGGCAGAGTGAAAGCGGGGATATTTTTTACATCCTTTAAATACGCAGGCTCTTTTACGGGGCGGTCTAAGATAGGGGCGTTTTCGCTGACGGGAGCGACGGGGATATTTGCCACCAACTCACCCTCAAAATATAGCTCCATCACGCCCGTATCGGTAACTTCGCCTATCACCTCCGCGTCCAAATCCCACTTTTTAAAGATTTCGAGTACTTTATCTTCATAGCCCTTTTTGGCGCAGATGAGCATCCTCTCTTGTGATTCGCTGAGCATAAATTCGTAAGGCGTCATACCCTCCTCTCGTGCAGGCACACGCGACAAGTCCATCTTCATACCGCTTCCGCTGCGTCCCGCCATCTCAAACGAGCTTGAAGTAAGCCCCGCCGCGCCCATATCCTGAATGCCCACGATATAGTCGTATTTAAACAGCTCCAAGCACGCCTCAAGCAGAAGTTTTTCGGCAAACGGGTCGCCTACCTGCACCGTCGGGCGCAAGGATTTGTTCTCTTCGGTAAAGCTATCGCTCGCCATAACGGCCCCGCCAAGCCCATCGCGCCCCGTTTTACTTCCAACATATATGACGGGATTGCCGATACCCTCAGCGCGCCCGTAAAATATCTCATCGCTTTTGCAAAGTCCCAAAGTGAAAGCATTTACCAAAATATTGCCGTTGTAGCACTCATCAAAAAATGTCTCTCCGCCGATGGTAGGGACGCCCATACAGTTGCCGTAATGCCCTATCCCCTCAACGACGCCCCTTACAAGATATCGTTGGTGTTTTGCCTTTTTGCTATCCCCCGTGACGCTTCCGAAACGCAAAGAGTTGAGATTTGCCACAGGACGCGCCCCCATCGTAAAGACATCTCGCAGTATCCCGCCAACTCCCGTAGCCGCCCCTTGAAACGGCTCTATAAAGCTTGGGTGGTTGTGGCTCTCCATCTTAAAAACGGCAGCGATGCCATCCCCTATATCGATAACACCCGCGTTTTCTCCCGGACCTTGTATGACCCAAGGAGCTTTGGTCGGGAAGCCGTTAAGGTATTTTTTACTTGATTTATAAGAACAGTGCTCGCTCCACATAGCGGAAAATATGCCTATCTCCAAGAGATTTGGCTCTCTTTGTAATATCTCTTTTATCTTTATATAATCTTCATCACTCAACTTATGAGCTTTCAAAATCTGGGCTGTTGTTTTCATAGGATACCTTGAGAAAAGTTTTTAGGAATTGTACAAAAAAAGGGCTTATCAGCGTGTTAAAACTTGAAGTGTTTGCGAAGCGGCAGGGTTTAAATCGCCGCCTCGCATATTTAACTAATCCGCCAAATCTTCGAATTTGTACTCTTTGACCAAGTCGCCGTTTAGATAGACGGTCTCTAAGGCGTTTTCGAATTTGTCTTTGTCTAAGTCGCGTACGATGTATTTGCCGTCTACTAACTCAGCACCTATTCTGCCGCTTTTGCTTTTTTTGATGGGGTCGGTGACGGGGTTTTTGCAGATGCCTTTCCATTTGCCGTTGATTTTAATCGCGCTGGATTTGTAGGCGAAGCTGTATGTATCTCTGTTGACTTTTTGCAAGAGTGCGCCGCCGACGCCGAAGTTTACATTGTCCGCGCTCCAGCCGCTCTTTGTCACTAAAGATAAAATCTTATCTATCATCTGCGCGTTTATGCCATCGCCCCAGATGATTCTGACGCTGTTCAAAAGCTTGCCGTCACTCTCATTTGTGAAGCCAAAATTGCGCGCTAAGCTATCAAGCGTGTATGGGATAAGCTCCAAAGGATCGCCGCTATCTGGTCTTACAACTACGGTCGCGCCGCTCTTTTTGACCTGCTCTCTTAGCTCCTGCCCCCAGATATTATCGACGGTATTTTTATAGTCATAACTATCGCTCACGCACGCCAGCACCGCACCCTCTTTCGCGTAAATGCTGAGCATATTTGCAAACGCCTCGCTCTCGCTCTCCCACGATGTGACGGAGTTGTGCTCCATAGCGGGGATAGAAAAGCCTGCTATATCGGCGTTATAATATTTTCTTGCACCCTCAAGCGCTATCGTGGTATCTGTGCCTCTAAAATTTAAAAGGTGCGCCATACCGCCAATAACCGCGTTTTCTTGACACGAAACGCCGCGCGAGCCAAAATCGTGCACTTTGAAGGCTGAATTTTTAGTGTATTTGTGTACGATTTTTTTCATATTGTAAGAGTTGGTTGCCACAGTGGTGGGGTACCAGACGCGAAGCATCATCGTTTCTATGAAGCTCACGAACCAGCCAAATCTCGCATCCGTGCTCTGGATACTTACAAGCGGGATTTGCGTGGGGTAGACTCCGCCCTCTTTTACCGCTTTGATTTTGAGCGGGAAGTAGCCAAGCTCTCTTAACTCCTCAAAACCCTTCTCGTTAAACGGCAATCCGTGCGCCGTTACTATCTCTTTTGCCTCTTTGATATCCTCTTTTGAGTACATTTTGGAGAGCATCTTTTTTATGATGTATTGAAGTCCGAAAAACTTCACCTCTTCCCCGTATCTCGCCTCTATGTAGGCAAAAAATCCCTCATTTGCGGGATATTGGTCGAAATGGCTGTATTTGTAGCTGTCGCTATCCAGTAGAAAATTCATACTAAACCTCTTTGGTCTATTTTAAACTCAAGCTCTCCGCTTTGAGCGCAGATTTTACATCAAGACGCTACGCTTGACAACCGCTATGAGTGCGGGAATTTAGATATTTGTAAAGTTTCTTATGATGTGAAAATGGTCTTCAAACATCATAGAGCGATTTTCCTTCACCTTAGAGAGCGGTATCCAAAACGCCTTTTTAGCGTCGTCACCGCCTCTTACTTTGGGAAGTTCCGCTTCGTTTAACTGCAACAAAAAGGCGTGCGTTACGGTCCTGCCCCTTGTGCTTCTGTCGGGTTTATCAAATACTGCTGATTTTTTGATACTGCCGATGAGTACGGCTTTGGGGAGTTTGATGCGCGTCTCCTCTTTGAGCTCTTTTACCGCGCTCTCTTGTATCGTGAGGTGGCTATCCAAAAACCCGCCCGGAAGCGCGTAGAGCCCTTTGCCGGGGTTCCCGCCGCGCACGACTAAAAGGACGTGACCGTTACATATCACAACGCAATCAGTCGTCACAAATATAGGCTCGTACGGCGCCTTGCTCCAAGCCTCTTTCATTTTGAGGTGGTTTTCGTACTCTTCTATCCTATGTTGCCACTCTTTGGTCTGCATAAAATCACGCACGATATTTACTACATATGGGGAGAGTAAGTTTTCCGGGATTTTGCCCTGATAGAGCTCTTCCCTGATGGTGGTGGCGTTTATATTTTTGTAATTATCTATACTCTTTAGCGTCCACTGCGGGAAGCTTTTGAGATAGTAGCTGCTCTCGTCTTTGTCGTGTCCGATGATATAGACATTGTCATATTTGTAGTCGTATTTTGAGACCTTTTCTTGTATCTCGGCAAGCCACGGAGAGTCGTCAAAGGGGTAGTCGGATATCTCTTCGATGAAAGTGGCGTATGGTTTTAGCATTTCGCGTACGAGATTTGTGGGGAAAGGGTTTTTGATATTTCTGGCTTCCGTTGCCGAGCCTATCAGCACCAGCACATCGCTATCTTCTTTGGCTTTGTTGATGATATGCAGATGACCGTTGTGCAGAGGCTGGAAACGACCGATATATATGGATAAGTTCTTCACTTCAAAGGCTCCCTTTGAAAATTAACCCGCGTCTATCGCAGATAAAGCGTAATGATAGCATATTTAAAGCTATTTTGAGACTTTTTTCTCGAGATAATGTTGCAGCGAGGATAAAACTATAGCCATCACCCAATATATAAGCGACGCGGTAAGATATAGCGTAAAAACTTCAAGTGTCCTTGAGGTGATAAGCTGCGCTTGTCTGAAAAGCTCAGGCACTTGTATCGTGGCGGCAAGCGAAGTGTCTTTTATCAAGCTCAAAAAGCTATTGCTAAGCGGCGGTAAAGCGACCCTTAACGACAGCGGGATAGTGATAAAAACCATCGTCTGAAATCTCGTCGCCCCAAGGCTGAAAGCCGCTTCTCTTTGGTCTTTATCCACAGAAGAGATAGCTGCGCGCAAAGTTTCGGATGTATACGCGGCGGTATTTAGCGACAGACCTATCAGCGCCGCGGGCAACGGGTCTAATGTGATGCCAAACTGCGGCAGACCGTAATATATCATAAACAGCTGAACGATAAGAGGCGTACCGCGGAAGAGAGATACATAAAATTTGGCGATGACATTCAAAGTGGTGGAACTTGATAGCCGCATAAGGGCTATCAAGAAACCAAGCAAAAGACCGAAAAACATACCGCCCAGACCAAGCTCCACCGTAAGGATGGCGCCTTTTAGCAAAAAGGGCAGAGAATTTTGTATAAGCTCTAAAGTATCAGTCATCTATTTTGTTATATCTATCTCAAACCATTTTATGGAAAGTTTTCCAAGCTCTCCGTTTGCTTTTAGAGTAGCGATAGCCCTGTTTACAGCCGTCAAAAGTTCCACATCACTCTTTCTTATCGCAACGCCCGCCTCTTGTTTTGAGAATGGCTCTCCTGCTAAAGATAGTCTATTTTTGGTCTTTTTGACTAAGTCTATAGCGGCTATGCGGTCTATGAGTATGGCGTCGATTCTGCCGACATTTAAGTCATTGTATTTTGTAGGATCATCGTCATAAGTTCTGATATCCACACCTTTTATATTGTCACGGAGCCAATCCTCATAGTTTGAGCCAAGCCCTACTCCCACCTTTTTGCCCACCAAATCATTGGACTCTTTCACCGTGCCGGCATTCTCTTTTTTCGTCAAAACCTGAATACCTGAGTATGTATAAGGCGTTGAAAAGTTGTACTTTTTCTTTCTCTCTTCGGAGATGGTTATTTGGTTTATCACGACATCGACTCTTCTTGACTCTAATGAAGCCAAAAGTCCGTCGAACTTCGCGGGGGCGATTTTTGCCTTTACGCCAAGCTCTTTTGCCAAAGCTTTCGCGAACTCCACCTCAAAACCGGTAAGCTCCCCTTTTTCATTCTGAAAGCTAAACGGAGGATATGTCCCCTCCAGACCTACTACTATCTCTCCTGCTTTTTTGATATTTTGAAGAGAGTTGTCGGCAGCTTTTAGATTTACGCTGAAAACCGCAACAAGCGACAGCCCTAACGCCGCGCTAAATATCCGTTTGAAAATTCTTTTATGAATCATACAAACTCCTTTTTGGTAAAATTTATTAAATCAATCAACTATACGCAAATAACGCAGGCGCGCCGCCCGTATGCACAAACAAAATCGCCCCATTGCTGTCCGCAAAACGATTTTTATCTACGCCCTCAATCAACCCTGCAACTGCTTTTGATGTATAAACAGGGTCCAACAAAACCCCTTCAAGCTCGGCTAAAAGCTTTATAGCTTCCAACCCTTTTTCATTTGGCTCGCCGTATCTTGGCGCGAAATACTCATCCCAAAGATTGATATCTATCTCTTCTTCAATGCCTAAAAGTGCCGCCGTCTGCTCGGATAGCAATTTAACTTTTGGCAATTGATCTTCGACCTTTCTTGAAACCGTAACACCTATAAGCTCGCTATTTGGAAGTAGACTTTTTAGACCTACGGCAAGTCCGGCGTGAGTCCCCGCACTCCCCGACGCGACTACAACAGAGGTGAAATCCACACCTATTTGATGGCTTTGATGAGCTATCTCCAACGACGCCCTCACATATCCAAGCGCGCCAAGAGCATTTGAGCCGCCGATAGGGACGACATATGGTTTTTTGCCTTCATTTTTCAACTCTTCCGCCGTTTTATCCAACTGCTCGTTGTCAAGCTCTTCTACATTTTTAACTTTCGCGCCAAACAAGTCCAAAAGCAAGCGGTTGCCGTTGGTGAGGTAATTTCGCTCTTTTGTATCTATAGGATTTTCCAAAAGCGCCCAAAAACCCAGACCAAACTTCGCAGCCACAGCAGCCGTCTGGCGCACGTGATTTGACTGGATAGCGCCTCCCGTCACAAGAGTATCCGCGTGCACTTTCAACGCGTCCGCCAGTAAAAACTCCAACTTTCTAATCTTATTACCGCCAAAAGCTATAGGCGTCAAATCGTCTCTTTTAATATAAACATCCCGCCCCAAGTGCTTCGAAAACCGCTCCAACTTCTCAATGGGCGTATGATAATTCACAAGCTCAACACGCGAAAACTTATCCAACTTTTTTTGCAGCGACATATAGGTCCTAAAGTATTATTTAATCCTACATTTTAACTCAAATAAACCAATTTGTCAAGTAATTAGATACAGTTTATCAGGATTAAAATTTCGGATAGTAAGATATTTGCGTTAATTTATAATATCGTTTGCCATTTCCGTAAAAACAAGCAACGGCTAAATAAAAAGCGGTGAATTTTACTTTAAAAGCCCATCCAACACATACTGCTCCCAATCTTTCCTCGGAAGCTCTTTTTTTCTGATTTCGTGGTATAACTCTTCTATTCTTTTATTGTATTTATCGTACGGGAAATATGGAAAGTGCATCAGCCACGCCTCTTTTATGAGTCTTAGGGTGATGCCGTCTCTGAGCCATTCGGTGAAGTAGTTGAAGCTGATAAATACGCACGATGTGGCAAATATGACACCTACTATCGGGATGTGGTTATTTATATGCGGCATAAGATGTACGAGTAAAATCATAGGTATCAGTACGCAAGCGCAGATGATGGCGTATACAAGATAGGCTCTTGTTATGCTCATCCTAAAGTTAAGCTTTGCGGGGTCAACGTGCATCCCTTCGTTGTAAAGCGCGTTGGCGGAGAGCAGATCTTTATAACGGACGGGCTGTTTTGAAACGGTAAAAATATAATCAATCATCTTCTGTTTTAAAGATTTTTTGCCCACTGAGAACTCCTTTTGGGTGTAAATTTTTATTATAGCAAAATATAACTTATCTCAAATCATACACGAAAACATCTACATCTAAAAGCGTCGCTTTTATTATCTCTTCCACCTTTTCCCATCTGCCGCCGGCAAGCCCGCAACCGATACGCGGCATATGCACACTCGCGTCTTTTCGCTTCGCCTCTTTTTGCACTTTGGATAGACACTTTTCCAAGGCGTCATATCTGATGGGAGGGACGCCGTCGATAGCCTCTACATCTCTTTGGGCTATCATATTTGCAACGCTTATTTGATCACTCACAGCTACAAATTGCACCTCGCCCAAGATGAAATTTTCCTGCGAGATGAACCACCTGATATAAGCGCTTCTGGGTTCTCTCCATCTTTTTGAGAGCGACAACACAAACCCCCTGCCCCATCCGCCTATGTCGTTGCAGATGTGGGCGATGATCTTATTTCCCTCTCCTTTTGGGTCTGTGGCGTCGCCTTGTACAAAGAATATCATAAATTTAAATCTTAGAGACCCTATCGGCTATGATAGAGCCTATCTCGCTCGTACTGCAGACCTCTTTGGCGTCAAACTGCGAAATATCTTTTGTCCTGTATCCGCCTCTTAGGACCTCTTTTACCGCCGCTTCTATTCTATTTGCCGCGCTTGTCTCATCTAATACAAATCTAAGCATCATCGCTGCTGATAAAATCGTAGCTATCGGGTTAGCGATACCCTGCTTTGCAATATCAGGCGCCGAACCGTGGATAGGCTCGAAAAGTCCCACTTTGCCGCCTATGGAAGCCGAAGGCAAAAGCCCTATAGAGCCGCTCACCATACTCGCCTCATCGCTCAATATATCTCCGAAGAGGTTACCCGTCAAGATAACATCAAACTGCTTTGGATTGCGTATAAGCTGCATAGAGGCGTTGTCTATATACATATGGCTTAGGGCAACATCGGGGTACTCTTTGGCTACCTCCGTCACAGTATCGCGCCAAAGTTGGCTCACCTCTAAGACATTTGATTTATCAACGGAGCAGACCTTTTTAGACCTCTTTTGCGCCGCCTCAAACGCCACGCGCGCTATGCGGACCACTTCGTCTTTTTCGTAGACCATAGTATTGTACGCTTTGTTGCCGTCATTCGCCCTTGGCTGACCAAAATAGATACCGCCGATAAGCTCCCTTACGACAAGCAGATCCACCCCTTTGACAATTTCAGGCTTCAGCGTACTCGCATTTATCAGTTCGTCAAATACGGTAGTCGGGCGAAGATTGGCAAACACTCCAAGACTTTTTCTAAGCCTTAAAAGTCCGCTCTCAGGTCTTTTATCCCTTGGAAGCTTGTCCCACTTCTCGCCACCTATAGCGCCGAAAAGCACGGCGTCTGACTCTAAGCAACCGCTTATCGTCTCATCGGGAAGCGGCTCGCCTTTGACATCTATAGCAATACCGCCCATAAGATAGTCGTTGTAAGTTATCTCAAACTTCTCTTTTGAGCTTACGGCGTCGAGCACTTTAACCGCTTCGTCGATTATCTCAGGACCTATCCCGTCGCCTTTTATCAAAGCTATTTTGTAGTGTTTCATTGGTCTGCCTTTACTGTTTTTATCTGTTTGTCCGCGTATTGCATAAGTCCGCCGGATTTTATAAGCTCTTGCATAAAAGATGGGATAGCGGCAAATTTATAACTCTTACCCGTAGTGATATCTTTGATAGTCCCCTCGTCCACATCAATTTCAACCCTATCACCCTCTCTTATCTCGTCGCTTTTGTCAAGCTCTAAGATAAGAAGCCCCACATTAAAGGCGTTTCTATAGAAAATTCTGGCGAAACTTTTAGCTATCACAGCCTCCACACCAGCCGCTTTTAGCGCGATGGGAGCGTGTTCGCGGCTGCTTCCACAGCCAAAATTCTCACCCGCAACTACTATATCACCCTTTTGAAGTTTTTCGACAAACAACGGATCGGCATCCTCCATCACGTGCTTAGCAAGTTCCGTCGGCTCCGATGTGTTCAGATATCGCGCGGCGATAATCAAATCCGTATCGATATTATCGCCAAAGCGCCATACTTTAGCATTTATAACACTCACTGTAAATCCTTTGATTGAAAACTGTTATTTTACCAAAAGCTATTTATAAAAGAGTTTAAAACTCCTCTTTTAAGGGTGCAGTTTTTACGAAAAAAACTTCCAAGCAAGTGTGGCAAAAAGCAGGCTAAGCGAAAAGAGCAACACTTTTTTGACAAAATCGGAGCCTATTTTTATCGCCATAGAGCTGCCTAAGATATTCCCCGCGATACTAAAGAAGATGAGTAAAATGCCAAGCAGAAAAAAGACTTTACCCGCTACGGCAAAAACCACAAAACTGCTAAAAGCTGTGGAGAGATTAAATACCTTTGTCATAGCCGCGGCTTGGACGAGTGTCAAGCCTATGAAAAAGTTCAAAGCTATGATGAAGAAGCTCCCAACACCCGGACCAAAAAAGCCGTCGTAAAATCCCAAAACAAAGCATATCATCGGCGTAAGCGCGTAGAGTTTGAAGCGCGTTATGGTGTTCGCGGTATTAAAATTTCTCCTCGGTAAAAGCACAGCCGCGACACCCACGGGGAGCAAAAAGAGTATTATCTTGCCGATATTTGCACTATCAAAATACAAAATCGCCTTCGTGCCCAAAGCCCCGCCTATTATCGCCGCGGGAAGTCCGACAAAAGCCAAACGCCAGTTGATTAAGCCGTTTTTTGCGTAATTTATCAGCGCGGCGATTTTGCCTATCGTAGCCGACATTTTAGTAGTCCCCAGAGCAAACTCAGGCGGCGCCCCCAAAAGCAAAAAAACGGGAACATTTATAAGTCCGCCCCCGCCCGCTATGCTATCTACAAATCCCGACACAAAAAATGTCAGACATAAAACGGCGACAACCCAAAGCTCAAACTCTACCCCCAAAATCATACAAACAAGACCTGCACAAATACCATATAAACCGCAGTAGCGCCTATGATGCTAAAAAGGGCGTTTTTAAATCCCAAATGCAGACCAATCGCCGTCGCAATGCCCGCTATCTCGCTTATCCCATAAGGATATTGGCTAAAAGCGGTATCCTTAATCGCGTAAAAAACCAACACGACCATTATCATCAAAGGCATATGTTTCTCAAAAAGCTCTATCGTTTTACTTGGTTTTTGCTTTTTATCAAAGAGTAAAAACGGCAAAACTCTCGTAAGAAATGTCGCCACGGTAGCCGCCAAAATTGCCAACAGTATATAACTTGCTTCCATTTTACGCACGCCTTTTCAAGATGAGAAGAAAAAATGAGCAGATGAGCAAAGAGATGATTAGCATATCCTTTGGAGGCAGATACAAAATGCCAAAAAGCCCTATTGCCAAGGATAAAATCAACACTTTCGTATCTTTGCTCCTTTGGTAAAGTTCTATACTTAAAACCACAAAAAGCGCGCAAAGGGCAAACTCTATCCCCTTAAAATCAAAAGATGACAAACTCCCACCCAACATCGCCCCGATAAGCGTGCCTACCACCCAATATATCTGATTTAGCAGCGTTATCGTAACATACGCTTTTTCTTTCTCCTCTTTTTGAGTTTTGACGCTCTTTAAAAGTGCGAAAGTCTCATCCGTAAGTCCGAAGATGGCGTATTTTCTGGCGACTCCTTTTAGGGTTTTAAATTCGCTTATCATTGAGAGTCCGTAGAAAAAGTGGCGTAAATTTAGTAAAAATATGGCGATAAATATCTCAAGCAGCGATGCCATCTGGCTAAAAAGCAGAGCGCACAAAAATTGCGCCGAACCGGCATATATAAAAACGCTCATCAAAAGCGCGTAATACCAAGCGATACCAACTTGAACCGCCAAAAGTCCAAATGCTATCCCCAAAGGAATATACCCCATAAGTACGGGAATGCTCAAACGAAAAATCTTAGAAAAACTCAAAAGTTAACCTTCCGACGCTGCTTTAAAATTTATAATCATATCAGCAAAATCGTAAAATATCCCTTTTTCAAATGACAAATCAGACGCAACGGGCTCAAAACAATAAAGAGCCCGTTGCGTTGTTATGTCAAAGCCCATTAAAACCTATGCCTACAAGCTCTTTTATATAACCTATCTTATAGTAGAGGTTTGTGGTATCTTTTAACTTATATCCTACTCCTACTCTTGCTAAGTATGAGTTAAGCCCTCTGTTTTACTTATGGACAGGGCGTGAGAGTTTGAACCGTAAATGTTTATGTTTAGATTGTTAAAGTTATACCTGTATCCATTTCTGAGGGAGATAGCTTTTGAATACATTGATATTTGTAGTATCCATTAAAGCGAATATTTCTCATGTCTGCTTTTGAAACTAAAGACTATAAATGAAGCAAAAGGGCAAAATGGCGCCTACTACGCTATCTCTATCCCCTCGTCGGTTATCTTTATAAGCCCCTCTTTTTGCAGGTTGTTTACCACTTGCTTGAAGCTTTTTTTGCTGATGCCGAAAGTTTTGTAAATTTCTTCGGGGGTGCTTTTTGTGTTGTATGGGATTTTGTAAGAGTTTTCGCGCAAGATGTCTAATACTTTTGTCTGTGCGGCGAACTCCGCGCTGACGCCTATGGGCTGCAAGGATAGGTCTATCTTGCTGTCTTTGCGCATATTTTTTATGTATCCTTCTCTCTTTTCGCCTATCTCTAACTCTCCATAAATCTCATTCGCGTAGAGCATCCCCTCGTATCGGTTGTTGATGATCGCTTTAAATCCAAGCGGCGTTTTTGCTAAGATAAAAAGTTCGACTTTGTCGTTCACGGCAAATTTGGGGGTGCCTTTTGGTAAGAATTTGCCAAACTTCTCAACGCCGATTAATCTATTGGTAAGTTCGTCGAGCGCGACTAAAATCACCCTCTTTTGCCCTACCCTAAAAGGCGTTTTTTGGTATTTTACGGGTACGAAAAGCTCTTTTGGCAAGCCCCAATCCACAAACGCGCCAAATGACGATGTGTCCGTCACTTCCAAAAGTGCAAATTCACCAAGTCTGGCAATCGGATAGAGCGTGGAGGCTACTAATCTATTTTCGGAGTCGTGATATATGAACGCGTCCACTGCCGTGCCCACCTCCATCTGCGGCGTTACATACGCGTTGGGCAGCAGTATCTCGCCCCCCTCGCCGTCCAAAAGATAGAGCCCGTAATCGCTCCGGCGGTTTACTTTTAATTGGTTGATTTTTCCTACTTTGATAGCCACGGTAACCTTCATAATATTAATCTAAAAAAGTGTATTATAACAGACCATATCCCAAAAAGGCTATTTTAAGTGAAAAAAATCGCGCTGCTTTTACTGCTTTGCGTGAGCTTGGTTTTGGGCGAGGTTAGTTTTGGCGAGAAGCTCTCATCCGCCGCGCTCACATTGACCAAAGATAGTGTCAGTTATAACGCAAGCTATTTTAAGATACCCTACCCCAACGGCGATATACCCTCAAACTACGGCGTTTGCACTGATGTCGTGATAAGAGCGTACAGAAAGCTTGGTATCGACCTGCAAAAACTCATACACGAAGATATGGCGGCAAATTTTGACAAATATCCTAAAAATTGGGCTCTGAAAAGAACCGACACCAATATAGACCACCGCCGCGTGCCAAATTTAGCATATTTTTTCTCAAGACACGGCAAAGTTTTGAAGATAAGCAAAGAGGCGAAAGATTACGCGCCCGGAGACATAGTAGTATGGGGCTTGCCAAACGGTTCGATGCATATAGGCATAGTCTCCAATGTCAAAGAGGGCGAGCGGTATATGATAGTTCACAACATAGGACGCGGGCAGGTTTTGGAAGATATGCTCTTTTCTTACAAAATCACAGCTCATTACGCCTATTTTCAGCCATAAACGCACGCTTAAACTTTTTTTTGATACAATAACAAGCTAATTTTTAAAAAGGAGTTTTTGTATGCGTCCTTCAATAGCGATTATGGCGGCGGGGCTTGGCACCAGGATGAAATCCACCACACCCAAAGTCTTGCATAAACTTTGCGGATATACTATGCTGCACCACATCTTAAAAGAGGCTCAGTCACTCTCCGATGATATTCACGTGATACTTTTTCACCACCACGAAGATATAAAAGCCGAACTTTTAAAAAAATTCGCAGGACTTCACATCATCATACAAGACCACGAACGCTTTCCAGGGACCGGCGGGGCTATTATGGGGCTCAAACCCAAATATAAAAGGATCCTCGTCTTAAGCGGTGATATGCCACTTTTGCAAACAGAAAATATGAGACTTTTGTGTCAAGATGAAAACACCGACATCGTTATGGGTGCGTTTTACACAAAAAAACCCAAAGGCTACGGGCGCGTGGTCACAAGCGACGGGTTGAATGTGCAAAGGATTATAGAGGAGAAAGACGCGAGCGAGGAGCAGAAGAGTATCAATCTCGTAAATGCCGGCGTCTATTCATTTAACACACACTTTTTAAATAAAATGCTCCCAAAACTCACAAACGACAACGCTCAAAAAGAGTACTATATAACGGATTTGATAGGGCTTGCAAAAGAGTACGGCAACAGCGTAAGGGCGGTTTTGGTGGAGGAGGATACATTTATGGGTATCAACTCCAAAGCGCAACTGGCACGTGCCGAGACGATTATGCAAGAGCGCATTAAACACGCGTTGATGAAAAACGGCGTCATTATGCGGCTTCCTGAGACCATATATATAGAAGCGGGCGTCACGATAGAGGGCGAGAGCGTACTGGAAAACGGCGTAACGCTACTTGGCAAAACGCACATCCAAAACAGCCTCATCAGAAGCCACACCGTCATAGAATCCAGCACAGTCATAGACTCCGACGTTGGACCGTGCGCACACGTGCGACCATATTCGCTTATCAAAAACTCCCACGTGGGCAATTTCGTAGAGGTCAAAAAATCAACCCTCACAGGCGTGAAAGCTGGACATTTAAGCTACCTTGGAGACGCGATAATAGACGAAGGGACAAACATAGGCTGCGGGACTATCACGTGTAATTACGACGGTAAAGAAAAACACCAAACCATCATCGGCAAAAATGTCTTTATCGGCAGCGACACGCAAATCGTAGCTCCCGTGAAGATAGAAGACGATGTGATAATAGCGGCAGGTACGACGGTAACCAAAGATGTACCCAAAGGCTCTCTTGCCATCAACCGCGCACCGCTGAAATTTGTAAAAGATTTTTTTTACAAATACTTTAAAACAGGCAAATAGTAATGTTAAAAGGCAAAAATATACTTCTTGGCGTCACAGGCAGTATAGCGGCGTATAAGGCGTTGGAACTTGTCAGACTTTTTACAAAAAACGGCGCGAATGTGCGCGTTTTGATGAGCGAGGAGGCTAAACGCTTCGTAACGCCGCTTAGCTTTGAAGCTCTTAGCAAAAATAGAGTTTTAAGCTTGGAGACAGAGAGTTGGGCGGATGATAATAACCATATATTTATCAATAGATGGGCTGATGTATTTGTCATCGCCCCCGCCACGGCAAACACTATTAATAAACTCTCCTGCGGCATCGCGGACAACCTCCTAACATCCGCCGCGCTCGCCTTTACAAAGCCCATCCTCATAGCGCCAGCGGCAAATACGGCGATGTTTTTGCACCGCTCCACGCAGCATTCGCTGGAAAAGTTAAAAAGCTTTGGATACAAGATAGTAGAACCCGCGACTAAACTTTTAGCCTGCGATATAGAGGGTCAAGGGGCGCTTGCGAACACAAAGGCTATCTTTTACGAGACGGCACGCGCGCTGCTTTCGTCACCTTTTTGGCGAGATAGAGATGTTGTGGTAACAGGCGGCGGGACAGTCGAAAAGATAGACGATGTGAGATTTATCTCGAACTTTTCAAGCGGCAAAATGGCTGAGGGTTTAGCGACCGCTCTATTTGTGAGCGGGGCAAATGTCACATACATCCAAAGCGCAAAGTCGCACGATATCAACCTCCCAGTAACGCGTGTTTTTGTGAAAAGCTCGGACGATATGAAAAAGGCGCTGGACGAAAATATAGCAAATATCAAAAAAACTCCAAGCCCGTTTTTATTTATGGCAGCGGCGGTGAGCGACTATAAACCGCTTGAGCAAAAAAATGGCAAGCTAAAAAAAGAGGAGATTGGAAAAAGCTTCAATCTTGAGCTGGTAAAAAATAAAGATCTGCTCTTTAATTTGGACAAGACGGGCATAAAAACAGTAGGATTTAAAGCCGAATTTGACAATAAAGAGGCAAAAGAGTGCGCCAAAAATATGCTTAAGATTAAAAATCTAAACGCGGTTTGCCTAAATGTGATAGGCGAACAAAATCCATTCGGCTCGGACGAAAACACCATCACTTTTATCACCGCAGACAGCGAAAAAGAGTTTGGCAAAAAAACGAAGCTTGCGATATCTTTTGAGATATTAAAAGCTTGCGAAGAGTTGTGATTTGAATAAATTAAACCACATAGCGATTATTATGGACGGCAATGGCAGATGGGCGGAAAAACAGGGCAAAAAGCGCAACTTCGGGCACGAACGAGGTGCGGAGGTGGTGAGAGATATCACGATGTGCGCCGTAAAAAGCGGTGTGAAATATCTGACTTTGTACGCCTTTAGTACTGAAAATTGGAAGCGTCCGAAGTATGAGATAGAGTATCTGATGAAGCTATTTGCAAAGTTTTTGAATAAAGAGCGGGAGAATCTTTTAAAAAACAATATCCGCTTTGAGACGATAGGGGATTTGAGCAAACTTAGTCAGGATTTGCAAAAGCTCATAACGCAGACGAAAGATGAGACAAAAGATGGCACCGCTTTGACGCAGGTGCTTGCGATAAATTACGGCTCTCACGACGAGATAACAAGGGCGTGCAAAAAAGCTATCAGCGAGGGGGTGGAAATATCAAAAGAAGTCATTGAGGCAAATCTTGACACTAAAGATTTCGCACCCATCGACCTTTTGATACGAACAGGCGGCGAAAAGAGGCTCTCAAACTTTTTACTCTGGCAAGCCTCTTATGCGGAGCTTTTTTTCACGGACACGCTGTGGCCTGACTTCGCGGAGGCGGAGTTTTCGGGCATCATCCAAGCGTACGCGCACATTAAAAGAAAGTTTGGCGAAGTATGAATATCATAATATTGACCGTTTTTGGCTTGCTTTTTGGCTCGTTTTTAAATGTATTAATCTTGCGCATCCCAAAAAATGAGAGCGTAGTATTCCCCGCCTCTCACTGCACCAACTGCGATACGCCCTTAAAATGGTACCACAATATACCGCTCTTTTCGTGGATATTTTTGCGCGGTAAATGCGCCTTTTGCAAAGAGAAAATCAGCCTCCAATACCCGCTTATCGAACTTATCACGGCGATTTTATTCCTCGTCTGCGCTTTGAAGGCGGACAATATCTACATAGCCTTTTTCGACGGATTGATATTTGCCCTGCTTTTTGCACTCTCCATCATAGACTTAAGATACAAAGCCGTACCCGACTCACTAAGTATCCCCGCGCTTGTTTTGGTATTCGCGCATCCTGATTTTTTGGCAAGAGTCGAATACGCGCTTTTGTTCGCGGGCGGTTTCGCGCTGCTTCGTATCATCATCTCAGCAGTCATCAAAAAAGAGGCTATGGGCGAAGCGGATATCATCATAGCGGCGATTATCGGAGCGATGGTTGGCGTGTCGTGCGGACTGTTCGCTATATATATATCGGCACTTTTCGCCCTGCCCGCCTTTTTTCTTGTCGCCAAAAAGGGTTTTGAACTGCCGTTTATCCCGTTTTTGGCGATGGGGCTTTTTATCACATATCTATTCGCGCCGCAAATTTCGACCCTTTTGAAGTATATCTATGTCTAAAACCAACAAATACCTTTTAAGCCAATTTTTGTCCGTGTTCGGCTCGCTCTTTTTTACGCTATTTTTCATCACTTCCATTATCTATTTTATACAGATAGCGCGCATCACTTCCGTTATAAAGATTTCATTTTTTGAGCTTGGCAAACTATATATGTTTTTGCTGCCCAAAGTCTTTATATTTACGCTGCCGATTACATTTTTTATCGCTCTCGCGATAGCCCTATTTAAACTTTCGCGCGAAAATGAGACGATAGTTCTCTTTTCGCTTGGCTTTTCACCCAACAAGATAGCCAACTTTTTCCTTACCATATCAACGCTTCTTTCGGCTTTTTTAGTAGTAAATGTGCTTGTTTTGATGCCGCTCTCAAAGGAGTTGCAGGCAAATTTTATAGATTATAAAAGAGCACAAGCGAAGTTCAATATAGAAGCCACCGAGTTTGGGCAAAAGTTTTCAGATTGGTTTGTCTTTGTCAATAGCGCAGGGCGCGACTCTTACAAAGAGATTATAATGTACCAAAACGAACAAGCAGGCGACAAAATCGTCTCTGCGTCGGAAGCCTTTATCAACAACAATCGCGGCGAAATGAACCTTGAGTTGAAATCAGGCAAAGCATACGACATAACCGACGAAAACATCAACCAATTAGAGTTTGAGACGATGTTTATGCGCACGCCCATCAGCGACCAGATAAGCGGCGTGGAAGATATAAAAAGCTACTGGTTTGACATATTTGAAGACAAAAAGAAAGCTAAAGATTTTGTATTTTATATGCTCATCGCCCTATTCCCCTTCGCGACCACACTTTTTGCGCTTGGCTTTGGCATAGTCACCTACAGATACGAGCGCACGGGTGTATATTTTGGTATCTCGTTTGCGATATTAGCCTACTTCGCCGCGATAATGCTCATAGGTCAAATTCATCCGATAATAGGCGTTGTTTTAGTATTTGGCGCGGGATTTGCGATATCGTATATCTTTTTCAGACAAAAAATACTCAAACGCTTTTAAATGCGAGTTTTTCTTTACATCAGTTACGACGGGAGCAAATTTCAAGGATTTCAAAAACAGCCAAACAAAAATAGCGTTATGGATAGAATCATATTCGCGCTAAAAGAGCTTGGCATAACATCCAAACCAATCGGCAGCGGACGCACAGATAGCGGCGTACACGCGCTAAATCAAGTAGTACACATCGACCTGCCCACTTTTTGGGAGGATTTGGAAAAGTTCAAAAACACGCTAAATCGCCTCTTGTATCCATCCGTATATGTAAGAAAAACTATACCCGTCAGTGAAAGCTTGCACGCGCGATTTGACGCCAAAAAGAGGCTTTATAGATATATCTGCTACGAGGGTGAGTACGCGCCGTTTTTGGGCGAATTTGCGCTTTTAAGGCAAAGGCTTGATGTGAGTTTGTTAAATCAGACTCTGTCTCTGTTTCAAGGCAAGCACGACTTTGGCTACTTCAAAAAGACGGGAAGCCCGACGAAAGACGATATCAGGACACTCTACAAAGCAGACGCTTACAGGTATAAAAAATTTACCGTCTTGCGCTTTTTGGGAGACGGCTTTTTGCGCTCGCAGGTGAGAATGATGGCGGGGGCGGCTTTTGCCGTGCAAGAGGGCACACTTACACTTGATGAGTTAAAAGCGCAGATAGACAAAAAAATACGCATTTTTACCAAAGCCGCGCCAAGTACAGGGCTCTATCTATCTCGCATATATTATGACTTTTAACTGATTTACGCTAAAATTTCCCCCTAAGGGAGATATATGTCGCAGGTATCTATCAAAAATCTAAGTTTCACTCACGAAGGTAGTTTTGAGAGCCTTTTTAAAAACATCTCCATCATTTTGGATACTAACTGGAAGCTTGGACTTATCGGCAGAAACGGACGCGGTAAAACGACGCTTTTGAAGCTTCTGATGGGGCAGTATGAATACACGGGTACTATATCCGCGTCAGTGGAGTTTGACTATTTTCCATTTGTTGTGGAAGATAAGAGGAGGACTCTTTGCGAGATAGCTTTTGAGATTTGCCCTTTGGCGGAGCTGTGGCAGTTGGAAAAAGAGATTTCGCTACTGCAACTAAACCAAGATATTTTACACAGAGCCTTTGAAATGCTAAGCGGCGGCGAACAGACAAAGGCGATGCTGGCGATACTATTTTTGAAAGAGAACAACTTTTTACTCATAGACGAGCCCACAAACCATCTTGACATCAATGCAAGACAGACGGTGGCGGAGTATCTGAAGCGCAAAAACGGCTTTATATTAGTCTCGCACGACCGCTATTTTTTGGATAGCTGCACGGACCACATCCTATCCATAAACCGCGCCGATATAGAGGTGCGGCAGGGTAATTTTTCCACTTGGTGGCAAAATAGGGAGTATAGGGACAATTTTGAGTTGGCGCAAAACAGAAAACTCGCCAAAGATATAGAGCGCCTTCAGGAGGCTTCAAAGAAGATCGGCACTTGGTCCGGCAAAACGGAGCGCGAAAAATACCACATAGAAAAAGGGGTTGCGGCAGATAAAGGCTTCATAGGACACAAATCCGCCAAACTTATGAAGCTATCAAAAAACACCCAAAACCGCCGTGACAAAGCCATAGAAGAGAAGCAAGCACTGCTAAAAAACCTCGAATACGCGTCGGATTTGAAACTCTCGCCCTTAGAATATCCCAACAAAAGATTGGTAGAGGCGGTAAATCTTAGCGTTTTTTACGGAAAACCTGTTTTTCAAAATCTAAACTTTACCATCGAAAACAAAGAGCGCGTCTGGCTAAAAGGGGCAAACGGCTGCGGCAAGAGTACACTGTTGAAACTTATATTGGGCGAAAAGATAGACTTTAGCGGCACGCTTCACATCCCAAGCGGACTTAAAATATCCTATGTGGCGCAAGATACATCATCGCTTGCAGGCAACCTAAAAGAGTTCGCGAAAGCTTCCGATATAGACGAGAGCCTTTTTAAGACGATTTTGCGCAAACTTGACTTTTCCCGCGCAGCACTTGAAAAAGAGATAAGCGAATTCAGCGCCGGACAAAAGAAAAAGATCCTCATCGCAAAAAGCCTATGCGAAAGCGCACACCTATACATCTGGGACGAACCGCTAAATTTCATAGATGTACTCTCGCGCATACAGATAGAAAATCTACTCCTACAGTACCGCCCCACAATGCTTTTCGTAGAACACGACAAAACCTTCTCCCAAAAAATCGCCGATAAGATTGTGGAGTTTGGTTAGGTGTTTTTCCACCCAAGAATAAAACTCGTCCGATTTGACACGCTAAAAATTAAGCTCTCTCAAAAACAAGTTTGCCTTTAGCTATCGTTTTCAGTACCCTACCCTTTAGCGTTTCGCCTGAATATATGGAGTCCGGTATATTTAGCTTCTCTTTATATTCTGTGTCGAATATAACCAAGTCGGCGTCAAATCCTTCCTTTATCTCGCCTTTGGTTTTTAAGCCTAAAATTTTCGCGGGGGTTTTGCTTGTTAGGTCTATGAGTTGTTCTATGCTTATTAGTTTTGTATCGACCAGATGTGTATAAGCTAAACACAGATAGTCACAAACGGCGTGGATGCCATACGCTGCTTCCTCAAACGCCACATCTTTATATAGGATGGAGCGCGGGGAGTGGGCGGAGGTAAGGATATCTATGCCGCCCTCTTTTAACTCTTCTATCAACTTTTGACGCTCGTCCTCATCTCTTAGCGGCGGTTTGATTTTTGCGTAAGTGTTGAATTCATCGCAGCTGCTGTCGTTTTTCAAAAGGTGGTGGATAGAGACTTCCGCGTAAGCGTTTAGGGATTTTTTGGCGCCGTTTATGAGTTCGATGGAGCGTTTTGCCGAGAGTGTTTGGAAAAGGATGGGCTTTTGCTCGTAGTATCCGGCTATCTCGCAAAGCTTTGCCACTTCGCTTGTTTCGGATACTTTTGAGATACCGGGGAGTCCCAATTTAAACGACACTTCGCCCTCGTTCATAACGCCGTTATCGTCCAAGTCGTTATCATAGCAGTCTATCAAAAACGGCGTCTGTTTCATCTTTGCGTATTGTATGCCGCGGCGGATGAGATTGGAGTTTACATGCGATTTACCCCAGACGGCAATCGCACCGTTTTGTATCAAAGTGGCGATATTGTTGAGTTTGTCCGTCTCTTCGTTCACCAAAGGAGCCGATAGAAATATCGTCGTGGGCAGAGTGTGCACCTTCGCGTTTAAAAGCTCCAAAAAGCTCTCATTATCAAGACGTGGCAAAAAATCAGGAATAATCAAAGATGTCGTAACCCCGCCTCTGGCGCAATCATTGGAGAGAGTGTCTAAATTTTTCTGATTAAGAACGCCGTTTTTGAGCCTCACATTTAGATCGATAAGACCTGATAGCAGATATGCACCCTTAGCGTCTATAACTTCGTTTTCGCCTTTTATACTATCTGCTATTTTAACTATCTTATCTCCCTCGATAAGAACATCTTTTAGGCTCTCTTCGCCCGATATTTTGGCATTTTTAATCAACATATAAATCCTTTACCGTAGTTTTAAAATTCGCATAACCCCAAGCGTTTTCACGCGAGTAAGTCTCTTAAGCTGTCAAGCGGAGATTTCCCGTCTATGATGAGGCTCACCTCCCTTGCTATGGGGGTGTAGATATTTTTCTCTTTTGAGATTTTGCTGATGGCTCTTGAGGTCAAAACCCCTTCTGCCACCTCGCCTAACTCTTGCAATATTTTATCAAGTTTTAAGCCTTTTGCCAGAGCTTCGCCCACGCGGTAGTTGCGTGAGAGTGTGCTTGAAGCGGTCAAAAATAGATCTCCCGCGCCGCTAAGTCCCAAAAATGTCGCCTCTTTCGCGCCAAAGCTTAAGCCAAATCTTTGCATCTCAACAAGCCCTCTGGCTATAAGGCTTGCCCTCGCGTTAAGTCCTAAATTAAGCCCGTCGCACACTCCGCTGGCAATCGCCAAGACATTTTTATACGCGCCGCTTATCTCGGCTCCGACGATATCATCATCCGCGTAAGATTTGATAAAATTTGGAAAAAAGGCGCAAAACTCACGCGCCGTATCTCTGTTTTTGGAGCTTACCACCAGAGCCGTCGGCAGTGCCTTTACGACCTCCGCAGCAAATGAGGGACCTGAGAGATAGGCGAGATTTTCGCTTGGGACAAAATCCGAAAATATCTCATTCAAAAACCGCCCGCTGCTCTCTTCGATACCTTTGGCGGCGACCATCACCTTTTGGTTGTTGTACTTGAAATTATTCTTAAGCCACTCACCCACTATCTGTGCAGGCAAGGCTACAACAAGATATCTGTTACTAAGTGCCTTTTGAAGAGTTACAAAATTTGGAATATCTTTTTTCGTCCTTGAGGTGATGATGCTTGTATGGTTTTGCGAAAAGGCAAAGTGCAGAGCCTGCCCCCATTTACCGCCGCCGATGACCGATATATCCATAAGTCTTCCTTTAAATTGCTACTTCAATCCCAACTTATCTTTCAAAAGCTCATTGACCTTTGACGGATTTGCCGCCCCCTTGCTCTCTTTCATCACCTGCCCTACGAAAAATCCGAAAAGCTTCTCTTTGCCGTTTTTAAGCTCATTTGCCTTGTCGGCGTTTGCGCTTAAAACCGCGTCGATGATAGCTATGATAGCGCCGTCATCACTTACTTGCTTAAGTCCTAATTTATCGATAACTTGGTCGATATCTTCGTCATTTTGCATCAAAAAGTCCAAGATATCTTTCGCCGCTTTGCCGCTCACCGTGCCGTCCTCTATCCTTTTAACGAGCGCAGCCAATTTGGAAGCCTTCACGGGGGAGTTTTCCACCCCTACCCCATTTCCAAGACGCCCCAAAAGCTCGACGCTAAGCCAACTTACGCTATTTTTTGGACTTGCTCCAAAGCCAATCATCTCTTCAAAATACTTTGCCAACTCCACAGAACTTGTGATAACCCCTGCATCATATGGCTTAACGCCAAGCTCTTTTACATAGCGCGCTTTTTTTTCGTCGGGGAGTTCTGGGATCTTACTGCACTCGTCTATCATATCGTCGCTTAATATCACAGGCAACAAGTCAGGATCCGGAAAGTAGCGGTACTCCGCGCTATCCTCTTTACTTCTCATACTTCTCGTCTCGCCCGTTTCTATATTAAAAAGCCTGGTTTCTTGCACGACCTCTTTGTCGTAAACGCCGTCCGTCCACGCTTCGCTTTGGCGCTCCACCTCAAAATCTATAGCTTTTTGTATAAATCTAAATGAGTTTAAGTTTTTTATCTCGACCCTTTGGTATAGCTTCGTGTCGCCTTTTGGTCTTATGGAGACATTGGCGTCGCATCTGAAGCTGCCCTCTTGCATATTGGCGTCGCTGATGTTGATATATCGTAGTATCGCGTGGATTTTTTTAAGATACAAAATAGCCTCATTTGAACTTCGCAAATCAGGCTCGCTTACTATCTCAAGAAGCGGCGTGCCCGCACGGTTTAAATCAACGCTGCTTGTATTTGCCTCGTGTATATTTTTGCCCGCGTCCTCTTCCAAATGCGCCCTTGTAACGCCTATCCTCTTTGTCGTGCCATCCTCCAAATCTATATAAACCTCACCCTTTTCGACGATGGGAATCTCAAATTGGCTTATCTGGTAGGCTTTGGGAAGGTCGGGGTAAAAGTAGTTTTTTCTGTTAAAAATAGAGCGTTTGTTGACAGTCGCATTGATGGCTGTTCCAAAAGATATGGCCTTTTTTACAGCCTCTTTGTTTAAAACGGGAAGTGCTCCGGGAAGCGCCAAACAGACGGGGCAGACATTGGTATTTGGATTTTCCCCGAAACTCGTGGCGCACGAACAAAAAATCTTCGTTTTGGTGTTTAATTGCGCGTGAATCTCCAAACCAATCACAACTTCAAACATTACATAAACCTTTAAAATTTAATTTAAAAAATAGCGGATGGACGCGAAACCAGCAGCCCCAGCCTCTTTAATTGCCAGGATTTGGGACTCTTCTAAGATGCCTCCAAGCGCGATACATTTAGTCGGTATTTTAGCTGTTATTTCTTTTAACTTCTCTAAACCAAGGGGCTTATTTTTGTCAGGAGTGTAAAAAATGGGGCTTATCGTGATAAAATCAGCCCCCAAATCTACCGCCTCTTTTGCCTCATCAAGCGAATGTGCGCTTGCTATGACAAAAAGATTTTCTTTTTTAGCTAAAGGTATTTTTTCAAAATCTTTCGTAGCAAAGTGAACTCCAAAAGCCCCAAAATTTAATGCTTCTTGCCAAAAAGTATGTAAAATGGATTTTATCTTCAAGTTATCACATACCACTACAAAAATTTTTGCTTCATCTTTATAGTTCAAAGAGTCTTTATCTCTTAAACACGCATAATCTATCTTATGCTTTTTTGAAATTCCATAGAGTTTTGAAGCAATAAGGCTTGGTCTGTTTGTGTAAAATTTCGGGTCAGTTATCAGATACGATATCATCTTTTGGGGGAGCTTTTTTTAATAATTCTTCAAGCAGTTTTGTCTGGCGCTTCAACTCCTCCAACTTTTGTATCTGTATATACGCTATCTCAACCATCAAAACTACAAAAAGTCCGAAAAGTGAACCGACAAAAGCCCCTAAAAATCCAGCGAAAAAACCAAAACGCGAGAAGATAAGATAGAATAAAACAGCACCAAAAAGCACGAGAGCCCAAGAGGCTCCCGCTAAAAAACTGATTAAAAACTCAAAGTATGATTTTCGCAAATTTTGCGCTTCTTAATGCTCTTCGCTGATTTGTACCGCACCGGCCAAATAGACATAAGTCAATATCATAAATATAAAAGCCTGCAGTGCGCCGAAAAATACCAATATGAAAAACGGCAATATCGGTAAAACCCACGGAGCGAGGAATAGTATAACCATCAAAAAGAGGTCGTCACCCTTGACATTTCCGAAGAGTCGGAACGATAAAGAGACGATTCTTGAGATATGCGAGATGATCTCTATCGGGAACATCAACGGAGCCAAAAAGATGTTTGGTCCAAGAAAGTGTTTGAAATATTTTACAAAACCGTTTCTTCTGATGCCCTCGAAGTTATAGTACAAAAATACCATCAAAGCCAGCGGCAAAGTTATATTGACATTGCTCGTAGGAGCTTCAAATCCTGGAATCACACCTATCATATTTGAGACGAAGACAAACAGCGCGATAGTAGCCGCCAACGGTAGATATCTTCTGGCAACCTCTTCTCCTGCGACCTCTGAGGCTATACCTATAATGCCCTCAAGAAACGCCTCCATAACATTTTGCGCCCCTCTTGGCACAAGCTGCAAAGACGATGTAGCTGCTTTAGCTACAAGAAGAACAATAACGGCAACTATAAGCATTTGAGATAGAACAAGCCAAGTGTGGTTGTCGGAGATAAGACCTGCGAAGAGAAAAAGTTCAGACATTTTTAGCCCTATTTTTTAATTTTATTGCGGTGATTATAGCAATGTAAGAATTAAGATTCTATGAATTTGTCCACATCAAAAACGTATTCTTGAAGTTTTTCCATCCATTACAGATAGAAAACCCTCACTTTTGCATTAAAAAGTATTAAACCCAACACAACAAGCTCAAAAAAATAAAGAGCCCGTTGCATTGTTATGTCAAAGCCCCCTAAAACCTATACCTATACCCCAAATTAGCTTTTAAGTTATCGAACTCATCACCTTTTTTGAAGAGTGCCCTCTAAGTATATGGGGTGAATATTTTTTGGGTGAAAATATAGATTTGATAGAATTGTAAAGATAGCTATTTATGTAAAACTGAAAGATTTAAGATTTTTTATGATGGATGGGAGGCAGCCCGCAATTCCCACTTTTTTTAGAGGCTATATTGCTTGTAGCAATACCTTTACCCAAAAACAGATAACGGCAAAAATTACCTACCCATCAACTTTTCTATCTCTTTTGATTGTCCCAATCTGTATATCGCAAAGTCGTATTTGATGGGGTCGGTGGGGTCGAAGGAGCGTAGGGTTTGCGTTAGCTCTATGACAGCTTTGAAGTCGTAGGTTTTGCGATTTAAGAGTCCTAATTTTTTGGAGACATTGAAAGTGTGCACATCTAAGGGGATCAGAAGGGATGATTTTTTGACACTTTTCCAGAGTCCCATATCAAGTTCGTCATCTCTTACCATCCAGCGCAGGAACATATTCCACCGTTTGTAGGGCGAAGATGGGCTTTTGGGCGGGATCTTGCCCAGTAAAAACTCGTAGCCTACCGAGCGGTATGGGTTTAAATCGTATAGCATTGTAAGGGCGCCCCTTATACCGCCTACCACATCGCCATCTTCTTTGTATCCATCCAAAAAGAGATCTTCTAATTTTGCCGTTTTTTTGAGTAGTGATAGTGTTTTAAATATCTCTATCACATCTTGATTTGTTTGAAAGCGGTAGTATCTTCCGTTCAACTTTTTCTCTATCGCCTCTTCGTCATCGTCTAATGCGGAAAAGTCTAATGAGAGTAGGAATTTTTCTATAAGTTTTGCGTTACCGTAAGCGAACAGGGCACAAATGAGCGCGATGATATCGTCGTTGTGGGGTTTTGCTACACGAAGCGGGTCTGCCGCGGCGGCTAACTGGTATGTGCTGTTTTTATCAGCCGCGGCGGCGTCTAAAAGCTTTTTAATATTTTCAAGCAAAATCTCTCTCCGTCATTAAAAAGCGAAATTATACCTTATATTATCTCTTTTATACTCTCTTCTAATCTGTTTTGCGGTGTGAGTCCCAAAAACTTCTCTTTTAGCGCCCCATCTTTGTCGTATAGGTAAAACACCGGAGTGCCGTATATACCGCCCACGGCGCGGGAGAAATAGTCTACGGATTTGACCTCGGATACCACTTTGAAGTTGATATTTTTCGCTTTCAACACTTCAAATCCTTTCTCAAGCCCCAAGTCCCCATTCATAACGCCTATCACTTCAAATCTATCGGCGTACTTCTCTTCAAAATAGTTCATATATGGCACAGCCTCAGCGCAAGCCCCGCAAGTCGTGGAGGTAAAAAATAGTATAAAAGGCTTGCCGCTATCTATCTTAAGCGTCTTATTTGAAGCTGAAAAATATGTCGTTATCGTGCCCGCTTCGCCGTTTTTGCCGTTTAAGACTATATGGTTTTTTTCGCCCGCGTTTTTTGAGCAGGAGACAAAAAGAAGCGCTATCCCTACCAAAAAAGCCGCTTTTTTTATCGTATCAAAACTCATTTATGCTCCTCTTTGCCGACTATTTTGCCGTGGTGCAGATATATCACTCTATCCCCAAGTGCGCCGAGTTCTGGGTTGTGCGTGATGGATATGATCGTTTTACCCTCTTTTTTCAGTGTCAAGAAGAGGTCAAATATCACCTTTTCATTATCTTCGTCCAAATTTCCCGTAGGCTCATCCGCGAGCAGCACTTCGGGGTCATTGATAAGCGCCCTTGCGATACAAAGCCTCTGCTGTTCGCCGCCTGATAGCTCTGATGGGCGGTGTGTCAAGCGGTGCGAAAGTCCCACTTTTGCCAAAGCCGCCTTTGCGTCCTCTTCATCCGTCGCGCTGTGGTAGTATTGGGCTAACATCACATTCTCAAGTGCCGTAAGATATGGTATCAGGTGAAACTGCTGGAAGATAAGCCCTATCTTTTCGCGGCGGAACAGAAGCTGCTTTGTCTCGTCAAACCCGCTCACATCTTCGCCGTTAAAAAGATACTCGCCGCCTGTTGGGTTGTCCATCAAGGATAGTATGTTTAAAAGCGTGGTTTTGCCTGAACCGGACACGCCCATCACGCTCACCCACTCGTTTTTATTTACCGTTATATTTATATTTTCCAGTGCGCTTACATCGCCGAAGCGCTTCTCTATATTTTTTAATTCAACAACTGCCGACAATTTATTCTCCTCGTAAAATATTCGCCACATTTATCCCAAGCGATTTTTTGATAGGCAAAAAGCACGCCGCGGCGGCAAAAACCGCCGAAATCAAAACCGCCGAAGGGATAGATAAAAATCTAAAATCGATACCCGAATTAAATATCGCCCGCCCGAAAGCCTGCGATAGCAAAAATCCAAGCCCCGCCCCCACAAGAGAGGCAGAAAAGCTCATCACAAAAGTCTCCATTCCAAACAGCCGTACGATACTCTTTTTTGAAGCACCCAGAGCGCGCAGGAGCGCTATCTCTTTCGTCCTTGAAAAGATGATGGAGCTTAGGGTCGTATTGACGCACAAAGATGTTATGAGAAGCACGCTCAAGGCTACAAGTGCCATTAGGAGCTTTATCTTATCTAATATAATACCCTCCGACCTCGAAATAGCCGTCACGGGCTTTGCGGCAAGTCCGCTTGCTTCGCTTATCGTTTCGCCCAAAATCTTCAGTTCGTCAAAATTTCCAAGCACTACGATGTCGGCAAAGTTGATAAGCCCCTCTTTATCGAGCGCGTCTTGCGCCGTACTTAGCGGCACAAACAGTATGCCGTCCTCTTTGCCGCCGGTTGAGACGATGCCTTTTATCCTTAGTCTAATCTTACCGTTAGCGCCCATTATATCCACAACGGAGCCCACTTTAAGCTCCATCTTCTTTGCCAAATCCACACCGACAAGCGCGCTGAATTCGTCAAAATCGACATTGATATAGCTGCCCTCTCTCACCTCTAAAAACGGCTTTGCTTTTTTGAGCTCTTTGAAATTCACCCCCGCTATCACGGCGTTTCCAAGCTCTAACCTTGCTATACCAAATAGATAAGGCGACGCGCCCAAAAGTTTGCCGCCGTCTATCAACCCAAGCGTATTTTCGTATGTTTTTTCGCTCATATATGTATCTTTGGAGGCTATGATAAAGTTGGCGCCGTAAGCTTTCAGCTCTTTGTTCATTTTGGAGTCTATATCAAGATATATATTGATAAAGCCCGCCGTTATCGCCGCGCCAAGCGCTATGGATACAAATATAACGCCCGCCGCACCCCTGCTTAAGGAGAGGCTTTTAAATACCATTTTTGCAAAAAAGATGAAGTTTAATTTACTTCCTTTCATGTAAAACCTCCGCGGGAAGTAGGTGTGCTGCGTTTCTCATAGGCAGCAATGAGCCCAAAAGCGCTATCAAAACGGCAAAGCAGACCGTCAGCGGCAGCACTATGAGGCTTATCTTTATAGCGTGCGCAAATATAAAAAACGCCATCAAAATAGAGAGCCCATATCCACCCACCGCGCCGGCAATTCCTGCGGCGATGGCTATATATAAAGATTCGGCTAAGAAGAGCAGATAGATATTGAGATTGTCTGCGCCTAACGCTTTTAGTAAGCCTATCTCTTTTTTGCGTCTATGTATCTCTGAAGTTAGAAGCGAAGCTATGCCGATGGAAGCCGAAAATAGCGCCAAGATAGTGACAACGCCCATCAAAGACTGTATCTTTTTTACTATCTGGCTCTCGCCCTCGCTGATTTTCATCAAAGCTTTCGCGCTGGATGAGGGGTACTCCTCCTCTATCTGATAGGCGATAGAGCCCACATACGCCGAGCAGTACCATTTGTCGTGCTCTATGGCGTTTAAGCTCTCCAAATTGCGCCTTGCTTTGACGGAGAGGTCATCTTCGGGGATAGTGAGCGCGGAGACCTCTATCCACGATATTTTGCCCTCTTTGCCTAAAAGTTCGTTGGCTAATTTCAAAGAGGTGATTATCTTATCATCCGCGCTGTCATTTGTCTTTAGTATCCCCTTAACAGTTAAGCTTTTGCCCGCCACATTAACGACACTTCCGACCGCTATATCAAGCTCTGCGGCTAAATTTTTGCCTATCAGCACTTCATCCAAAGCGTCATCATCCAAAAACTCCCCCTCAACGCTCCAGAAGGGATACATAGTTTTTATGCCCGTAGAGAACTCTTCGCCGTCTTCAAGCTCTATCTTTTTGTCAAAATATGTCCCCAGTATCGCCCTGCTCTTGCCCCCAAACTCGATCTTCTCTTCCAAGAACGGCGCGAAAGCTACTATATTGTTTCTCCAAAATATATTTTTCAGCCCGTCTATATACTGCTCTTCCAGATAGGCGTCGTTTTGCAAGAGGTTCAGCTCCTCGCCGCCTATGTCGATATTTATGCTCCCACCTTTGGGTAGGACTATGATATTTGAGCCGTAACTTCTAAGCTCCATAGCCACTTTATCGCCGATGCCAAGGGTGATATTTAACATAGCGCATACCAGTCCGGAGGCTAAGAAGATAGTCAAAAAGGCTAAAAGTTTTTGCGTTTTATTACCCAGAAGTGCGGCTTTTACCATTCTAAATCTCATTTTGCACCCCCCTCTTTTACTATTTCGCTAAAAAAGTTCGCCCCGCTTTTTATCTCGTCTAATGATATTATCAAGTATTCGCCGTCATTTTCATACACAAGCGGTATCGGATTGCAGCCGCCCGCTCTTCCCACGGATGGGAGAAATATACGCACATTGCAGGAGATGCAGATAAGCTCATCCCCCTTCTTGACATACCCCATATCGCCACAAATCATACACGCGTCAAACACTACAACCGGTGAAGTTTTACCCTTGAAGCGGTTTATCGCAAAAAAGCGTATCTTGTGACCTTCTTCATTTATATATGCAAATCTATGCAGATCATCATCTTCCAAGAGTTTGATGGGTATCCTAAATTCGCCGTTGATGGGTTCTAAAATTTTAGAGTCCGAAATCTTGGGCGGTCTTGAAGCGTGGAGGTCGTAATATAAAAAGAGTGCGTTTGAGAGTAAAATCGCCGCTATGACGCACTTTATGCCAAATTTTATCTGCTCTCTTTTGGCTTTTGTCTTTCTGTAAACGATGCTGCCAACGCTCTCTTTTTGGGATAAAGCGGGCATATCTTTTAGATAAAGCGCTAAAGCTACAACAATCAAACCGCAGTAGCCGTAGTGCAAAAACGAGCCGTAATGTATCAGCATCGCCGTTATGGACAGAAACTGCGCGCTTGTGTCGATAAGTTTGAAGCGCATCATCTCCAAGGCGCTTAGCCCAAAAAAGTTTAGTATCATTAAAATGGCAGTTAACGCCACAAGGAAAATCAAAATTTTATTTGAAAGCGCCAAAGCGATATTGCGCAAGAAAAGATATATAAATACTATTATAAAAAAACCTAAAATCGTAAAACCAAAAGATATGATGGAGAGCGTATCCAAAAGTTCGCCGCTAAAGAGCGGGAAATCGTACGACACTACCCTATAGTAGACGCCAAAACAAAACACTAAAAGTGCGGTTACGGCGATATTCAAAATGGTGGAGCGCGCCAAAAATAGAAAATGCAGAAATATTAAAGAGACGATGGCTATAGTGAAACAGACGGTTTTAAGTTCGTCCGTATTTAAAAAATCGTCCGCTATCTTAAAGGAGGCGAAAGCGAAGATTATACCGATGAGTGAACCCAAACTCACCTCTTTTGGGGAGACTTTTTTACTCCAAAGGGCAAGATAGAGGGTTATTCCTAAAAAAGATTGTAAAACGTGATAAAAATATACTGACACTTTGTTCCTAACTTTTTCAAAATAATAAAGCTTACAGACTTAAATCTATCTGATTTTGACGCGGTTTTTTCTTTTAAAGTAGTTAACAGTGTGCTTGCCAAAACCGTTGGCTGAAAGGGTAAGTCAAAACAGATAAAAAGCAGTTGCTCTGCTTTTGCCAAGTTAGGACAAAAACAGAGCGCGTTTTAAAATGAACCTATTTTTTGATTCCGGTATATTTGAAATCATACTCAACCGTAAAGGGTTCAAACCATTTGCCGACACCCGTAGCTTTGTCTGAGTGGCGTCCAAGACCTTGTTTTGACGGATTTTCAATCGTGTATTTAAGGTGATAGTTACCTACGCCCAACATTTTGATGTTTGAGCCGTAGTGAGGACCGTCAATTGCGACCATAGGCATAAAAGTGCCGCTCTTTTTTGCGCCTGTATCTTTGTTGGTAAGCTCATAAGATACTTTAAGATGTGGGATCCATTCGCCGTCTCCGAAGCCGTTTTTGTTGCCCTCTGTGGCGTGAATGTCAGCCTCAAGGTGGATATCAGCCAAAGAAGGAGCCAAATCTATACCTTTTGGTTCCATATCAATCGGCTCAAGATATACAGCCGCGATGAGCATATTGTTGATCTCTACCTCTTCACCTATCGGGAACTCTTTGAATTCATCCGCCGCCAAAGCGTTCAATACGAAAACGACGCCCAGCGCCGCAACTAATTTTGTCAAAAATTTGACCATTTCCATCTCCTTAACTAAAATTGTTTTTATTAAAATTTAAAAACCTCAAATTTAAGCTTTTTTCGCACGTGCGCGCAAAAACAGGCTTCCGGCAACAATAGCCACAAGCAACACAAGCTGCGGCAGTAAACTCTCAACATACGGATAGACGCCAAGCCAAGTTATCGTAGGCAAGCCCTCTATGATCGTAGGTTCTATGATTTTGCCCTCTACAAGCTCCATAATGCCCTTGCCCGTAAATGTTACCGACATATAAAATATAATCACGCTTGTAGTAAGGAAAAATGCCTTTATCGGCAACTTCAAAGAGCCCGCTTTCAGAGCAAAATATACAGCTATAAGTATTACAAATCCTATCGCAAATCCTATCGCGACCGCCAATACACCAAGCGCGTTTTTGGCGTCAAATAGTATCGCCTGATAAAACAACACCGTCTCCGCACCCTCTCTATAGACCGCTAAAAATACGGTGAACCATAGAGCTTTTGCCGAACCGCTGCTAAGTGATTCTTGGACTTTGCCGGATATATATTGTGACCACTTTTTGGCGTGTGCGTTTGATAGAAGCCAAAAGCCCACATAAAACAGCAAGCCCACAGCCACAAGCATCGTAACACCCTCCAACATCTCCCTCGACTCACCAGAAGCGCTGAAGAGATAGTTCATAATAAAAGCCGTCACAAAGCTTAGCCCTATCGCGCTCCAAAGAGAGCTGTGGACAATCCCAAGTCTTTTTTGATTGCCGCTTTTGACAAGATAGGCTATAACGGCGGTCACAACGATAAGAGCCTCTAAACCTTCACGCAAAATTATCACCAAAGCGTAGATGAACAGCGACCACGGTGTGCCTGAATCCGACAATTTAACAACGCCCTGCTCCACTTCACTATAAAGCTTCTCCAAAGCCTGCTCCACCCTCTCCACGCTGCCGCCGCTTTTGATGATAGCCGCTATCTCGCTGAATGTCCCCTCTATCGTCGTTTTCAAGCCGCTGTCAGCCGCGCCAACGCGCACCTCCATACCGCTTGCTTCAAATATATCAAAATATGCATTTTGTATCGTGCTTATCGCTTTTTTGCTATCTCCGTTTTTATAAAGTTCAAGAGTTTTCGCCCCCTCCGCTTTTATATCCGCCAAAACAGCGCCAAAATCCTGCCCCGGCTCTTCGACCTTCTCCACATTTGCCACGGCTAACTCGGCAGCCTCTTTTGGAAGATCATTTAGTGCGTCGAAGATAGAGTTTTCTATCCTGGAGAGTTCGCCCTCAAGCTCTTTTTCGCTTGCCATATTATCTACGGCGATGATAACGCGCCTAATATCGTTTTGTATCTGCCCGTCTTTAGCTTGGGAGATATGCTTTCGTATGGCGACCTCTATCATACCGTTTCTGTAGTCTTCAAACTGCGCCTCGCGTATCAACTCTTTGGCTCTGTTTTTGTCGCCGTTTTTAAACGCCTCAACGGATGCTTGCAGTCTCTTTTCTATACTGTCATACAGAGCTTGCCATCTTGCGTCAAGCTCCAAAACAACGGGTGCGACACTCGCGCTCTCAGCCTCATCGCCTTGCGTAGCTTCCGCCGTTATAACGGTGCCTGCTTTTAGTTTTGGAAGAACTTCGTCCATATCGGCGTTTAGGCTATCTATCGTGGCTTTGACCTCTTCTATGCTCGCCCCGCTTTTGATGAGATTTCTTATCTTGGTAAATTTTCGCTCCATAGTCCACGATTTCTTACTTGAAACATTTATCCTGATGGGACCCTCTAAGTTCTCAAATAGCTCAAAATACGCACTCTGCGCGACCTCTCTCGCCTCTTCCGTCTTGCCCTCCTCATAAAGTGCCAGACTATCGGCAAAGCGCTCTTTTACGCGATTGGTCAAATCATCATAGTCATAAGTCCTCGCGTTTAAAAAAAACGGTATGGCTAAGACAAGCAGGATTTGAACTATGCTTTTCATAAAAAACTCCAAAATATTAGATATTGATTATCAAAACGATAAAAAGTAAAAATAGAATTTTACTATTTAGAAGCTTTATAAATGATTAAATACCGATAATTATTATCAACGCATCCCCCAAAACAACGACAAGATGGCGCTTTATAGCTTCTGAGAATTTTTATCAGGTATGGCTAAAATTTGTCAAAAAACGGCGGAAATTTAAGAGATTATCAACCATAAAATTAAAATAAATTTAAGCTAAATATAAATAGTGGCAAATTTGATACAATAACGCGGTTTTGTCTTATTTTTTCCGCTGATGTAACTGCTGATGTTTTATCTGTCGCGGAGTTTGAGGAATTAACCGACATCTATGGCGTCAAGGGCTATATGGGCGCGCAGATATACTATACAAACGTCGGACTATTTCACTATTTGCAAAAAATAGAGTAATTTTGCAATACCGCTAAAAGCACGCGTTTTGGCAGGATTGGCGCGGGAACTTAACCCTTTTGATTCGTCAAAAATTGCAGATAATCGCTGATATTGATAAGCGAGAGTGTGACCAAAAATATCATAAGTCCGGGGAAAAAGCTGATCCACCAAGCCACATCTATCACCTCTTTGCCCTCCGACAAGATACTCCCCCAGCTAATATCTGGCGGCATAACGCCGATTCCAAGGAAGCTAAGACCGCTTTCGGATAGTATCGCGCCGCTGATTCCGAAGGTAAAACTTATGAAAAACAGAGGCGCCAAAAGCGGCGTGAAGTATTTGAAGATGATTTTTAGCCTTGAGACATTGGAGAGTTTTAGTACCTTTATGAACGGCTGCGCGTTGATGGCGAAACTTTCGCTTCGTATCATCCTCGCCATCCCCATCCAGCCCGTCACGGAGATGACGATGATGAGCGTAAGTGCCGAAGCGTTCACATAACTGATAAGCGCCAAAAGTAGAAAAAATGTCGGAAAAGTGAGAAACAGGTCTATCATAACGACGATGACTTTATCCGTATTTTTGGCGAAAAATCCCGCACTTATCCCTATGGCAAGCCCCACGAAGCTCGCTATCGTCGCACTGCCAAATCCTATGATAAGCGACACTTGCCCGCCCTTCATTATCCGCGCCAACAGATCGCGCCCAAGCCTATCGGTGCCAAGTATATGCCCTAAACTTGGAGCTTCCAAAAGCGCATTGGCGTTCATATCATAAGGCGATGGCTGATATACAAACCCGCCAAAAAACGACAACAAAACCACAAAAATCAAAATCCCAAAGCTCACAACGGGCATCTTCTTCATACAAACTCTCTTTAATGTATCGTAAAAAATGAAATTATAGATTATTATAGCTTTTTTTGCAATTTTAAATTTTTATCTTGGCGTTTGCCGGCGCGGGAAAGTCTTTAACATCAAAACCACCACCGTATGGTATTTGTCAAGAAACTTTTACCGCGAGAATTGACGCGAGCTTGACCTACACAAACGCAGAGCAGTGCTGCTTTATGACTTTTTCTTCTTTTTCTTAAGGGTAGGCGTCACCCTTTCCATCTCTCTTACTATCTGCGACAACAACTCCCCATCATCAACATCAGCGATATAATGCTCCTTTGCCCCATCATACGGAAAGCCCGTTTCAGCGTCTTTCAGCAGCGCTTTCACACAATCGTGAATCTTTACAAACACGGTATTATCGCACACCAGCAACACAGGCTTTTGGTTTGAATATATCATATACTCCCCAAACATTTTCTTGTGCGTTATCACCCCAGCGTCCCTGATCTGGTCCATCACAAAATTCACAAATTCAATATCACTCGCCACCCAACGCCCCTTTGGTTTTTACGTCTAAAATCGACCATATTTTACCCATATCGTCAACAGTTCTATTTTTTACCCACATTTGAGCTATACGGCGCTCTTCTTGCCTTTCTTTTCAGCGGTAAGCGTTTCAATTCTATCGCCGTCAACAACAACCGCTTGATTGTTGCTAATCGGGCGCAGGTCGAGTTTGTCGGAATAGTTGGCGATTAACTTCCGGGCAGCTTTTTTTGAAAGGAAAATCGCCCTCCCATTTTTGGTCAAATTTTAAAGCAATCTTGCTATAGAAAAGTTGATACCTTGTCAATGCAACCCGCGTTTTAGTTTTTACTTCATCTTTTTAATAGTCCTAAGCCCGCTCTTCATAATCAATCTCCTCAAAATCGTATTGTACATAAACGGCATTTTTAGGATTTTCAGCATCAATTTTATCCTGATACCCAGCGTCCTTATGAAATATTTACGGTCAATTTTATTGAGGTTTTTATTTAAAACTCCCGACAGTATCTTCGCGCTCTCCATAGAGTAGCTGATCCCCTCCAAAGAGCTCGGACTTATCATCCCCGCCGCCTCTCCTACCAGATACGCCCCATCTTTGCCCGTATATGTAGTCGCGATGCCTCTATTAAAGCATACAAAACAACCCTCCCTTTTTACCAATTTCCCAAATACTATCCCGCTCTTTTTTACCTTCTTTTTTAAAAGTTCAAATCTCCAATTGCTATCGCGTGACGGAAACGCCCCTCCGATGATAAAATAGTTGTCTTTTGATATCGTCCAGCAATACGAATCCGTTATCTCCTTATCAAAAATGCAAGAGTAAAACGGCGAATTTGCATTGTCCTCGTACCACTCTTGGACGGATACATATTTGTCGATTTTATTTGCTTTGTAAAAGGTATTTCTAACGATAGAGTTTGCCCCGTCGGCTCCGATGATAATCTTTGCCTCTTCGACCCTATCTTCTCCGTTTGCTTTGAAAGTAAGGCGGTATTTGCCCTCCTCTTTTTCGATCTTTCTGCAAAAACTATCGCTGTATATCTCTACGCTGTTTGGGATGAGAGAGATTAGGAAATTATCAAATTTTGCCCTATTCATATTGATATAAAATCTCTGATAAAACCTCTCGATGCGACTATTTAAATCTATAGTTTTTACCGAAAATATTTGCGGATCCACCAAGACATCTTTTGGCAGGCAGATATCAAACTGGGCAAGTATCTTTTGTGCATCAGGCGATAGCAATCCCCCGCAGCATTTGCCTGTTTTAGAATTTTTTCTATCTATCGCGATGACCTTATACCTCTTGTCCAACAGCCTTGCCAAAGTAGCCCCCGCAGGACCCAACCCTATGATGGCGATATCGTACATAATGCTCCTTTATATTATGTTTTTTTGCTAATATTTTTCAAGTTTTGCCGTCAAATTATCAAGCATATCCGTATCTTTTTTATAAAATCCAAACACCCGCGACATCACATCAAAACATCGCCCACCGCGCTCTTTTTTTATCTTAGAGTGTTCGTTCTCTTTTGCAATTTCGCTTTCCAAAACGGATATTATTTTTTCGTAATTCTCTTTTTTATTTATCACATACAAAACAAGCAGATCGATACAATAGTAGTAGCCCACACTATCATAATACGGGATAGACCTATCGGTGTTCGGATGGACAAACCCATTCGTTTCATCATTGAAACCCAATTTATGCTCTTTTACGACAGCTGCAACCGTACTTACCAGCTCCCAAGACTCGATAAACGGCAACATCCGCAAACCATCCTTTTTATTTAGCGGCGCGTGGGTAAAAGAGTGCAATTTCTTGACTAACGCTTCGGCGATTTTTCTATTTTCCGGACTTAAACCTCCTATTTTCGCCGACAAAACATCCCTAATATATTCGTGCATATTTCAGACCTTCATTGCATATTTCGCCGCATAGACCTCTTTTCCCCGACAGCTTCGCCAATTCGCCCGTCGTAACCCCGCCCATATTGCCTCCTAAAACTGTGACGGTATATTTTACAATTTTTTAAATTAAGTCTATATTTTTCATTGATTGTATTTATGATGATGTTTGCTAATTAATGCAAAATGCTACGGAACAACAGCGTAAGAGAGTGACCTATCCCAAAACTACGGTTTAGGATAGGCTTTTTAATGATATCTGCAATAAATCACGGATAATATTTTCCTATAATTTTTTTATACTACTTGCCTCCACCTCGATCTTTGTGAAGCCTTTATCAACTTCTCCAACGATCTCGACCACATCATTTTGATTTACACTAATTCCCGCCCACAATCTATCGTCAATTTCAACGATAATACTTCCCGAATCATCTGAAAAGAGATAATTTTCATCACCGAGAGATTTCTCAATTTTACCCCTCAAAGCCACAGGAGAATCATCCCGAAGCTTTTTTGCCGCTTCAACGGTTATGATCTCGGGTCCTGGTCCGGTATAACCAACTTGTGCATTAAGAGCCATACAAACAAAAGTTAATAGCGCAATCAAACACGCAAACTGTTTTGGTTTCATATCAAATCTCCTTGAAAAGAATTTAATATGTACATCATATCTTGCTATCAATAATATCCTATAAATATTATCAACATTTTTGCCTATATTGTGTTGCGAAGCAAAGACTAAAGCAAACCCGTAGCCCGAGCCGCCCCACTGTTCTATTTTCTCTTACTCTTTTTGATAAAACAGGCGATAAATTGCTCTTTTTGCTTATCGGTAATATTGAATAATTTATTGCTCATTTTATTGATTTTAAAATACTCTAAAAAGTCTTTTATCACATAGGAATTGGAGTTATTTTCAAAATAGACCTCCTTGTCAGAGCTATTTTTTAATCCGGAAAAGTAGCCATTGATATCTTTTCTTATTGAAATTTCCGTACAATATATATGTTTGCCGTCTTTATCCATATCCCAAGGGTCTGAAACCTCATTTATTGCGGGCATAATTTGATTTTCAACATCCTTGCTAATGTTTAACTTTTGTAATTGCGCCGCCCTCAATCTTTTATGCCATATCCTCTTATCTTTTTTTTCAGAAGTAGATGTTGTAAATCCACCTGCGGCATTTTTTTTATAAGAATGTGCCATAGTAACTCCTTTAAACTGTTTTTAATAATGCAACCGTGTTTGATTTATGCAATACTCACGATGGTCAATGCAGCAGACAAAGTAAAAAATCCAAATATTCTCCAGTACTTATAGTATAAAGCTTCACATAAGGCATAAATGGTAAACAAAAGCAGTACGCTAAAGAAGAGAGTATCATTGTATAACCCCGCGATATAAGAAAAAATCCCCACCATAAAAAATAAAACGCCAAATACAAGCATAAATATCACTTTGATTTTCAGCTGACTCATTGTGATGTTTTTAGGCATCTCTTGGTGTTGAAATTTTGCTTTGGATAATGCCTCTTTGCCCAAAAGATAAAATAGATTGGTAGATATTTCCACAAGCCCCAATATCACAAATATCGCGCGAAATATCTCTTGTTTTAGTGTCATATCATCCTCCTAAATTTTAACCGTTTCGTTGGCGCCTCTGACTGATTTTCTCCGTTGTAAGGTCGATTATCCAAATCTCGCTTCATAAATCTTGCCAAAAATCACGATAAATTGTCGATATCCATAACATTATCCATATAAGATATGTATACTTACTATATCCTATTTTTATTTTTTTGTCAATATTTTAATACCAAAAATGCGATTATTGTATAGGTGTATATTTTATTATGTAGTTATTTTTAGAAAGTATTAAAGACATATAAGAAAAACCAGTCCACCCTGAACTGTGAACTATGCGAATGGTAGCCGCTACAGTCTGCCGTTATTTTAACGGGATATTTTTCCACGGACTATTATCATCTTCAAATGCTTTTTCCGCGATGGAATATAGCCCGTTCAACATCATCGAGTCGCCGCCGAACATTCCGCGTCCGATGAGATAAGAGATGGCAAATTCTTTCCAGTTAGGATATCTCTTTGCCGCCGCTTCGTATGCGCTTCTTATGACTTCCCACGCCGTTTTTTCATCGATATAGCCTGCGTCAAAGCACAGACGAGCGATCACTACTAACCTCCCCAAATCCCACGCAAGTATCCCTTTTTTCATATTTTCATCATTAAAAGCAGCAAAACCGTTATCACCCCTGCTCGCAATACACCCCGCGAGATTATCCGCAAACTCGATTGCCTCCGGAGCGCACTCTCCAAATTTCTCTTCAATGAGTCTATTTCGTTTTTCCTGATCGGAGCTTTTCAACAATGGATATATCTCATCATAATACGCCCGATGCCCTGCTTGCCGGAGCCATTCGATGATTTCGCGTGCGCTTTTCACATCATAAATATCCCACGCTTCAGTCAAACCCTGAAACACCCTATCCTTAGGAAGCCCTGTCGTAAGGCTATCGGCATATGCGGTAATCTGCTCGCTGTTTATAAGCCCAACAAAAAGAGCGCGCCGATCGGCTTCATCTATCAAGGGGGCATCAGGATTTTTCGCGAAATCTTCAATGGTAAAAATCCTCACTATCTGTTTTAATGTCTGAAACATAAAAGCCTCCATATTTTTCCTATAATATTTAAGGAAAGTATTATGTTGTACTTTATCAAAATAATTTTTATTTGTCAATGCTATTTTATAAATTTTTTTCAGCTAATTTGGCTGATATTTCGCATATAGTTGTGGCTTCTTAGAGCACATAAAAGACCGCTTTCTTATGCGCTACAACTATTGCCTTTAAATTAATTTATCCTGATATTGCTTTTTATTTTTGGAATCTTTTCAATACAAACAGACGCGCTGCCAATGGGATAAATGGCGTATCGGATACGCCGTACAATAAAACGCTTCTTTGCATTTTTAAGAGTATATATTTAAAGGTATTGCACATAACATTCCGTGTAGTATTACCAAATCAAAACCCTACCCCGAGCCACCTACCGGCGGCGAAGCGTTAACAATCCTGTTATGCGACATAGGGGCGTACTTTATATTTTATAACTTAAATGCATTATCGAAAATTAATTTTCCGATTTTATTTTTTTCTCTTTCAATTGTACAAATTTTTCATTTCATATTTTATTTTCAGAAATTTATTCCTGAAATTTATTTATTGCTAAAATTCTACTAATTTACCTTTTCAATTAATTTCAGAGCCTTAAACTTACATACACCCACACAGTCGCCACAAGCATTGCATCTGAGAGGATTTTTTACAATAATATGTGCCCTTTTTTCTTCGCTTATCGGCTCCAGTACATTACGATGACACTTTTTCAAACAACATTTGCATCCCGTACAATTATCATCGATGACGCTGATGATTTTTCCAAGACCATGTACATGGCGATAAATTCCACCTATAAACCAAAGTACAATTATTGCGCCGCCAATATATAATGCCACATTCATACGGATAAACCTCCTATATTTTATTTACCATACTCTCATATAATAAGACAATTATATATGCTAAATATTTTTGATTTAGTCAATAATTTTAAGATATTTTTATAATCATTTTAGCCCCTATTGCACATAACGTTCCGGCTGTATGCAAAGTGGCGGCGTACTTCATTTTTATTTATGTTTTAATCCTTTGATATAATTTTCAACTTGTTCAAAATATCTTTTGTTAATTCAATCCTTACTTGTCCAAATGTTTCCATATTTGTACTTTCATTTGGAACAACATTTGTGGCGAAAAAATAAACATTATCGTTTGTTTCAACATAGCCGACAAACCAGGCTATGCTTTCTTTTTGGCTATTTGCCCAACCTGTTTTTCCACTGATTATATAATTTTTACCTACTTCATATTGCATCATTGCTTTAACTTGTTTCATATATTCCTCTTTGATAGGCAATTCCAAATTATATAACTTTTGCAAAAAATAAATCTGCTGATATTGTGTGATTGTTGAATTTCCTTCCAACCAAAATTTATCAATATTTTCAGAATTTATATCCATATTTCCATAATTGAAAAGTTGAGTATAATATTTCATTTTCTCGGCTCCAATCCGCCTTGCTATTTCCTGATAAACGGGAACAGCAGAGGCTTTAAATGCTTCTACGATAGTCATATCCTTTTCCCAGCTTGAGAAACTTCTTTTTTCTCCGTTCCATTTAAAAACAGTTTCAGGTGTCGCAATTCCACTTTCAAATGCAATTAATGTATTCGGGATTTTAAAGGTTGAAGCCGGACGGAAATGAATCTTGCATCTTTCCAAATTATATCCCATATAAATATTTTTGTTTTGATTATAAATAAGAAATGAACCGTCAATTTTGAATTTATCAAATACATCTTTCAATCCAGAAACTTCTTTGGGTTGACTGGCACAACTATTCAAGGCGATAATCATTGCCACAATTATCAAGCAGAATTTTTTGTTCATTTTTACTATCCCTATTTATTATATCGGCAACTTTTTTTCATCAATACATTTTTAAAATTTAGCCACCATTTCGCATAATGTAAACACAAATAATTCTTTACTCTTTTCTCTATTTACCAATTCTATCAAACGCGACATATTTTTCTTTCAAGGAGATTTTGCCAACACGATATCCAAACTGAGCGGCTTCTTTTTTATAACTCAAAAAAGAGTGGTCTATCTCAAATCCGACGATGTTTTTAATCTCTTCAAAAGAGAGTTTTAAAGTGGAGCTTCCGTTGGCTTGGATGTGTTTCCATAATTGTTCGTATTTGCTCATAATTTTACCTTTTTTGTAAAAAATCAATTATATTACTCAAATATTAAACTAACCCTTTAGTGCGTAAAACTTTAGTGAACTATTACCAAATGTTTTGGACTTTATTAACTCGTAATCGCCTATGGTTTGGGGCATTTTATAGGAGGTGGCGTGTTCAAAGGTGGCGAGTTTTACTTTTGAAGGGGGTAGAGCGGCTAAGAGGGTTATTGTTTTTTCGTAGATGTCAGCCATACCGTCTCTGATGTCAAAGGGTGGGTCGAAGTAGAAGTAGGCGGGCTCTTTTAGGGTTTGGGCTATTTTGGGGAGCTCTTTGAATGTGTCGCCAAGGTAGCAGGTGCTTTTTGTGCCTTCTAAGCTTTCGCAGTTTTTCTTTAGGATGTTGAAGGCGTTTTTGTCTTTTTCTATGAAGTATGCCTCTTTGGCGCCTCTGCTTAGGGCTTCAAGCCCCATACTGCCGCTGCCGGCGAAGACTTCTACAAATATTGCATCTACGATGTCAAATTGGAGGGTGTTGAAGTAGGAGGATTTGAGGATAGACTTTGTGCTTCTGGTGTTGTCTAACGGCGGTAGCAGCAGCTTTTTGCCTCTGAATTTACCGCCTGATATATTTACATATAGAGTTTTGTTTTGTTGCATATTGTTCCGTTCATAGCTTAAAATAGAGAAAAATTCTAACACAATTTGGCTGTGAAAAATCATTTTCCTAACTGTTTAATGGTGTTTTTACATTTAAAAAGTCAAAATGTCAAAAAAATAAGGGGTTTGTAATATGTTTTTAAATACCCTATCGTTTTATATGGTTAAAAATAACTATTCGGAGATTTTATGAAACAGATTTTAATGGGCAACGAAGCTATAGCGTTGGCGCTTATGCACTCTAATGTGCAGATGGTGTCGGGGTATCCGGGCACACCTTCGAGCGAAATTATTACTAATTATCAGAAATTAATAAGCAAGCACGGTTTGGATGCTTACGCACAATGGGCGACAAATGAGAAGGTCGGTTTTGAGGTGGCGTATGCCGGAGCGATAGTCGGAAAAAGGGCGTGCGCGACGATGAAGCAGGTAGGGCTTAATGTGGCAAGCGACGCGTTGATGAGTGCGGCTTATATCGGCAATAGAGGCGCTATGCTCTTAATCAGCGCGGATGACCCGGGATTTTACTCGTCCCAAACGGAGCAGGATAGCAGGAGCTTTGCCAAATTCGCAAAAATCCCCGTCTTTGACCCCGCGACGCCGCAAGAGGCTTACGATATGACGAAGCTTGCCATCGAGCTTTCTGAGAAATTTCAGACTATAGTTATGCTGCGCCCTGTTATGAGGGTGTGCCACGCGAGGGAGATTTGCGAAGTTAGCGACGAGCATACTTTTGAGGGTAGAGAGGGCGACTTTTTGAGGGAACCTTCAAGATGGGCTGCGGTGCCAAGGGCGGGCAGATATGTCCAAGGCTTGGAGCAGTTGGAGCGCATAGAGGAGCTCAAGAGGTATAATTACGAGCTATTTATAGAGCCAAAACTAAAAGAGTTAAAAGGCTGTAAAACACTCTGTCTTACGAGCGGTACGGGGGACGGCTACACGAAAGAGTGTTTGAGGGAGACCGGTATCAAGGCGGATGTCTTAAAGCTTGATATGCCCTACCCTCTGCCCAAAAATGAACTTGAAGAGTTGTTTAAAAAGTACGAGCAAGTGGTGGTTTTTGAAGAGAGCTATCCGTGTATCGAGGAGCAGTTGTCAAGCGAGAAATTGCGCGGGAAGATGACGAAAGATGTCCACGCGATAGATGAATTTACAAAAGAGAAAGTTTTGCAGACTTTCATCAATATAGGGCTTTGGGACAAAGAAAACAGCTACAAAGGCACACATTACGATAAAGAGCTTCCCGTACGCCCGCCAAATCTCTGTCCGGGCTGTCCACACCGCGATGTGTATTATGCTATCAAAAAGACATTTCGCGAGAAGAGTTCTATATTCCCATCCGATATCGGCTGTTATACGCTGGGGCTTAACCAGAGAGCTATCGACTTGGTGCTTTGTATGGGCGGCAGTATCGGGGCGGCGAGCGGTTTTGGTATAGCAGACCCAAAAAAAACGGTGATAGCGACGATAGGAGATAGTACATTTTTGCACTCCGGCGTGGCTCCTTTGATAAACGCCGTCTATCAAAAACATAAATTTATCTTAGTCATTATGGACAACTCCATCACGGCGATGACGGGACGCCAGACGACGCCTGAACGCGCCGCGCCCGAGATAGTCGATATAAAACGCATAGTCGAAGGGTGCGGGGCGAAGTGTTTCGAGTACACTTATCAGCCAAACATCAAAGATACGGTGGCGTTTATGAAAGGACTTAAAAAAGAGCTTGAGAGCGCAAACGGTCCTATCGTGGCGGTGATGAGGGAGTTTTGCGTACTCGATAAAGAGCGTTCGCGTGAGTTTTTGCCCAACACAAAAGCTGTCGTCAATCAAGACAAATGTATCGCGTGCAACGAGTGTATCACCAAGTACAACTGCCCCGCTTTCAGATACAATGCAGAGGGTAAAGTCGAAATCGATCCGTTTTTGTGTATAGGCTGCAGTGCGTGTATAGACGGGCTCTGTCCGACAGACGCGTTTGAGTTGGCGTAAGGAGAAAATATGAAATATCAAGTAGTAATAGCCGGTTTTGGCGGTCAAGGCGTCGTGTTTTTGGTCAAAGTCCTCTCCATCGCCTCAAGCCTTAAAAATGAGAAGTGTCTGGGTACGGAAAACCACGGTATGAGCCAGCGCGGAGGCTCTGTTTCGTGTTATGTGAAGATAGGCGATTTTAGTTCGCCCGCCATTGACGAGGGACAAGCAGACCTGCTTATCGCGCTGGAGAGTGACGAGGCGCTTAGAAATGTGCAATTTTTGCAGCCAAAAAAAGGCGTCATAGTAGTAAACGCCGATAAAAAATTCCCAAAGTTGGATTATGAGACGATAAAGATAGACGCGTTTGCAAAAGCCAACAAAAATATCTTCAATATACAAGCCTTAAATGTCTATATGCTTGGCATCGTCCTAAAAAGCGTGCGAGATTTTCCTTTCACGCAGGCGGATATAGAGCAAGCCATACACGTGATGAACGAAAAAGTAGCGGAAAAAAATATCACTGTTTTGCGTCAGGCGATAAAAGACGCGAGCGAGGAGGAAATATGATTTGGTCAAGGGAGGAGTCTTTGTCGCACGACGAGAAGTTCGCGCTTCAGAGCAAAAGGCTGCAAGATACCGTCTCAAAAGTTTACGCCAAAGTGCCTTTTTACAGGCGTAAATTTGATGAGCTTGGTATAAAACCGCAGGATATCAAAACCATAGCGGATGTGTCAAAATTGCCGTTTACGGTCAAGCAGGATTTGCGCGACAACTATCCGTTCGGACTTTTTGCCGTGGATAATTCCGAACTTATCAGGATACACAGCTCCAGCGGCACGACGGGCAAACCAACAGTTGTCGGATACACAAAAGGCGATATAGATGTCTGGGCTGAGGGGGTCGCAAGAGTGCTTACGATGGGCGGTATCTCGCAAGATGATATCGTCCACGTGGCTTACGGATACGGGCTTTTTACGGGCGGTCTTGGACTTCACGACGGGGCTACGAAAGTGGGCGCGACCGTTGTACCAAGCTCTGGGGGATTTACATCAAGGCAGGCGATGCTTTTGAAAGATTTTGGCGCGACCGCTCTGGCTTGCACGCCGACATTTGCGATGCACATCTTAGAGACCGCGCTAAATGAAGGCTACGAGCCCAAAAAAGATTTTAAACTAAAAGCCGGATTTTTCGGCGCGGAGCCTACGAGCAGAGGGCTAAAAGAGGAGTTGGCGAAGGGCTTAAATATAAGCTATCACGACATCTACGGACTATCCGAAGTGATAGGTCCTGGCGTTGCGGGCAACTGCAAACACAGCAAGGATTTGCACATATTTGAAGACCATTTTTACCCCGAGATAATTGACCCCGTGACTTTAAAGTCGCTGCCCTACGGCGAAAAAGGCGAGCTTGTCATCACCTCTTTGACAAAGCAGGCGTTGCCCATCATTAGATACCGAACGGGCGATGTGACGGTGCTAAATCCTGAAGTTTGCGAGTGCGGCAGGACGCAGATACGGATGAAAAATATTATGGGCAGGGTGGACGATATGCTCATCGTAAACGGCGTGAATGTCTTCCCGTCGCAAGTTGAACACGTACTCTCAAATATTGACGAAATCACACTCAACTATCAAATCATCGTCGATAAAAAAGGTTATCTTGACAGACTTGATGTGATGGTGGAGGTCACGGAGGATATGCCCATGGACAGCATCGGCGCGCTTGAGAGGGTGCAAAAGAAGATACAAAATGAGCTTTTGAGCAATCTATACATCCACGCGAATGTTAAATTGGTCGAGCCAAGAACTATCGAGCGTTCACAAGGAAAAGCGGTGCGCGTCGTCGATAAAAGGAGTTTGAAATGAAGTATTTAGTGCAACAGCTTACGGTTTTTTTGGAAAATAAGCCCGGAGAATTAGCTTCGCTGACAAATATCTTAAG
>JAISQB010000002.1 GCA_031274495.1 Campylobacteraceae bacterium | reverse complement strand
CATTTATAAGTAACTACGCTATATAATTATCCCCTTTTTATGGCTGGGTAGCTCAGCTGGTTAGAGCGCTGGTCTCATAAGCCGGAGGTCGGGAGTTCAAGTCTCCCCCCAGCTACCATACAAAAATCACCTAAACTTAAACGACTTCAAAGCCTCTCAAAAGCCCCAAAAAATCGCACTTCGTAAGTATAGCACAAAATTTAAATAAATCCAATTTTGTTTAATTGTGGTATAATGTGGGTCACCATAGGGTCACCTAAATTATGAGGTTAAAGCATTGGAAAACAAATTTATTAAAAGTAGTCCAAAGTATGACGGCATATACCACAAGGTATTATCTAACGGTGATTTGACCTTTTATGTAAGGTACAAACAGGGCAAAACCTCAAAAACCGTTAAAATAGGCAAAAAAAGCGAGGGCGTAAACATTGCCTTTTGTCATCAACAAAGAAATGACATCATCAATAAAGCCAAATTTGGCGACAAAGCCCCGATAATCAAGCATAAAAGCAAAGACGGCATAACATTCAACGCCGCAACAGACAACTACATACGAAGCAAAGAGCTAACCCAAAAGGTAACCGTAGCCTATAAGTCTGTTAAAAATATTTTCGGTGATAAGACGCTTGACAATATCACCATTGAGGATATCAATAAATTTAAAGCCGCCATTGCAAGCGAGGGCAAAGCTCCAAAGACGATAAATAGCTACCTACAAAGGATAACGGCGATTTTTAACTATGCGATTGATACGGAAGTTTTTAAGGGCGCAAACCCTTGCAAAAAGGTTGATAAGCCCAAAGTTGATAACAACCGCGAGCGCTATCTATCCATTGACGAAATCATCACGCTTAAAAATGCTTTTGCGGATAACCCCACTATGTTATTGTTTATAGAGTTATCATTAAGCACGGGCGGGCGGCTAAATACAATAACGGCAATCCAAAAAAAAGATGTTAATCTTGGCGCCCGCACCATCAACCTACAGAACTTCAAATCAAGCAACAGCTACAAAGGCTTTATATCGCAGCCGCTTTATCCGCTATTGGAACGCCGTTTCAAAGAGTTAAACAATCCAAACGATAAGATATTAGATATCCCTACCCGCTCACTTCAAAGAGCATTGCAAGCGCGGCTAAACAAGCTATTTAACAACGGCTTAGACATTAAAGACACAAAAAATCGCGTTGTTATCCATACATTACGACATACATTCGCAAGCCATTTAGCCATCAAAGGCGTACCGATATTTACGGTAATGAAGCTCTTAGACCACAAAGACATCAGCGACACATTAAGATATGCGAAGTTAGCCCCAGATAACGGCGTGGAAGCGGTAGGTAACCTATGGCAATAAGAAGCGAGCAAAAGACAATCAAAGAAATTGAAGCGCAAATTAAAGTGCTAAATCAACAAAAAAAAGAACTTCAAGAGCTAACCGAACAGTATTTTAAGCTTACAAAAAAAATTTCATCAGCGCTTCATCACGCAGAAAAACCCCGCATTTTATTTGAAAACATTATCGCCACTATTTTAGAAAAAGAGATTTACCCAACAACAGACAAAGAGCGTCAAAAGGCAATAAAACATTTCTATAAAAATGAAATGCTTTTTTCAGACGCAATACAACAACGACATAGCCGCGATTATGAATATTATGATTTAACTTTTATTTTAGAATTTGCATTTAAAATAAAAAATCTTGACAATGATGAAGCATTGCAAGCTATAACATACTCTGCATATCTACCAGAAAATATAAATAACTCGTGGTTTTGCCCGCGATTAATAGGGCTATTTAATGAATTGGAATACTATAAAAACAATTCCACTTCATCATCGCATTATTACCGAACATATGGGCATTTACCACTTGCCCAACGCCCTCCACATTTATCAAATATAATCAGAGAAATAAGCGAAATGAGCAAAAGCTTAACAGATATTTTTTTAGAGATATTAAACATAAAACATTCTCATATTAGAACGCCAAAACTAACAAAGCAAGAAAAAATTAATCGTAATGTAATAATAAAAGTTTATCGCCACTATTTTTATCTTTCAGTGGGTAAACATCGTATTTACGAACCATACGCGGACTTATTAGAAAAGCAAAAACAATATAAAAGACGCTATGAGATAAAAATAGATGAAACTAAATATTATGCGTTTATGGGCAAAAAAGAGAGAGAAAGAGAGTTAAAAATAGCCAAGCAACCATTAACAGAAGATGAGAAAAAAACACTGTATGAATTTGAGCATCAGCCAAGAATAAAATATCCTACCATTGAAGATTTAGAACTTGTAAATATGATATGGCAATACACCGATAAACTTTACCAGCCACACCATAGCCTTTGAGCCCGCAAGACGAACGGATAAACCCGCCTATCGTACAAGCCCTCACCTCATCACACAGGACGAACCGCAACAGCCATATTCACCCGCCCTATTAAGATAATCAACAAAACGGCAAAAACAACCGCTAAACATAGCCTTTAAGCCCACAAGACGAACGGATACACCCAGTGTAGCAAAAAAAGCAAGCTTTATATCTAAACGCTTAAACGCTGATTTTATGGGCTTTTAAATAATAAAGCACATTAAAAACAACATTATGTTGCCACTCAATGGCGACATAATCTATTGTGTGAAACCGAGCAAAAAATCATAATACCTACAAATTAACTTTGAAAGGTAAAAAATGAACAAAACAGCTATCACAAGACAGGCACTAACCCCAAAAGAAGCCGCCCAGTATGTAGGTTTATCAGTCTCAACATTGCGCCGTATGCGTATACAAGGCGTTGGTATTCCCTACATTAAAACAGGCGAAAATAACTCGGCGGTACGCTATCCAATATCAGCGCTAAACAAGTTTTTAGAAAAACAACAAAGAACAATGTAAAAAGATAGAAAAATGGGTAAAACACACAATAAAACACAAAGCCACAGGCTCCACATTTTACAAAGACTGTATAACGGCGAGCGATTAACATCATTTGATTTGGGTACCAAAATGGTAAATCCCAATCAATACTTTTGCAAACTCAAAAAAGAGGGTTTGATAGACGAAATAACGCTACCATCAGGCGTAAAAGTACGCTTCATACTACCGCAGGCAAAAGAGCGGGCAAAGGCATTGCTAAACATACAAGATAGCAAAATAACCGAGCAAAAACGAACTCTTTTTGACTATCACAATGATTTTGCCGCCGCCCTAACCAATGGTAAAGGGATATGTTGATAGCGCAGTATTTGCCATAGATAGCATAGACAAAATAAAACATTTTGGCACTTTGGAAGTTGTAAAAAACGGCTTGTTATTCAAGCGTGAACTATTGCCAAAATTCAAGCTACCAGAAAACGGCAAATATTATGACTATTTAGCCTTATTGACAACCACATCAGGCTATAAGTATCAAATAGTCCACCACACCCGCGCCAAGCAATATAAGATAATATTTAGGGGCTTATGGCAACACACCAAAATATCGGACTATTTAAGGGCGGATTTGTTGAGGTTTATTGAGCTTCACGGCGATAAAGCCACCCTTGCCCGCATAGATATCGCCTTTGACCAACCAAACCCCCACAACATCAAAGCGATAGCCAAAAACACCAAAAGACGCACCTATAAATACCGCGCCACGACATACCTTAAAACGCTCAAAGAGAAAAAGACCAATCAATACTTAGATATAAAACACTACAAAAAGACACCAAGCATATACCGCCTTGAATTTGTTTTTAAAAATGAACGCTATTTAACGATAGAAAAGATACGCACACAGATAACCAAAGCAACAGCCGCCACTTTGGAAGTTGAACCGCTACTATTGCACCTCATCAGCCCATCAAACGCACACAAACCACACACCGCCAATAGACCGAAGCAAAGAGGCATATTCAAAACGATACTCTTTAAGATGGGCGAGCTTATCAGGCGAACATACCAAAGGCTAAAAAGCAAGCGTTCAACCGCCCCGCCGTAAAATAGGGTTTTGTGTAAAAAATATAAAATATAAAAGTGCTGTAAAGACCGATATAATGGGCATTTTATCCAATAAATACACAAAGTAAAAAGTTGTAGTTTTTTACATAAAATATTACAAAGTTGCATAAAAGTATTACAGATAGCATAAAAAATAGTGTATAATGCATATGTGTATTTATTGCACTTACCCATACCTTTGCGATAGCTTTTAGTGGCTTAAAGGCTATCGCAAAGCCTTTTTTACTATCTCAAAATAAAGGTTTTCTATGGCTTTGGCTTGCCCCAAATGTTTAGGTGAAACGGAAGTAAGTTGTACCAATAGCAGCCCCGCATTTGTTGAGCGATGGCGCAAATGCAAAGAGTGTAATTATTCATTCCAAACGGTAGAATTTATTAAGGTAGATATGGCTCTACTGGAATATGCAAATGACATAGTGGAAGCGTATAAAGGTTATTTTTACAAAGAACCCAAACAAAAGGGCAAAGGTTAATCTTTTAAGCCAAAAACGGCTTTATCTTTTATGTAGTTTTTCTCCCAATACCAACTATCTTGCACATAACCTTGCATATTTGGGTCTTTATCTTGCACATAGCAAGCCTCCCAGTACCAAGCAGTTTGGAAGTAACCCGCTGTATTTGGGTCTTTATTTTGTACATAGCACTCCTCCCAATACCACGCATTTTGGTACTTTTCGCCGCACACCGCAGGCGATTTGTAGCACTCCGCAAAAATGGAGATAGACAGCAGCAAAACAGTTAAAAGCGTCTTTTTCATAGGGAAATTATATTACTTTAATGATAACAAACAAAAAGGTAAGGGTTGCCAACCCTTCAGGACGAACCACAACCATAGCCTCACCGCTCTATTAAGTTAATCAACAAAACGGCAAAAACAACCGCCAAACATAGCCTTTGAGCCCGCAAGACGAACGGATAAACCCGCCTATCGTACAAACCATCACCTCATCACACAGGATGAACCGCAACAGCCATATCCACCCGCCCTATTAAGTTAATCAACAAAACGGCAAAAACAACCGCTAAACATAGCCTTTACAGCCTCACCGATGAGGTTTACAAGACGAACGGAAAATATCCACACAAAACGCACTCCGACCAAAGACACGCGCCAAACCATAGCCTTTAAGCCCGCAAGACGAACAAACGCTCTTGCCGAAACAATATGGAAACCTAACCTCACACAGCTATCATAGGAGGCACTATCGCTCACCCATTAAACAAAAATACCGTATAATAATACGATTAGCTCCAAATTGCCCAGTTGACCAAAAGTTACGCGATTAAGCGCGGAAGGGAACAAATATACTATGGATGAGAGGTTGGGCTCTTATCGGCTAACTATTGCAAGATAGCTTAATACTATCTTGCTACCAAATCAAACTCTCACTTCATCACGCAACCCCGTGAGGTTTACACCGATTTTTTACCCAAAACCGTTAAAGCCTCTTGTATTTTTTCAATCTCACGCTCTATTCTTAAGCCCAACAACACTAAGCCGCGCCTATCAACATCATCTAATATGCCCTCATCAATTTGATAGCCCAGATAAACAACCGCCAATAAACTTTTAACTTCATCCAACAAGTCCACACAATTATGTATACTCAATGTCTCTTTTTCGTTACTCATCACTTACCCTTTTAGAAGAAATTTTATTGTACAATTCAAAGAACTTCAAAAAGACAAAATCGCTCAAAAATAGGCAAAATTTTAAAAATGGGTCACCATAGGGTAACCAAGAGCAAAAATTCCAAACCTTAAAGTGCCATCAAAAGCCCGTATTCATCGCACTTTAAACATTTTTAAATGCTTTGTTTGGTACCAAGTCTCCCCCCAGCTACCATACAAAAATCACCTAAACTTAAATAACTTAAAAAGCTCTCAAAGTCTTATCGCATTGTGCTTTGCAACGATATGATGAAAAGTTTGCAAAAATCATAGATGATTAAAATAGCAACATATGGGTAGTCGTTGGGTTGCTAAAAAACTTCACACTTATTATATTTTGTAGCGGGCGAAAGGTTTAAAGCAGAAATTCTCCGCTAAAAACGCTTTCGCCACTCCTTCGCGTCTTAGTTACTTAAACAACTTATTCAACGCCTTCTCTATCTTGTCGCTGTTTTTTTCGAGATATCGGTCTATCTCTTTTGCCGCTTTGTCTTTTAGGTATTGCGAGCTGTCGATGGTGACTTTGGGTTTTTCGGTTGTGCCGGAGACTTTGCCGTTGATGTCGGTTTTTTCTACCTGCAATTTAAACGGTATGTCTAAAAGCGTGCCGGCGACTTTTCCTTCGGGGACATTTAGGGAGACTTTTCTGTTTGTCGCGTCAAATAGGAATTTGATATTTTCTTTCTCTATCGTGCCTTTTAGGAGTATGTTCTCAAAAGTCTCCGCGCTTAGGTCGAAGTTTAAAAGCTCCTTTATCAAAGTGCCAAGTTGCGTCTGCGTGATGTGTCCGCTTGGGCTTGTGGCGTTGAAATTGCCTTTGCTTGTGTTGGTGTTGTAATTGGCTGAAAGTTTGATTTTGGCGTCGAAGATTTGCGGGTAGCTTAGCATCTCCAAAAGTTGCAGTACCGATAGGTCGGAGCCATCTATCTTCGCTACACTGTTTGCAAAATCAAAACTGATATTTCCGCCCAGAGTGTTGCTCTTGCCGTTTACTAAAAGAGCGCTGTTTTGGTAGTTTGCGACGCCCTCCACAGCGATGGAGCCTTTCATCTTTTGCCCGGTTATGCCGTCAAGTTTTGATAAGTCTTTTATGTCCGCTATGTATGTTGATTTGAGTGCCGTTTTTGATATGTCAAAAGTGCCGTTAAACTTCTCAAGATTGAGTAGAGCTGATAAAAACTTCGCGCCAAAATTAACGCTGTCTTGTTTTATGTCTGCGTTTGCCTTCGCGCTAAAGTCGGTTTTGGGCAGCGTTATATTGAGCTCTTTTTTGATAACCGCGCTATCGGCAAGTCCGTTTGTCAAGTCCAGTTCAACCGTTCCGGTTTTGTTTGCCAGTGAGCTAAACTGCGCTTTGATATTTAGGTCCGCGTTGGCATAGGAGGGTTTTTCGAGCATTTTTAGAAGCTCTGCTAATTTTATATGCGCTAAGTTAGCATTAAACTTATCATTATCAAGTTTTACCTCTAAACTGCCGCCGGCAAAATTATCGCTATTTGCATTTATCTGGAGGCTATCTTTGCCGTACTTCACATCGCCTTGAAGTGACGCCGCGCCGATAAGTCCGATACCTGTAAGACCTTCGAGTTTTTTTAGATTTGGAATGTCAAGCTTGTATTTGCTTGATACGGCTGATGCGTTGATATCGATTTGTGTGTCGGTGGTTTTGAGATTTGCCAAAGATGACGCGAGGTCGAGTGCGCCTGCGGCTTTGCCGTTTAGGAGTTTGAAAGCGGCGGTAGTTTTGTATGAGACATCCTCCGCAAGCGTGACATTAAGCTCTTTTTTGAGTGTTTTGGCGTTTAGCCTGCCGTTTGTTAGGGCGATATCTATCTTGCCGCTTTTGTTTGATATGGAGTCGAAGTTTGCCGTTATGTCTAAATTTGCCGAAGTGTAATTTGGCTGCGTGACCATATCTAAAGCCTCTTCTACTTTTATACGCGAAAGAGTTGCCGTGAGTTTGTCGCCGTAAAGTTTTACCGCGAGAGTACCGCCGGCAAAATTATCGCTTTTTGCGTTTAGCTGCAACTCATTTGCGGCATATCTCACATCGCCCTCCAACTTCAGCTCCCCTTGCAGCCCCAGACCCGCGATGGCTTCAAACTCTTTTAGGTTCGGCACCTCAAGGATATAGTCGCTTTTGAGTTCGGTTGTATTTAGATTGTACGAGGTTTTGTTGGTTTTCAGATCTGCCAAAGATGAGGTAAGTCCGGCGCTTCCCGCTATCTCGTTTAAGTTTTGGATGGAAAAGTCGGAGGTGAGTTTGTAGGTGGGATTGTTTGCTAAAGTGATATTGAACTCTTTTTGCAAAACATCCTTAAAAACTACGCCCTCATCGATAGATACGACAGCATTGCCGAAGAGTTCGTTATTTTCATCCGGAGTTATATTTATATCGGCGGATATGATACCCTCGGAGTAGATGGGCATATTTAGGATGGCTAAGAGTTTGGAGATTTGAAGCTCGTTTATGTGCGCCGTGATACTTGTGGGGTTGTAATCTTTAAGGGTGACATTAAAATCCAGAGCCGATTTGAACGCGCTTCCCGCGCCATATATATTGAAAAATTTCAAAACGCCCGCCGCTTTGCCGACAATACTTAAAGATTCGTCTAACTTGACCCCCTCTATCTGTGGCAGCTTGTCGGCGCTTATCTCATAATCCACATCAAAATAGTGCCCAAAGATATTTATATCTCCCGCCGCTTTTGCCTTGATGCCTCCCATCAGCGTCACTTCTACATCTATGGAGCCAAATCTCAAGGAGAATTTATCCAGCTTTATATCTATACCGCTCGCCTCCGCCGCCTTTTTTTCGATGGTGGGTTTTAGGATGTTATTGCCTATTTGAGTAAAGAGCAGACCGCATACGAGCGCTATTATGAGCGCGACCAAAATCACAACGACCAAAAGAGAAATTTTGATGAATTTTCTCATAGTTTCACCCCGCCTTTAATTTTTTGTATATAAAAAACTTTAGTCAAACTCACTCAAGTAATATGATTTTACTCGTGTTAGGTATTGACATTTTAGACCAAATATTGTAAAATTCCGTCACTCATTTAAGTTGAGTGCTAAAAAAATTTAATATTTGGAGGACGAATAGTATGAAGTTTCAACCACTGGGTCAACGAATTTTAGTTGAAAGAGTTGAGGAACAGACAACTACCGCATCGGGCATTATTATACCTGATAATGCAAAAGAAAAACCTTTACACGGAGCTGTGAAGGCTGTAAGTGATGAGGTGCAAGAAAAGAAATTGGTCAGTGTGGGCGATACTGTTGTATTTGCCAAGTATGCAGGCTCTGAGATTACGCTTGATAAGAAGACATATCTGGTGATTAATGTCGAAGATGTTCTTGGAATTTTAAAATAAGGAAAAACTATGGCAAAAGATATCAAATTTTCAGACAACGCTAGAAACGAACTCTACGAGGGTGTTAAAAAGCTAAACGACGCCGTAAAAGTTACGATGGGACCAAGAGGAAGAAATGTACTCATCCAAAAAAGCTTCGGCGCTCCGTCTATCACAAAAGATGGCGTAAGTGTGGCTAAAGAGGTCGAGCTAAAAGACCCTGTGCAAAATATGGGCGCGGCACTCGTTCGCGAAGTCGCCAGCAAAACGGCAGACCAAGCGGGAGACGGCACTACGACGGCGACTATTTTGGCGCACGCTATTTTTAAAGAGGGGCTAAGAAATATCACAGCCGGCGCAAATCCTATCGAAGTAAAACGCGGTATGGATAAAGCAGTTGAAGCTATCATCACCGAACTTAAGGCTATTTCAAAAAAAGTAAAAGATAAAAAAGAGATAGCGCAAGTCGCCAGCATATCCGCAAACTCCGATACAAAGATCGGCGAACTTATCGCGGATGCGATGGAGAAAGTCGGCAAAGACGGCGTTATCACAGTAGAAGAGGCGAAAGGCATCCAAGATGAGCTTGATGTAGTTGAAGGTATGCAGTTTGACAGAGGCTACCTATCTCCGTATTTCATCACAAATGCCGAAAAGATGGAGACGGTGCTTGACAACGCGCTTATATTATTGTACGACAAAAAGATCACCAACTTAAAAGACCTGCTCCCCGTACTTGAGCAAGTTCAAAAAACAGGCAAACCGCTGCTTATCATAGCTGAAGATATCGAGGGTGAGGCACTTGCTACTTTGGTTGTCAATAAACTTCGCGGCGTACTAAATATAGCTGCTGTAAAAGCTCCGGGATTTGGCGACAGAAGAAAAGCTATGCTTGAAGATATCGCTATCTTAACAGGCGGAGAGGTCATCAGCGAAGAGCTTGGACGAACTTTGGAGAGCGCTACCTTGAACGACCTTGGTAAAGCAAGCCGCGTAGTTTCCGACAAAGATAACACGACGATAGTAAACGGCGGCGGCGATAAGAATAAGATTGACGCCAGAGTCGCTCAAATCAAAGCGCAGATTTTGGACACGACGAGCGATTATGATAGAGAGAAATTGCAAGAAAGACTTGCCAAACTCAGCGGCGGCGTAGCTGTCATCAAAGTAGGCGCGGCTACCGAAACAGAGATGAAAGAGAAGAAAGATAGAGTTGACGACGCGCTTTCAGCTACAAAAGCAGCTGTTGAAGAGGGCGTTGTCATAGGCGGCGGCGCAGCGTTCATAGTCGCAAAATCAAAAGTCAAATTAGACCTTAAAGGCGACGAAGCGATAGGATACGAGATAGTATCAAGAGCCCTTAGCGCACCTTTGAAACAAATTTCACAAAACGCAGGATTTGACGCGGGCGTTGTAGTGAACAATGTCGAACTGAGCAAAGACAAAAATTTCGGATTTAACGCGGCAAGCGGAGAGTATGTAGATATGTTCAAAGAGGGCATCATCGACCCCGTAAAAGTCGAGAGAATCGCCCTTCAAAACGCCGTCTCAGTCGCAAGCTTGCTTTTGACAACTGAGGCCGTAATAAACGAGATAAAAGAGGATAAACCTTCCGTACCTGATATGAGCGGTATGGGTGGAATGGGAGGAATGGGCGGTATGATGTAATCGTCCCAGCCCCTTAGGCGCATAAACTCACGCGCCTTGTTTTATGCGGCATCAAAATATGCTCACAAAAACACCTTCAAAACCCTCGCATGTTTTTTTGCATGTGGGGGTTTTTCTATTTTTATACATGCAGATATAGCCCAAAGCGTTTAACCCACACTTTTGTTTTTAATATATTTGAAAAATCCGTTACCTTTTGATTTCAAACGAATCTCTTCCGTGTTTATCGTATCTTTGTAAACAAAACGGCGGGCAACTTTTGTCTCTATGGGAGATCCTGACCTCTCGTTTGTTGCGTAAATGTTAATATAGCGGGGCGCTATGTTTATTTAAATTTGTACATACATAAAAACAATACACATTATATGTTTTTTATAGCGATGGTTTTTACTATTTCTGAATCAAATCTACATAAGCTCAATGAATATTATATTAATTTTATTTTTTTCTAATATATTTTAGATATAATTTACGGAAAATTATTAAAGGATTGTTTTATGAGTAGTTCTCGCAACTTTTTCGTTAAAATGGGCATCTCTTTGACCGCTTTACTTTTTGTGTATGGTTGTTCATCCAAAGAACCTTTACCTGCACCTACACCGCCACCGCCACCGCCACCTAAAGATCACAAAACGTCGATAGTCTATGAAGGCTTTAAGATAGAATTTAATGAGGGCAAAAAAACTATCAGTATTGTCTGCAGTGAAGAGAGCGATATTGAACTCTTTTTAAAACGAAGCGACACTAGCCAAAAGCTTATAGGCAAAGAGGGTCATACTATAGCTCTTTTAACCTATGCGCAGGAAGACGGATGGGAGTTAACATCAAAAGAGTGTCTGTTACAGCCCGGCGAAGCTAGTGATGGGGATAAAGTAACTATCATCTCATATTTCAAGCAGAAATAGCTTTAACTAATGATCGTACATACCGTATATTTTATGCGGTATGTACAAAATGATATATGAAGGTTGCAAGTATTTAAGTTGTGCGTTGGCTTTGTATAGCACAGTTTACTTGTGACGCCACACATAAACCCACTTTTAAATATCTCGTGTAAAGATTTGACAAAAAGAGTAAAAACTCTTCGCTTGTATGAGGGCATATTTTTATATGTGAATCTCTTTGCTATTTTAAATTAAATATATCAAAATCAACCAACATCATATTAATTTTATTTTTTTATAACATGCCATAGATATAATTGTGATAATTATTATTAAGAAGTATCTTTATGAACAGTTCTTGCCGCCTTTTTATCAAGGCAGGCATCTCTTTAGCCGCTTTGCTTTTTGTGTGCGGTTGCAAATCATCCCAAGATAGTGCGTCGTCGCCATCGTCATCAATTCCGGATCAAAAAGCATCGATCGCATATAAAGGTTTTGTGATTGAAGTCATTGAAAACAAGAAAAATATCAATGTCATCTGCAAAGAAGAGAGCGATACCAAACTCCTCTTAAAACAAGAGGGTGATAATAAAAAATTTATAGACGCTAATGGCGGAACTATTGCTATTTTATCTTATGAGCAGAGTGGAACGGAATGGGAATTAACATCACAAGGGTGCTTGTTGCAGCTTGAAGAGAACGGCGAGAAAACAGTTGCTTTTTTGTATCTGAATCAATAGATATTTTTAATTATACATCTTATGTTTACGCCTATCCTGCGAGTAGGGCGGGTGTAAACTCATAATTTAAGTTTTAGAATTTATCTTTTGAATCTTTAAAATCACCACATATTTTCGCAAAATAATTTAAACAAACAATCTTCTCACCAATAGATAGTGTCATACTTTAAGTTTCATTATGCTAAATTTCCGCGAAAATATTGATAGCAATTATCTATATCTGAAAATAAGGGGCTAAACAGGGATGCAAAATATGATTATTTGCGAAAATCTATCGTTTAAATACAAAAATACCGAAGTCTTGCACGACATAAATTTTGAGGTAAAACAAGGCGGTATCGTGGGGTTGCTCGGCAAAAACGGTGCGGGTAAAAGTACCATTATCAATATACTCATGGGTTTTTTACAGCCAAGTCGCGGCAGTTGTTCCGTCTTGGGATATCCCAGCTTTTTTATACCGCCATCCGTAAGAGCTAAGATAGGTCTTGTGCATGAGGGGTTCACGCAGTATGACTTTATGTCTATAGATGAGATAGAGCGGTACTATGGGGCGTATTATGAAAAGTGGCGGAAAGATATATATTACGACCTCATAGATAGGATGAAAGTGCCCCATTCGCGCAAGCTATCAAAACTCTCTTGCGGGCAGAGGTCGCAGGTGACTTTGGGGCTTATTTTGGCGCAAATCCCTGAGCTTTTGATATTGGATGATTTTTCCATGGGGCTTGATGTGGGGTATAGAAGGCTCTTTTTGGAGTTTTTGAGGGATTATGTCAACGACTGCCAAACGACCGTTTTACTCACCTCCCATATCATCTCGGAGTTGGAATTTTTCATAGATGAAGTTATCGTATTAAAAGATGGAAATATCATTAGTAAAAGCGACAAAACCGGCCTGCTAAATAGCTTTTACTCTTATACCCTGCCTTTGGAGGAGGCGAAACATTTGAAAACCGACGATATCGTTTTAAACATAGAGCGCGACAAAAAAACGCTCTCTATCTTTACTTTTGCAAATCCACCTACTTTTAAAGAGTATCTATCAAAGCAGCAGATACCGCCTCTAACGGTGAAAAAATTAACCCCGAATAGTATGAATTTGGAAGATATTTTTATCGGGCTTACGGGGAGATATTAATGAAAACAAGAGATATTTTTTACGCTATTTTATTGAAAGAGCAGATAAAACTGCGCAAGTTTTTTTGGATACCATTTGTCGCTGTGCTTGCCGTTGTAATCGACGCTTATATCTCATACAAAGGGGTCATATCGCACAAGGGTGCAACGGCGCTTTGGGCGGAGCTTATATACAAGCAAAGTATTCACTTTTCAAAACTCTCATGGGTTTTTATCGCGAGCGGGATGTTGTTCGCGTATGTGCAATTTATGCCCGAATGTAAAGACAAACGCCTAAGACTCATGTTTCATCTGCCCGTATCCTACCGCTTCTCTATCTACTCCATGATAAGTGTGGGCGTTGTTTTAAATCTGCTTTTGACGCTAAGCGCGCTACTTCTTTTGCAATTGCTCTTTTTTGCTCTGCATTTCCCGTACGAACTCTCATTTGAGATGCTTATGACTACGCTTCCGTGGGCGTTGGTGGGAGTTATATCATATCTGGCGGCTGCTGTGGCGATAGCGGATAGTGCGATTTGGCGGAAATTTATATTCGGCGGTATGTGGGCGGTTTTTGTAAGTCTGCTTACTGTGAATAACGGATTTTTTAGTTATAAAGAGGATTTGTGGATATACACACTTGTGAGCTTACTTTGGCTCTTTGCCTTTGAATGCGCGGCTTTAGAAACAAAAGGGGACGCTTTAAAAATAGACATATCAAAGATAGCTTGTTTTTTACTCTGCGTCATATCGCTCTTGTGGTTTGTGCCCAATTTTTACAACAAAGCCGTGAAGTTGGATAGATTTCAGTTGAGCGGTTTTTTCAGCCCTATCTCGAAAGAATTTATTATCTTGGAAATCGGCACGGAAAAAATGGCTTTTAAAGATGAAACAGGTGAGCTGCTAAGCACCGTCGCCGCTCACAAAATGCTGCCGTTTATGTTTTCGGGCAATGTAGAAAAATGGGGCGGTTTTCCCATCCAAACCGATAAGGGAGAGATTACTTACGAGCTTGCCGCTAACTCCGTCCAAAGCGTCAGCGTAACGCCCCAAGATGTCTTAGCGCAAAATCTACCATTTCATCTTCTCTACGAATCCGCCCCCGTCGGCACGACTTTGGAAACCCCGCCCGATGTGCTTTTGATAAAGTCCGACAGGGTGCTATTTATCGATTGCGTTGATGGGGCTGTAAACAGAGAAAAATCGGAAAAATTCACCCAAGCGCTTAAAGAGACGGGCGTTCTTTTTCCTATCCAAACGGCGGCATCAAACCCCTCCAATCTAAAGCCGTTTGATGAGGGGATGTTTTTAGCGGACAGCGCCAATAGGCTATTTCAACTAAAGATAGTAGAGGGCGAGCCGTATGTGAGAGATACGGGTACGGTGATGCAAGAGAGGGTTTTGTATATAAATGTGGATGAAAAACTGAAGAGGATTTTCTACGGCGCGGTGGTTACTGAAAATGGCGTCTATCTAAATATGTACGACGGCACTATGCAAAAACTCCCGCTTGTCAGTTACGACCCTAAAACTGACGCCGTAACAGCCCGTTTTACACCGTTTTATAAGAGTGTCGTCAAAAAAGATTTGTCCGATAAAAACGCACCCATAGAGCTTATCGCGGCCGATGAAAGTTTTCAAACAGTTCGCACGCACGAGCAAAATATCCCCGATACTATCATCAAAAAAAGAGAGTATGTATCTTACGGATTGTCGTTTTTATCGCCCTTTTCTTTGACGCAATTTTCATATTTTTCCAATGAAGTGCTACTCCAAATCACCCCCGCGCCAAATCTTATATTCGCTGGGTTGGGCATACTTTTTGCGCTGATTTTATATGTTGGCATAAGGGGTAAAAAGATAGAAGTTTTTGCCATATTTGCCATCTGCTTTACGGGGATTTTGGGGCTTTTGGCTTACATGGCTTTTGGTCAAGTCGGCAAAAGAGGTAGGGATTGATATGGGTCATATTTTTTATAGTAATGAATCAAAAAGGGATAAAATGAGTTATCTAAGCAAAAAGGCAATCAGCCTTTGTCTATTTGGTATAGTTTCTTGCTGCATGCCTCTTTTCGCGGATGAAAACGGCACGCAAGACAATCTCACAAGCGGTATATCGCAGCTTGAGCCTATCAGAGTCGTAGGAGAGATGCCAACTTCAGGCGGCGGAGATCCTGCCGTTATAAGCAGCGACTACATCAAAAACGCCCCCACAGGCACAAGTGCGGTGACGGATCTTCTGCGCGGCAAATCTTACATACAGTTTGACCAGACATCAAGAGGCAGCGCCACGGGAGGTGAGATAGCGCCGCCCAAAGTCTCCATACACGGCAGTAAGCATTATGAAAATAGCTTTTTAATTAACGGCGTGGGCAATAACAACAATATAAATCCGGGCGGCTTGGCTTATAGTTCATCGATGCAAACCGCTCAGCCAAAAGGGGAGGCGCAAACGCTCTTTTTAGATACAAGTCTTATCGACAGCGTAGCGGTTTATACCGAAAATATAGGAGCTGACTATGGCGGATTTTTAGGCGGCGTGATTGATGCTAAGATAAAAGACGCGAGTACCGACAGATGGCATATTGGCTCTACATACCGCTATACAAACGACGGTTGGGCAAAGTTTAACTGGACGCAGACCGAAGAGAGTCTTCTGGGCAATACGACCACGGCAGCGTTACAGCCTGAATTTACAAAGTATGAGTACACCCTATCAGCTGACGGTCCGATAACGGACAGTCTTGGGCTCATGCTAAGCTACGGTAAAAAAGAGTCAAAAATCCCGCTCTGGTCAAAATATACCAACAAGAGCGATGGAAGCAGAGAGCGAAGGGTGCAGCATAGAAACAATGAAAATTTTCTTGTTAAATTAAACACGAATGATTTGGACGATTTGAAGATAAGCCTTACGGGTATATACGCCCCCTACGAGCATACCTTGTTTATTCCGGATTATAGAAATTCCGACTATAGTATAGATAGCGGCGGATATACGCTGATCTATGATATGGAAAACGCT
>JAISQB010000094.1 GCA_031274495.1 Campylobacteraceae bacterium | reverse complement strand
TCCTGTTTTGATTTATTCAAGGAAAAAGAGCGAGGACCTGTCCCAGCGTAGAAAAGTCCCGCAGCTCCCTTGAATAAATTAAAACAGGAGGGTACCCCGTAGGGGCAGTGTCAACTTTGGGGGTTGTTTCTTTCGAGGAAACATTTTGCTAAAGCAAAAGCGCTTCGCTTGTTTTCAGAGAAACATTTTGCTTCGCAAAAGCGCTACGCTTGTTTTGGTTACTTTCTTTTCAACAAAAGAAAGTAACAGGAAAACAAAGAAGTTTTGAATGAAAAAAGATTGATAGAACCTATTGTATCTTTTTTGATTACTTATGCTTTGTGAGTTTGGATTCCCGCCTACGCGGGAATGACGAAGATGTCGTCATTTGTCGTGAAATACCGCCTCTTCATCATTCCGATAAAGCAAAGCGATGAGGAATCTTTTATGGTGAAGCGGGTGACCTTTTAAGATTCCTCGTCGCTTTGCTCGCTCGGAACTTAGTGGTGTTCCGCCATTAAATTGGCGCATTCGTTTAGGAGGGAGCAGCTACCTTCGTAGAGGATGTTGTTTCTTAGGGCGGCTCCCGTTTGTTCGTAGTTTGGGAAGCCTCTTATCAAAAAGCGCTTGTGGTATTTGTGGGCTATGCGCTCTATGTGGAAATTTGATATTAACAGGTTGGCTTCTTCTGCCGCCTCTTCTAAGTCTTCAAAATCTCCCACTTGCGCTTGGCATTTGAAGCTCTCCAAAACCCCGCTCTTTTGGGATATAAATGCTCTCGCTTTTGCGCCCGCTTCCATCAAGGCGTGTGAGATGGCGTAGGCGCTATCGGGTTCGTCGGCTATTAGAACAGTTGTTTTTCCAAGTGCAAAATGGGTGTCAAGGAGTGTATCTTGCAGTCTGGAGCGCCATCTTTTTACATAAGGCGGTACGCTTTTATCACCTCTGTACTCTAATACTTTTTCGTAAAATTCATCACTTGCTTTAAGCCCTTGCAAAGAGTTCAAATGTATGATCTGCACGCCGCCAAATCTCTCTTTGAAAATTTCACCGCAGATTTTGACGGACTCTCCTACCGTTATCACTACGCCCGCGTTTCCAAGCTTTTTTATCTCTTCAAGGCTTATCCCGCCGCTGCTTAATGCCCCTTGTTTGACGCCAAGATGTCCGTCAAGCGAATCGCTAAGATCAGGCAGCGCGAAAGCGTTTAGCCCCAACATCTCCAGCGCCTCTTTTATCTTTTCAACTTCAATGGGGGTTAGATTGACATTTGGGATGAGAAGCGCCTTTTTTTTGTCCGTTTCGCCGCTTGGTTCGACGACTTGTTCGATGAGGCTATTTGCCACAGCGCTCCAGCCGCTCTCTAATCCCCCCTCAAAGTCGGGCGTATTGGCATACACGATGAGCTGTTTGTTCCTCAAAAGCCCACTCACACCCTTTATATCGTCACCCTTTATCTCGGTGAGTCCTGTCGTAAAAAGCCCCACGATGTCGGGGGTGACTTTTTTGGTGATATTTTTTACTGCTTCGGATATGGATATCTCGCCGCCGTCAATGATGGCTGTTATGTCGTTTACCGCCGTCGTTTGTATCGGGATGGGGTCTTTGAAATGTCTTGTGAACAGAACTTTCGTAAAAGAGGCGCACCCTTGCGCTCCGTGCATTAGCGGCATACAGTTTTTGACACCCAAAAACGCCAGCGTCGCCCCCATCGGCTGCGAAAGCTTCAGAGGGTTGACGTGCAAAGGTTTCGTGTAATTTCTGTTTTCTAACTCTCCCACGGCGCTTTTTCTCCTACCAATTTAAATACGGGATTTGAAAGTGCCAAGGAAACATCCCGCGCCAAATTCACAAGTCCCGCGTACGCCCCATAGCTAAGCTTCTTTTCTTGATTGACATCCACAAAGGCTATCTTTTTTTTGATAGCGGTATAGAGGCTCCTACCCCCCGCCAGCAATATATCTATCCCGTGCTCGTCTATCAGTTTTGGCTGGTCAATTGAAGGGTTTTTAAATACAATACCCACATACTTTTTTGCCAACTCTATATCCTCTTCGGTTGATTTGTTGATAGAGGTTGCGACCACATTTAAGCCGATATCTTGCAAAGCTGAGGCGATAGACCACGATTTGTTACCGCCCGTGTTTAGAATGGCTTTTTTGCCTGAGAGCTCTTTTTTGTAGGGTAATAACATCTTCTCAAGCCTCCACTCCTCCTCTTTGATGAAATGCTCGGCTCTTTTTGAGAGATTTTCATCGCGCAACGCTCTAACTATAGAACGCAAAGCGTTTGAAGTGTCCCTTTTGCCGTAAAACGAGACGCTTATATAAGGGATATCGTAGCGCTCTTTCATCTTGCGGCATAGACTTACGAGCGATTTGGCGCAGACGAGGACATTTAATTTGGCTCTATGCGCTTGACAAATCTCCTCTATCCTGCCGTCACCCGAGAGCGTGGAGACCACTTTGACGCCGATTTTTTCCAATATACCTCTATACTGCCACATATCGCCCGTGACATTATAATCGCCTATGAGATTTATACCAAAAGGGTGGATGGTCTCGGGCTCTTTTGTGCCTATCAGAAAACTAAGTATAGACTCTGAGGCTAATTTCGAGCCAAGATTTTTCCCGCCGACAAATCCGGGGGCGTGGATGGGCACTATGGGTATGTCAAATCTCTCTTGCGCCGTTTTACATATATGGTCTATATTGTCGCCTATCATCGCGGTGACGCAAGTCTCATACACAAATACAGCTTTAGGGCGTTTTTTCGTGACGATATACTCTATCGCCTCTCCAAGCTTTTTATCGCCGCCAAATATAATATCTTGCGAAGTTATATTTGTACAGTATCCCAACGGGGTGTTATTTTCCCCTTGGTAACTTGTAAGTGAGGCTCTCGTCTCCCACGACGCGCCAAGACAGGTGTGCGGTCCATGGACAAGGTGCGCGGTATCTGCGTAGGGAAAAAGTGATATTTGCGCCCCCTCATAGGCGCACCCTCCGCTGGTGTTACCGGGCTTTGGCTTGTCACAGCCGCTCTTTTTGATTTTGCTATGAGAGCAGTCGCTTTCGCTTAACAGCTCTTTGATTAATGTTTTTGATACTACCATAAAAGTATATATGCAAATACCGTTCCTAAGCGCTACGGCACGGTATTTGCATATACACTTTATATATATTTCAAGGAGATACGAATGGCAGTGAAAATCACATCTTTGTGTATCAATTGCGGCAGCTGTATTGAGGAGTGTCCGGCGATGGCTATCGTCGGCGCAGAAGATTCGCCTATAGGCGCGGATATAACTTATGTGAAACCGGAAAAGTGTATAGAGTGTGAGGGAAGTGAGCCAAGATGTGCCGCCGCCTGTCCCTCGGATGGTGCCATAGTGTGGGATCTGCCCTACATCGCAGAGTTTAACGACTACTATGTGGATGGGCATAATAAGGGTATTTATAAGATAAGGGAGCATAAGACAAACGGCATTATGTTCCCCGCCGTATCGCCCAAGCCTTTTCAAGCAAGTGTCTCTATAGACAAGAGGCAAAATCACGCTAATGTTATCGAGTAAGTTATGAAAATCGCATTTGCCTCCACCGACAACATACACGTAAATGACCACTTCGGCTGGTGCAAATGCTTTTATCTGTATGAACTTCTTAACGAAAAAAGTGTTTTTTTGAGGGCTATCGAGTCAAAAGATGAGATAGCCCAAGAGACGGATAAGTTAAATTACAAGATAAGCTGTATAAAAGACGCCAACATCCTCTGCGCTTCGCATATCGGTCCGCGCGCTTCGCTGATGGTAAAAAACAGCGGCATTTTTATACTTGGCGTTCAAAAAGAGAATGAACTTATAAAAGATGTCTTGGATAAGCTTTTAGCCCTGCAAAACAGTAATCCGCCGCTATGGATGCAGCGATTTTTACACAAAAATCTTTGAAAATAGGCGTTAGGGAACGATTTATGCAAGAGAGTATATAAGAGAAAAAATAGAAAAGGATATATTATGAGTTGCGGCTGTACACACGAGCAGGTAAAACTGCAAGAGAATATCTTAAAAAAGATAAACAACCACCCGTGCTATTCGCAAAATGCCCATCAACATTACGCGAGAATCCACGTAGCCATAGCCCCCGCGTGCAATATACAGTGTAACTATTGCAACAGAAAATACGACTGTTCCAACGAAAGCCGTCCCGGCGTCACGAGTGCCAGACTAACCCCCGAAGAGGCGGTGAAGAAAGTCTTATATGTCGGCGGCAGTATCAAGCAACTAAGCGTTGTGGGCATAGCGGGTCCGGGCGACGCACTGGCAAATCCGAAGCAGACATTTAAAACTTTCGAACTTTTAGAAAAATACGCCCCCGATATCAGACTCTGTCTTTCGACAAACGGCTTAAATATAGAAAAGCATATCGACGAGATACTAAAATACAACATCGAGCACGTAACGGTAACTTTAAACAGCGTTGATGAGAGCGGCGAGGTAGGAGCCAAAATCTACCCTTGGGTCTATTTTGAAGGCAGACGATATCACAGCACGGAAGCGGCAAAGATACTCTTGCGCCAACAACTGAAAGGCATCGAACTTTTAGTGAAAAACAATATCTTAGTCAAAGTAAACTCCGTCTTGATACCAAACATCAACGAGGACGAACTCCCGCGAGTAGCCAAAAAGGTAAAAGAGATGGGGGTCTTTATATTTAATGTTATGCCGCTCATCTCAAAGCCCGAACACGGCACGGCTTTTGGACTTAGCGGCGTGAAAAGCGCGGACCATAGGCTTGTGATGAGGGTGCGGGAGGCGTGCGAGATAGATATGAAGTTGATGCGCCATTGCAGGCAGTGCCGAGCCGACGCCGTGGGGCTTTTGGGCGAAGATAGAAGCGATGAGTTTTTAAAATATGAGTTTGCGGATAAGAGCTTTGAAGAGTTACAAGCCCACTACGATATCAAAAACCGACAAGAGGCGCACGAAAAGATAGAGCAGTGGCGCGCCCTTTTGCAAACGGCAAACGAAAAAGCGATGCAAGAGGAGGCGCGAAAGTATGAGTTAAGCAGCACAGGAGAGACTAAGCTCGTAGCGGTCACTTCGGAGTCCAACGGACTTATCAATGACCACTTCGGCAGCGCGAAAGAGTTTTTGATATATGAAGCGGGCGACAGGGCTATCAAATTTATTATGAACAGGCGCGTGGAGACGCCATACTGCAAAGGACCTGCGGGGTGCGGGACTTATGTCATAGACGAGATAAAAAAGACGCTATCCGACTGCGACATACTGCTCACGCAAAAGATAGGCGAGTGCCCAAGAGCGGAACTCTCCGATATCAAAATCATCTGCGATGAGGATTACGCGAATGAACCTATCGAGATATCCGTATTAAAGTCCGTGAAAAAACACTTTAGTTTTGAAAAGTTGAAAGTATGCTGATAAATGACACGACTCTAAGGGACGGCGAGCAGGCTCCGTATGTGGCTTTTAATACAAAAGAGAAGTTGAAAATTGCTTTGTCGTTATTTAAAAACGGCGCAGATGAACTGGAAGTGGGCATTCCCGCGATGGGCAAAAAGGAGCAGGACGATATAAGAGAGATACTCTCTTTGCGCCTGCCCATCCCCATAATGACTTGGAACAGAGCGTCGGTGAAAGATTTGGAGAGCTCTTTGGAGTGCGGAGTTAAAGCGGTTGATTTATCCATACCCGTATCCGATATTATGATAACGACAAAATACAAAAGCGGCAAAGCAGAGGTTTTAAAACAGCTGGAAAAGTGCCTCATTTTGGCAAAACAGGAGGGACTTTTTGTCTGCATAGGCGGAGAGGATAGTTCACGCGCTGATGTGAACTTTTTAAAAGATGTGATGAGGCTTGGAAGCGAATTTGGCGCAAAACGCTTTAGATATTGCGACACCATAGGCATTATGAAGCCACATCAGATATATGAAATTATCTCATATCTTGTGAGCTTAAAACTTTTGGATATAGAGATGCACACGCATAACGACTTTGGTATGGCTACGGCGAACGCTATCACTGGGCTTGAAGCGGGGGCAGTGAGCGTCAATACTACCGTTATCGGTCTTGGAGAGAGGGCGGGGAATGCGAGTTTTGAGCAAGTGCTGATGGCTTTTACGGAGCTTTTCGGCGAAAAAAGGGAGATAAAACCGATGGCTTTGCGTGATCTTGTCAGGCTCGTGCAAAACGCCGCCCACCACCAAATCTCGCCCAATATGCCCATCGTCGGCAAAAATATCTTTTCGCACGAAAGCGGCATCCACGTAAACGGTATGATAAAAAACGAAAAGACATACGAAGCGTTTTCGCCGCGAAGTGTGGGATTGAGGCGAAGTTATCCCATCGGCAAACATTCAGGCAGCTCCACGCTGGAGTTTTACATCAAAAAAATGGGCTTTACCCCCGACAAAGAGGTCATAACCGCCATCTTGCCGATGGTAAGGGAGATAGTCACGAAACGCAAAAAAGTTTTAACGCAAGAAGAGTTGAGGTCGCTTTATGTTGGGGCTCTTCGTGGAGAATGTTGAAAACAAAATCATCTGCGAATGCGGCAACAAAACCGTCGCCGAAGCAATGCGCATCTTCGCCGCCACCGACCTCCCCTACAAAAAAGCCAAAAAATTAGTCACCGGCTGCAACCAAACCTGCTGTATGGCTCCCCTAATGAACCTCTACAAAATGGTCAAAGGCGAAACCCCCTTAGACTTCGACCGCATAGCGTTTTTATTGGAACAAAGAGAAAAATTCCTCCACATGCCCTAATTTCACCGTGCACGGCTACAACTACACACTATGTCATATTTTGCGACTACTGTTTTCACCATTCATACACTTTAACATGGCACAAAGAGCGTATACCACGCCCACACCCTCCTCCATCGTTCCCGCCTCTCTTTCGTTATTACCATCCCCCGCGCAGGCGGGAATCCAAACTCTCTTCGTCGTGTCTCTGAATTACGCAGTAATTCGTGAGAATCATAACGGTCAAACATTTTATAGGTTCAAACACAAAGATTCCTCGTCGCCGATAAATCGGCTCCATCGGAATGACTGAGAGGGAGATCGTCACCACATACAGCGACAGCGATAATCGCGTAATCGCGATTTTCTCTTCCCCCCATTTTGACACTGCCGAGTGTTTTGATTTATTCAAGGAAAAAGAGCGAGGACCTGTCCCAGCGTAGAAAAGTCCCGCAGCTCCCTTGAATAAATTAAAACAGGAGGGTACCCCGTAGGGGCAGTGTCAACTTTTATGGGGGTCATTTCTTTCGAGGAAACATTTTGCTTCGCAAAAGCGCTTCGCTTGTTTTGGTTACTTTCTTTTTGATAAAAGAAAGTAACAGGAAAACAAAGAAGTTTTGAATGAGAAAAGATTGATAGAACCT
>JAISQB010000074.1 GCA_031274495.1 Campylobacteraceae bacterium | reverse complement strand
GGAGAGAGGATTATTTCTGTGAAAACAGGCATTGCGCGAGAGAATCTTTACAGTTGAACTTGATAAAAAAATGCAACTGTCAAAATTCCTCGTCACCGATAAATCGGCTCTGTCGAAATTAAGATTCCTCGTCGCTTCGCTCGCTCGGAACAAAGAGAGAGAGTGTTTTTACTTTATTATAACCACCTGCGCGTTTCGCATATCGGCTCTGCCGTGGTCGTCTATTGCTCTTACTTCAAATCTGCCGCTCTTTTTGGGAATCCAGACGATGGATTTTGATGGGGTGGCGGAGCCTATGTATTCGTCGTTTATGAACCAGTATAGCGTTTTTACATTGGCGTCAGCGACGGCGGAGAGTACTATGCGTGCGGTCTCCTCTTTGCTCTCTCGTATCGTGTAGAGTGTATTTTTCAGAGGCGATGTGATGGAGGGGGCGATGCCGATATCGGGGTTGGAAGCGCAGTGTTCCATATTGGGGGGTTGGCGTTTGGGAAGTCCGGCGCGTTTGAAGATATCTAAGATGTCGGATGAGTAGTATTCGTAGACCTCTATCTTTGTGTCGGCGCTTTTTTTGTCGGGGCAGACGGGGAGATTGGTTTTTTTGTCTACGAGGATGGGTCTATAGACTGTGTCAACTCTTATGGGCGAGACACCGGGGATAAACCAAGCCTTACCTTTTCTTTTGCACCACACCGTCACCAAGTCGCCGCTTGAAAGGCAGACATCTACCTTTTTGACATTAGCGGGTATGGCTCTGTTTACATCGTGGAGTTTTTGCGTTGCTTGCAGGCTGTTTACTATATTGAAAAATAGCGGCGCGGCGCTGTCGGAGCCTACGAAGGCGGGGTTGCCGCTATTGTCAAAATTGCCAAGCCACACTATCAACACATACTGCCCCACAACTCCCGCGCTCCAAGCGTCCCTAAATCCCCACGATGTGCCCGTCTTCCAATATATCGGCAATCTTTGCGTCTCCGCCGCCACCGCGTCCGCTCTGGGCATATTGGAGAGCATATCAAGCGTGATAAATGAAGCCTCTTTACTTAAAAGCCTCTCGCCCTCGCCTGCCGCTTGCTCTTTTCGCGTGCGAACTTCTCTTATAACTCCGCCGTTTGCAAGCATCGCGTAGAGTTTCGCCTCCTCCAACATCGTAACTTCGCCGCCGCCCAGAGCCAAAGCCAAGCCGTAGTGGTTTTCGCTCGCCATTTTGCCGATTTTGGCTCTTTTTAAAAAGGCGTAAAAATTGGGGTTTTTTAGTTTATTATTAAGATAGACCGCGGGGATATTTCTACTCCTGATGAGCGCCTGCGCGGCACTTAGCGGACCCATAAAACGGTTGTCGAAATTTTCGGGCGAGTAGGAGCTAAAGCTTGTGGGGACATCTTTTAAGACGCTTTGTGGGTGTATAATGCCCTGTTCGATGGCGAGAGCGTATATGAAAGGCTTTAGCGTGGAGCCCGGGGAGCGCTTGATGTTAAATCCGTTTATCTGCCCGCCGATATCCTCGTTGAAATAGTCCGCAGAGCCCACAGCCGCGACAACGCCCATATCTCTTGTATCCACCAAAATAGCGGCGGCATTTTTGACACCTTTGTTGGAGTAGCGGTTGATGTATGAGTCGATATGCGTCTCCAATAGCGTCTGAAGTCTCAAATCGATAGTCGTATCGATCCTCAAATTGACAATGCCCCTGTTAAAATCCTCCCTTAAGAGCTGCTCCACAAGATGTGGGGCGCGAAAGGGTAAGAGTTCGGGCTGTCTTAGCGTGAAAGGGAGAGAAAAGAGCGCATTCGTCAACTCATCCGTGCCGTAAACTTCGCGCCATTTTTCAAAAAGCTCATCCCTTGCGCGGCTTAATTTCTCGCCCACATAGCCTGTGTTTTTATCCACTCTGTAGCTTGGGGATTGTGGCAGTACGGAGAGGGCTAAGGCTTCGGGGAGAGTTAGATTTTTGGGGGATTTGTTAAAATATATAAGACTCGCCGCACCTATGCCCTCTATATTTCTGCCATACGGCGCGTAGTTTAAGTAGGCTTCCAATATCTCATCTTTGGAATAAAAAAGCTCCAACTCCACAGCGCGTACGATCTGCGTCAATTTCCCGCTGATGGAGCGCGTATTTAGCTTCCAATACATTCTGGCAAGCTGCATAGTCACAGTCGAGCCGCCCTGCATATTGCCTTTTTTGATATAGCTTATCCATCCGCCCCTAACCAAACTTATCGGATTAAAGCCAAAGTGGCGGTAAAACCACTTATCTTCGTGCAGCAAAACCCCCTTTATCACATCACCCGATATCTCATCCAACGGCGTCCAGACGCGATAGCGCTCATCTTTGGCGAGATTTAGCCTCAAAAGCGCGCCGTTTTGGTCGTAGATGGCTGTCGATAGGAAGAGATTATTTGAAAGTTTGGGGTGCGGCAGCAGCCTTAGCCCTACAAGGACTAAAGCCGCTATAAAAATTATCGCCGCGAGATTGCCGACAAACCGTTTCAGCCGCCGCATTATTATTCGGACGGCAACACTGTGATGGAGCCGCTGTCAGCAGACAAGGCTTGTATCTCCCTATCGTACATCGCTTCGGCAAAAATCGGAGGAAGCGCGTATACGCCTTCGTTGGTTGATTTGATCTGATACTTGAAAGTTCTCACATCAGAGGTTGCCGTGCCGTATATGAGCACTCTATCCTCTCTCACATCGCTGTAATCAATACTCCAAGTGCTGCCGTAAGCCATTATCGGCGAAGAGTAACCATCGTCCTCTTCGTACTCTTCTTCATAGTACTCTTCATCATAATACTCCTCTTGGTGCTGCGAGTCCTGATTTGCAAGCTGCTGCACCACTTCAAAGCCTCCCGGGAGCAGGTCTACTATCGCGACATTGCCGACGCCCTCTTTTGAGTTGGATCTGACTCTTATCGTTACATTTATCTTTTCGCCAAGCTTTGTCTGCGTAATTTTATTGCCGCTCTCGTCCGTATACTCTCTGTAAACTTCCAACCCCTTTTTAACGGCATCTTTGGGAGCCGCTACATCGTAACCCTCTTGTACTACGGAGTACCAAGCGGGAAGTTTTGATGGGTTGTTGAAGATGACCGCCGTGTCGTCTTTCTTGAAATTGCCTTTTGCCAGTGTATCTCTTATCTCGGCTATGAGCCTTGGTTTTTCGCCGTTATTGTTAAGCTCTGTAGAGAGTTTCATCTGTGCAATCTGCCTTGTTTTAGCGTCGCCGCCTTTAGCTTCGATAGATAACTCAGCCGCCCCAACAAGCTCTGTAAGCCCTTTGGAGTAACTATCTAAGGCAAGAGTAGTCATAGAAGATGAAGTCGTCGTAAAGCGCTCGCTTCTAATCATCAGCGCCATATTCTCCAACGCTTGCGCGGGGATACTCTTTATCCTATCGGGGAAATGTTTTGAGATAAGATATATGGAGGCGGCATTTACGACGAGCGGGTCATAATAGTCCCTCGACCACCACGCGCTATTGTACGCTTTACTCAACTCCTCCCAAGGTTTTTTCAAGAGCAGTTCCGCCTCTTTGTCCATCTTCAACATCTTATATGTAGCAGCAAGATACAGAGCGGATATATCGCTTTGCCAACTCTTCTCATAGTGGAGTTGCAGCGCTTTTTGGACGGAGCTTAGGAGGTTGGTCGTCACCTCTCCTTGCCTTGTCAAAAGATATACCGCGTAAGCTCTTAGCCTTAACCCCTCCAAATGCTCTATCCTGTTATCGCTCGCAAGATTACTGAGATAGCCGTTGAGCTTTTTGAGTAGATCCGAAGAGATAACTTTGCCTTTCTCTTTTGCTTCCACAAGATAGTGCGCCGCGTAGACGCTGGCAAATGTATCGCCGTAAGCTGTTGCGCGCCACAATCCTATCGCGCCGTTGGAGTTTTGGCGGGATTTGAGTATGGAGGCTATATTTTCGTGCGGCGTGAAGTTATGTTTGGCTCTGTTGAAGCTCGCATACTCCTCTTGTATCATAGCCGATATAGCAGCACTTACTAACTGCTCAGAGCATTGGTGAGGGTAGCTATCCAGATAACTTGTAAGTCCGTTCGCCAAGACAAATGGCGAAAAGGCGACGGAGGCTTCTCTAAGTGAAAATGCGTCATACATAGCGCGAAGTTTATCCACACTCTCTTTACTGCCTCCCATTCGTCCCATCACCGTTTGTGTTCTAAAAGGCGTTACAGGTCTTACCGATGTGGTGCCGACTCTTGAAGTAGAGTAGACTTTATCGCCGTTCGTGTATGATGCTTTGAATTTCAACTCCGCGCCGCCAAGCACAGAGGCTGCTTTGATTTTAAATTTCACAAAACCTTCACTGCCCTTTACAAGGCTGATTTTTGTTCGTTTTTCGCCTACGACCTCAAGCTGTTTTGTCGCCTCAACCGAAATATCCGCCACAATCGCCTTGCCCTCTTCCAAATCTTCTATATTATTGGAAACGCCAAGCGTCACTTCAAAAATATCCCCCGGAGCCGCGGCAAAAGGTACATTTGGCGTCAAGACAAAATCATCCCTCACAGTTGTCTCCGTCTGCGCGATACCGGCTCTGTTTTTGGATACCGCTACCGCCATAACGCGAAGTTTGCCGTTAAAATAATCTGGAACTTTATATGTGAACTCCCTCTCGCCGTCCACTTCGGTGATACCTGACCAAAATACTACAGGCTTATCCACTTTTCGCTTGAAAGGGTTTAAGTTTTTATTTGCCTCTTTGCGCGCCACTTCGTCATCACCGCCGCCCGCAGCTGATGAGAGTCTCTCAAATTTGCTAAATTCGGGCAGTATCAAATCAAGTATCTGATAACTCCTCACCTCAAGCGCACGCTTTGAGAAAAAGTAATTTAAAGGGTTGCCCAGCCTATAATTTGCCGCCTGCAATATACCCTCATCCACCGCAAATACCACCACCTTTTGCTTGCCGTCGGTTTTGACTTTGATGCTGACATCTTGTCCGGGCTTTAAGAGCTTGGTCGAACTTATATCTATCTTCGCGCTCTGTTTAGCAGTCGAAATCTTAAACGGCGCGACACCGTAACTTAGCGGGCTCATAAATATATCATCAGAGTTAAAGTCACGCACAAATTGGACATTGATATATCCGTTGCCTTTTAGGTCATTTGGTATCGTTATGCGCTGCGTGGAGCTTGTCGTGGTCGTTTTGAACCATTTGACAGCGTAGATTTTATCTTTTTCTATCGTGATAAGTCCGCTTCCGATGTATGGCGTGTTGATGGATATCTCTATCTCGTCGCCGTTGTTGTACTCCGCTTTTGAGAGTTTGAGCTCAAGCTCGGCGTTTCTCTCTAATGAACGGTCGATATTGGCGTCCCCTACGATGGAGTAGTGGCTTCTGTAGAGTATATCGCCTTTAGCGTTTTTCACAAGCAGTTTGTAGTTGCCGGGCTTTGAGGTATCAAGCGCGTAATCAACCCCTTTGCTGTCGATGACAAACGGCTTTTCGCCTAAGCTTATCTCTTTTTGTTTTGACTGGTATTTGTATACGCCCGAATCTTGCAATGTCAAAACGGAGATATACTTTTGCTCCAATATCTCAAGGGTTAAATTTTGCGGCGCTACCTTTGTGAGGTTTTGGTTGATGGCTATGAAGTTTAGCTTCCTATCGCCGTTTTTCTTGATATATCCAGTATCGCCGTCCGCTTTTGCGCCTATGAGATAATCATTTGGCGAAATGAACGCCGAAGCTGTCGCCGTAACGCTCCTGCCCGCCCCCGCTTCAAAAGCTTCGGCGACAATAGCCATCTGGAAACTGGCACTCTCATACTCTCCCAACAAAAGATCCAATGCCGCTACGCCATTCTCGTCCGTCTTGCTATCTTCAAGTTTTATATCAAATCTATCTCTTGAAGAGTGCCCGTCATAAAAATGGTACCCTTGATACTCTTTAAATGAAAACGCCGTAGGATTTAAGATAAGCGAAGCACTCACACGGCGATTTTGCGCGGGCGTGCCGAAGAGATTTTCCACTTTTAAAACAGCACTTATCTCATTATGCTTAATCCACCCTTTGACGCCGCTTGGGAGTAGTTTAAGCTCCGCTTTCATTCTATCGGGCTCAAACTCTTTAACCGAAACGGTAGTTGAGCCTATCAATATGCCCGCTCTTTTTTTATCTCTGTAATCTTTTGCGATATTTAGATATATTATCCAACTTCCTGTCGGCGCGTCTGTCGTAGTCGTGAAGGAGAGTTCGTTAAATCCGCTCTCGTCGATCATAAAATTGCTGCTCTTAAACAGCTGCCCTCTCGCGTCGTACACGGAAGTTGTCACAGGGATGCCCCCCACCGGTATCTCCCAATCCTCAGCCCGCACGATAGAGCCTATATTGACATCTTCTCCGGGTCTATAAAGACCTCTATCGGAGAAAAGATAGGCGCTTAGTTTGCCGCGCTCTAAAATATTTTGCGTGCCGCCCGCGTCAAATCTTGAAAATTCAAGCCGCCTATTATCAGCGTACGGATCGAACGGCAAAAATGACAAATCGCCATCCTTTTGCACCACATATATGACAGGATTGTTTGGCGAATTATATTCGTTGGAGTTATTTAAAAACTTAATATGCGCGCGTCCGTTGCCATCCGTCGTTGCACTCTCGATAGCCACGCCGTTTCTGCCCAGAAGCGACACTTTCGCCCCCTCTACAGCGCGTCCGTCTTTGATAGACTGCACAAAAACATCGTGCGACGCGTCGGCTGAACGCTTGACGATAATGCCAAGGTCGGTCACCACCACAAGTCTTGAACCGCCCGATGCGTAATTTATCGTCTTATTTGTCACGGGGTCCCACGATGAGAGCGTGACCAAAAAGACGCCTCTTGTGTTTTGGCTCTCTTTTGTCAGATATTCGCCCAGATCCACACCCTCATAAACGACTTTGCCGCTGTTTGTGACGGGCAGAGTTTTATTGTGTGTAAATTTTTGCGTAAAATAGCTCTTATCCGGATGGTCAAATGAAGTTTCGCTAAACTCCCAGCGATCGTTGAAACTGACCAAGTGGTGCAGCTGCGAAGGGATGACGCGGTTTATCTCAAGTTGAAATCCCGGGACATTGCGCGCAAAAATCGGCACTTTTCGCTCGCCCTTTAACGAAAGCAGCACACCCTCGTTGGCAAATTTTAACACCTGCGGAAATTTGGGCACATTTAAAACCGTCCATCTGGTGTAGTTTTGCCTATATCCGCCGATAGTCTCTATATCTTTGCCGACGATTACATAGATATATTCGTTGGGGTTGTTTTTGTATTTGAAGCTTATACTGCTCTGCTCGTCGGATTCAAAATCGTTTAGTTTCAGCTCCAGCGGTTTTGATAGAGCTAAAATCTCAGGGCTTATATCGTCATCTGTCGACCAGCTATAATTTTTAACTGCTCTATACTCTTCGGTCGCGGGCTTATCTTTGGGCAAGACAAAAGCTTTGACCTGTCTATTTAGAGCGTTCACATTGACTTTGTCCATCAAACTCACCACCAAAATCTGCTCTTGCTCGTTGTTGTCATTCTCCGCGATAGTTAAAAATATATTTTTTATCACATCCGTATATACGCTTGATACGCTCTGATAACTCACCAGATCGCTATTTGCGGCGCGTCCTGTAAGAGAGGATTTAGCGCCCTTTTTTATATTTAAAACCATTTCGCTATCGACTTCGGGAAGCTTTACAAACTCAGACCTTATCCACGCTTTCATCTTTTTATCGTCGTATTTGACGGCAAATTTATATGGTTTTGGGGTGATTTTGTACTTTTCGGGCGCTTGGAGCTGCATAGAAATTTGCCTCTCAAAACTCGCCGCGTCCACGGGATATGAGAAATCCACCTCAAATATCACATTTTTTTCGCTCGGTTTGTCGGGATTTTGGTATAACTCTCTACTTGAAACACTCATGCTAAAAGGGTCTGTGGTAAATTCATACTCCTCTTGTTCCAACTTCACCTGCTTGTTTAGAAGCTCTTTGGAGTCCAATGTGACGCTATATTTCTCGCCGATAAGCCACTCTTCATTTGCTATAAATGTAAGCGTATATTCGCTCTGCCATATCCAAGTGCCGTTTATGGCGGGGGTGATTTTGATATTTTTGCTTACGATCTCGCTCGCGTTTTGACCGATATGTTCGATGGGTGCGGCGGGGTAGTCAAAATATATATTTATATTGCCGAAATAGACCCTATCGTAGCCATAACTCCTGTGCGGTTTGCTCACTTGCGCTTGAACCTGCGTGTAATCAATCGGCGCTACCTCTATAGGTTTTGGCTGGTTTTGCTGCCACACATAAGCGCAATATCCCGCGAAAGAGAGTAAGATAAGCGTTACAATGACGATAGAGGCTATCTTTTTATGATTAAGAATTAAACCACCTAAAAATTTGAAGAATTTAGCGGCATACTTTATCCACGCAGGGCTTTGCCACTCGACTTTGCCCACGATAGGACGCAGAACAAAAAGCAGCGCTTTTACGATCCACGAAAAGAGTTTAAGGATAAATCTTGCGACAATCAACGGAATTTTTGCCAAAAAATGTAACACACCCATATGTATGCCCCTTGAAGATAGTTGTATAAAAAAAGACTATTCTATCTATTATTGATTTAAACTATCATCAATCTCAACATAAAAGATACATTTATCTGATTTTTTAAGAACTACTCCATCTCCAAGCGCATCAAAACCATATCTTCGCCGTCTACGACCCGCACATCGTTGCCGCCGCATTTTTCGCATATAAATTCGTTATTTTTGAGAGTACCCTGAAAGCCGCAAGAGAGGCACTCTATAATCACCTCTTGTATATTTACCAAAAGTTTGGCATTTTCGCATATGGTTTTTTCTTTGAATGTGTCAAATGTGAGTTGTAAAAAGTGCGGTTCGATACCACTTAATTTTCCTATCTTAACTTCTACTTTTATCACCTTTTGGGCGTCGTTTGCTTTGGCGTTTTGTTCGCAAAGCTCTATGAGGGAGTTTACCACTGAAAGCTCGTGCATTTAGCAGATCCTCGGCAGCAATTCGCCCTTTGGAGGCTCTAAAAATCGGCTCGTTCCCCACGGTGATTTTAGTATCACACGCTGTTTATAGGAGTTTAAAACCTTGCCTATGATGTTGGCTTTTTTGCACTCGTCAAACTCTCTTAAGATTTCAAGCGCTTTCTCGGCATCCTCTTGCTTCACACAAATCGCCATCGTCCCCTCATTTGCCAATTCATACGGCTCAAATCCGAATATCTCGCAAAGTCCTCTAACTTCATTTGATACCAAAATATCGCTCTCATTTACCTCGATACCGACATTTGACGCCAATGCCCACTCATTTAAAACCGCGCTTAATCCGCCTCTCGTTGCATCCCTCAACGCTTTTGGCTTGATACCGTTTTCAAAAAGCGCGGACACGGGCGCAAAAAGTGAAGCACAGTCACTCTTTAAATCCCCGCTCACTCGCAGCTCTTCTCTGTTTGCCAATATACAAGCCCCGTGGTTGCCCACTTCGTTTGAGATGATGATCGCGTCGCCCTCGTTTAAATTGTGCGATGAGATGTCGCCGCAGATAATCTCGCCTATGCCGCTTGTGTTGATAAAGATACCGTCCGCTTTGCCTTTTGGAACGACCTTTGTATCGCCCGCCACTATCTTCGCGCCGCTTTTTTCAAGCTCCGCTTTCATAGACAGGACGATTTGCTCCAAATCTTTATATAAAAACCCCTCCTCTATGATAAAGCCGCAGCTTATATATAAAGGTCTTGCCCCCGCGCTCACTAAATCATTGACCGTTCCGGCTATGGCGATTTTGCCTATGTCGCCGCCGTTAAAAAAGAGTGGCGTTACGGTAAAAGAGTCCGTGGTAAAGGCGATCTTACCCTTCACATCCAAAGTCGCGCTATCTTCCATTTTGTCCAATATCTCATTGCCGAAGTGTTTGAAAAAAAGCCCGCCTATCAAAGACTGCATCTCTTCCCCGCCGCCGCCGTGGCTTAATAAAATCTTTTTGTTATCACTCATTTTAATTCCCGAAAAAGTATCACAAAAAATCTCCATATTTAAAATATGCCGCGCACGCACCTTCGCTTGATACCATACACGAACCTATCGGGCTTTTGGGGGTACAGGCTTTACCGAAAATCTTACAATCAAACGGCTTTGCCCTACCCTTCAATATCTGCGAACAGATACAAAGCTTGTGGTCGTCTATGGGGGTTTTTGATAATTTTGAGCTAAAGACCACCTCAGCGTCTAAATGGGCAAACTCCGCTCTTAACTTCAAAGCGCTCTTTGGTATATCGCCAAGCCCGCGCCAGCGAAAGCTATCTCTTACATCAAAGTATCTATCTATTAATTTCAAAGCCTTTACATTGCCCTCTTTGCTCACAGCTCTGGCGTACTCATTTTCAACTTCGCACCGCCCCTCATTAAACTGCCTCACCACGCGCAAAACGCTCTCCATCACATCGCTTGGCTCAAAGCCCGAAACCACGACAGGGGTTTTATATCGCTGCACTATAGGGGTAAAGATATCCCACCCCGTTATAACACTCACGTGCGAAGGTCCCAAAAACGCGTCTATATCCGCCCCCTCGCTCATAATAGCGTGAATGGGCGGCGGGACTAATACGTGGTTGATATGAAAAAGGATATTTTTTATACCATCTTTTGCCACCTTTTCCACCAATACGGCGCTCATCGGCGTAGTCGTCTCAAAGCCTATGGCAAAAAATATGACGGTTTTGTCGGGGCTATCTTTCGCGATTTGAAGCACATCCAGCGGCGAATACAGAGCCCTTATATCATACCCCTCAGCCCTCAAATCCTGCAAAGATCTCTTGCTTCCTGGCACTCTTATCATATCGCCCAAGGTCGCTAATATCACATTTGGCTGCTTCGCCAACTCTATGGCTTCATCTATGCGCTCTTTTGGCATAATGCATACAGGACAGCCCGGACCGTGGACGAACTCAACCTCTTGCGGCAGGAGTTGCGTCAAGCCGTATTTCATAATCGTATGGGTATGACCGCCGCAGATTTCCATAATATTAAGCTTTTTTTTTGCCTCTTTTTTTATCTGAAGACTTAGGGCTTTTATATGTTGCGGATTTTTGAAGGAGTTAATGAAGTCTATCGGCAAGTCCCATATCCCCTTCCTCTTCATCTATCGTCCCATCCTTCATCTTCGCGGCTATCTCTTCGTAAAGCGCCAAACTCTCTTTTGCCTCTTGCTCATCGATCTTACTCATAGCAAAGCCCACGTGTATAAGCACATACTCACCCACGCGCACCTCTTCATCTATCAAATCCAGCGAAACCTTTCGCAAAACCCCTAAAGTCTCGACCGTGGCGTTATTATTCTCATCTATATCCGTAACGCGCGAAGGGATAGAAAGGCACATCCGTTATCCTCTTAGCGATTTTTTTATTTTAAGATAGCTTATCCACTTGTCGATGCCTTTTTTGGACTTGCTGTCGCATTCTATGATATCGACTTTGGGGTTTAATTTTCTTGCCTCTTTTATAGCTTTTTCGACGCTGAAATCAAAATGTGGTAAAAGATCCGTTTTAGTGATAAGCAAGATATCAGCCGCCCTAAACATCACGGGATATTTGGCAGGCTTATCATCTCCTTCGGGGACTGATAAAAGCACGACATTCAGATGCGCTCCGACATCATAGCTTGCGGGGCAGACGAGATTGCCCACATTTTCTATAAATACAATATCAAGACCCTCCAGCGGCAGATGGTGCAACCCCTCGTGTACCATAAAAGCGTCCAAATGGCAAGCCTGTCCGGTAGTTATCTGATGAGCGGGAGCGCCCTTTTTGATGATCCTATCGGCGTCTTGATTGGTCTCCAAGTCACCCTCTATAACGCCTATCTTTAGACTACCCTCTTCTATCGTCGCCTCAAGCAGGGTGGTTTTTCCTGCTCCCGGACTGCTCATAAGATTGATAGCAAATATATTATGCTCCTCAAAATGGGCGCGGTTTGAAGCAGCCTCTTTATCATTAGCATCTAAAATCTTCGTGATAACCTCAACCGTCTTTGTCTCATTCAGCCTCGGATTTGCGTGGCTATGGTCGTGAATATGCTCTTTGTTGCTCTCGTGGGAATGTTCGTGAGTATGAGCGTGCCCGTCGTGGGAATGTTCGTGTGAATGGCTATGTTCGTGAGTATTGATAGAACAGCCGCAATCTTTACACATATTTTTATCTCCTGTTCTCTTAAAAATCAAAGATTATACCCACAAAGAGGCTAAAAACTAATTAAACACCCGTGTCAAAGGATATTTTTTATGTCAAAGATGAGAAGTGGTGCGAAGCATTTTTAACGCATTTAATAATAAATATAAATGTAAGTTAAGATATGAGATAATAGCCACTTAATTTTATACAAAAATAGTCAAAAATTTGCGACAGGAATGAGTAATGTCTGAACCAATAACAGATAATGAAGAGGCGATGTATAAAGCAAGTCAAAGCGAGTTTATATATGTCAAAATTGGCCATCTCATACCCGCCGGACTATGCTTCCTGATATCATCTCTTACGCTGGTATCTACATTTACAAATCCTAAAACAAGCGGCATAGTAATAGTATTGATTGCGGGATTGCTTTTTATTATGGGTGTATATGTCACATTGCAAATCTTGACATTCAAAGAACTTATTGTCTATAAAGATAGAGTAGTGATTGATAAATATATTTTTGGAAAGTCGAGTATAAATATTAATGATATTGAATATATCGACACAACAAGTTCTGTTTTTTATAATCAAATGAACTTTATACATAAAAAAGAGTTTTTATCATCACTTAAATACTCCATACTAACTTTAGGTGTCGAAGAGATATTTGAGATAGAAGAGTTGATAAAAAAACTACAAAAAGGGCAAAGTAATGGCTGAAACAGAGATAGACAATGAAGAGATAGTTTACAAGGTAACCCAAAGAAGCTTGCTCTATCTTTGGTGCGGCGATATCTTGCCTGCGGGATTATTGCTATTTTTATCTACTGAGATATTTATGTCCTATAGCCCTATCAGTATAACATTGATATGCGTTGGAGTAGCGCTTTTTATAGTGGGTGCGTATTTTCTTTTAGAAAGTTTAGCATTTAATGAGCTTATTATCTATAAAGATAGGGTACTTATAGATAAATATATACTTGGCAAGCACATTATCAATATAGATGATATTAAAAGA
>JAISQB010000031.1 GCA_031274495.1 Campylobacteraceae bacterium | reverse complement strand
GCCTTTATGTAGGTGTAAGCTCCCGTTATATTGTAACTGTCTGCTTTGTATTCTACCGTTTTACTCTTAGCGGTGTTGTTGCCGATACCCTCTACATTGAAGTTTAGAGTGATGTTGCCTGCTTTGGAGCTGTTTAGATTAGACACATAGTCGCCATTATAGATAGTTACGGGTGCGATAGATGGTGTGCCTGAAGTGCCGTTTGAGACTATAAAGATAGTTACATTCTTGTCTGTTATGGTGTTGTTGTATGAGTCTGCTAAGCGGACTGTTATCTTTGAAGGCTGGTTGACCGTTCTTGGAGTCTCTACCGTCATATATGAGTTGTTGGAATTTAAATCAACAGCTCCCTGCTTAAAATTTGCCCAGTCTGTCTTGACGCCTGAACTATTGCCTACACCGTCCACTACAAAGTAGAATGTCGCATTTGCAGATCTATTTGTAGAGGCGCCGGCTGTGTATGTGCCGTTTTTGTGGTCTGTTACCGATGAGATATAGACGCTATTTATAAGATTTTGTTGCTCGACATAAAACGATACTTTATATCCCGCTTGCGGATTGCTGCTGTTGTCTGATAGTAGTAGGTTCAGAGCAACGCTATCTCCCACCGTGTTATCTTTGGGCGTTACGGCAAATTTAGTATGACTGCTCTGTATATTGGCTCCCGTGCTGGTGAAGCTTGTGGAGGCGTTATTGGAGTTGGGGGCGGCTATGCTGTTTGCGTTAAAGCCAAAGGTTGTAGTGTCGGCTACCGATGTAGAGTATAGCGCTTTGTAGTAGCCGCCTTTGGGATCCGACGCGTCTGCCGTAAAAGAGATAGAGTTATTGGAGTTTATCGGCGTGAAGTTGCCTGTGTTGTTTTTTATCACCCTTATATCTACGGTGGCGTTTTTGATGGTGTTGTTGTATCTGTCGGCAAGATAGACTTTTACCGTAGCGTTTTCGCCTATCTGTGCAGATGCGTTGGATGTGATGTATGAGTGGGCGGTATTGCTTAAGTCAACATCTGCGGGGTTGTATCTGATGGAGGCGTTGTGGATACTTTGATTGCCCCCTACTTTAAAGCTTAGAGTATAAATGTCCGCTATCGTTGAATTTATCCACGCCGTGTAGTAGCCGTTGCCGAGGGTGGCGTTGTTGTTCATTTTGTAGGTGGCGTTATCGGGGTAGATGGTGGCGTTGGCGCTTTTAGCAAATACCAATCTCACATCCTGACCCGCTATACCGTTAAGCCCCGCAGTGTCGCTTAGGTAGACGGTTATCAATGCGGCGTTGCCTACGATGGAGCTATTTGGCGTGATGGTTATGTTGGAGTATGGGCTGCTTACATTGTAGTCGGTGGCTAAGAATGTTGCCGTGGCGTTTTTGCTCTGTTTGGCGTTTATATTGTCCGCGCTGAAGCTTACCGTCACATCTCCTTGCTTGATAGCCGTGAGGTTTATCTCGTATGTGCCGTTGTGGTGGTTTCGTACATTTGTATTGTATATGACAGGCGTCGTGGAGTTGGCTATGACCACCAAAGATACCGAAGCGTTTGTCACGCCGTTGCCGAATCTATCCGCCAGCCGCACTAAAGCCGTGGCGTTGGTGCTTACCTTTACATTGGGATTTGGGATGGTGATGGCGGTGTTGGGGCTGTCCATATCAACGCCCAAGTGGCGAAACTTAGCCGTGGCGTTGGCGTTAGCCGTATTGCCGTTTACGCTAAATGTCAGAACGGCTTCTCCCGTTAGATTTGAAGTTATCTCCGCTCTATATGTGCCGTTGCCGTTATCTATGGCTGTTATGCCGCTTATTGTCGGGGAGTATATAGAGTGGGTGCCGTTTGATAGCTGCATAGTTACGGGGGAGTTGATAAATACCTTGATACTATCTCCGCCTGAAGATAGAGGTATATTGTTGGCGTCTTTCAGAGTGACCAAAACCAAAGAGGTGTTGCCCGCGACATTCTCTTTTGGAGTAACCGCTATCTGCGAGTTGGCGGTACTGATAGCGGGGGCGGTGAGTGTGATTTTGCAGACTATATTATCGGCGAGGGCGGTTTTTAGCGTGAACCAGCCGTCGGTTACGGTGACGGGATTGGTGCCCGAACACGCCGCTTCTATTTTATATCTGCCAAGTTTGCCCGTACTGCCTTGTATCATTGATATGGAGATATTGTTAGTGTGGTCGGCTTCAAGGATAGCTTTGGCAAAGATGGTGTTCGTGCCTGCCGTACTGTTTGTTGCCATAATGGAGTTAGTGTCGATATCTTTTATGCTCAAATTAAAATTATCATTGACAAACGCCCTATTGGTCACATTTGCCTCGATAGTGATAACAGGCGCCGCGCCGTAGGTGAAGAGGCAGACGATATCGGAGTTGGACTTTACGGATGTGCTTGGGATGGTTATATTGTCGTGCCACTTGCCGCCGTCTTGATATCTGCTGAAAGTTATGGGTATATCGGCGTTATTGTTGCTGATATCGGTGCAGTTGGTTTGTGATTTGACGACGCCGAGAGTTTGGGGTCTATCTACTGTGATGGGTATCGCCGTGTTGTATTTGTTTATCTCGTGCATTTTGGGCTCATCCGTTATGACATTGGGGGCTGGGGTGGAAAAAGTGACGCTGTCGGACGAAGGGCTGGAACTCAATACATTGCCCATCTTAAATGTAAAATCGCCGCTGTTGCCCGATGTACCTACGGTCTTTAAGGAGATCCTCAGCTGCTTACTCAAAAGAAATACTTGATAATCCTCAACCTCTCCGTCCATCACCCACGGGTCGTTGGAGTTCGAACTGACGCTATTTGCAGCGTTAACTCCCGCCGATGTGCTAAATCTAGCCCGCAGTACCCTACTCGCGGCGCCGCTGTCATTGGGAGTGGTGCCTGTGAAAAATATACTACTGCCCGTCGCGTTGTTAAGAGAGCTTGCAAGTGCGGCTGTATTTTGTGATAACTGTGTCGCCTGAGAAAACCAGACATTGAGTTTGGCGCTGTTTTTCAATACTCCGTTAATGTCGGCTCTGAATTGATAGGGCATATTTTTCACAAACGCCCTCTGCTGCACAGGGACATATCTGCCGTTTACAAGTACGAATATCCCGTCATCTCCCGCATCTTTATCAGCCGCGGCGCTCTTAATGCTGGAACTATCAATGGTTACACTATCGCCAAGATATGCCCTATAAGCTCCGCCCACACCCTTGATAGCGAGATTGTGCAACACTTCAATCTGGTCTGAATCGCTTCTGTCGGAGACTGTGCTGAAAGCAAAATCCGCGTGCGGGACCTTTTTGTCCGTTACCATCTCCACTTTTGAGTAGTAGTTGGCATCAGCCAAATTAGACGATGAGCTCTCTCTTCCGTCCACTCTTTTGCCGTAACATGTGCGGTTTGAGGCACTGCCCGAAGTATCATCTTTGCTAAAATCGGTACAAAAGTTTGTCACGGTATTGGTGCCCGACCCTGCCGGTCCGATATATGGGAATTGCCCGCCCGATGCCCAAGTCTGAGCTGCGCGGATACCGTTGATAATAGGCTGTTTGACGCGGATATAAAAGTATTCGCCCGCTCCCACTTTATCTACTAAGAAGCTATACATACCGGTATTATCCGTGGTGGTAACGCCTCTGTATTTATTGTTTCTGTCGTAAATTTCTACTTCGATATTGGGGATACCGGGCTCATTTCCGCTTATCTCCCCATCGCCGTCCGTATCATTATAAATCTTACCCGTTATAGAAGCGGCAACATCGCATGAGGCAAAGTCATAACTGACACGCGAGAGTGAGTACAACTCTCTTACGGTGCCGCTCATGGGATTGATCTCATAAAACTCATTAGTATTTCGTCCGGCAGCGTACAATTTCCCTTTAAAAAACGCCATAGAGTTCAGGGTGTTAGTCATATCCGCATGACCGCCATTCTCCCATCTCAATACATCGCCCATGATACTATATGACCAAGTCCCGCCGCTTTTACCTACATTTACCTTCATGATTACCCAGCTGCTATCCGAGTCTGTCTTTCTGGCAAGCATAATAACATTGCCCTCGGCGTCTATAGCCATATCGGAAGCTACATCATACACGCTTTGTCCCAAAGCCCTAACATCTGCCATACGATACGACGGACTGCCATATTTATATACAAGTATTTTAAAACTACCTACAGGTTGATTTTTGCCTCCCGGACCACTTGATAGGTATAGCTCTCCCGTTAATTTATTTATCTCGCCACCGGGCCATCCTGATCCTGTCCCGCTTTTTGCAGGTCCGTTGGTTTGGTAAGATGGGTTTCGTTGTCCGCTGTGCGAATAGGTACCCATCGTAAAAGCAGTATCTGTCAACGGATAATCCCACGCAATCATCGTCAAACTTCCGGTAGGCGCATTATAAGGTCCTAAGGCTATCGTATCCCTGCCGTCAAAATTGGCACCCTCCTTGCGTTCACTATAACTCTTAGAGCCGTCCGTAAAACCGCCAAGAGCCCATACATCTCCGCTATCCTCAACGCTGTATAATTTATCGCACTGCCACGCATACACATTCGAATTCATAGCCGATATCAATACCGCAAAAATGAAAAACTTTTTTGAGAAAAAACTAAAAACACTTTTCAATCTCATCATAACTACCACTCCTCAAATACTTTGATTTTCTTTAAAAGTTATAAGACAATCTCAAGGCGAGATAATAAGGGTGTGTACTGACAATTGTATGTCGTATATATTATTTTTTGCTTAAAAACTAATGTATATATGGTATAAATAAAAGTTTCGTATTAGAAATTTGTATGAAAACATAAGCTGTATTTAATAAAAAAGGGGGTGTGTTAGATTAGATACTAAGATTTGATTAAATAATAAAATGTGGGATTTTAATATCTATAAACTTTAATTTTTTATAATATTTTAAAGTTTATAGATATATTGATTAGGCTATGATAGCCTGCCTGATAGCCTCCGCCGTAACTTCGCCCTCCAGCCTTTCCAAGACCGCCAGAGCAAAATCCGCCGCCGTAGCAGGACCTTGCGAAGTGATGATATTGTCGCTGTTTACCACGACCTTTTGCTCGCTCGTATGCCCCTCGCGTCCGATGACCTCTTCCATAGAGGGATAGCAGGTATACGCACCCTTTAAAACTCCCGCCACTTTCAAAACATACGGCGCGGCGCATATCGCGGCAAGCGTTTTACCCGCCTTTTCGTGCGCTTTTAACATCTCCAAGAGCTTCGCGTTTTTGGCAAGATTTTTATGTCCTTCATTGCCTCCGGGTAGTACGATGATGTCAAAATCGCCCTCTTCCACCTTTGATAAAAGCGTATCCGCTATAACATCCACGCCATTAGCACCCTTCACGCTCTTATCCAAAAGCGCCGCCGTCACGACCTCCACGCCGCCTCTGCGCAAAACGTCTATGATAGATATCGCCTCTATCTCCTCAAACCCTTCCGCTAACGGAACTAAAACTTTTGACATTGGGTACTCCTTGTAGTTTGATAAGTGGTAATTATAGCAATATTTGGAAAATAGGGGTTACAGACTGGTATCACGGCTGCACGAGATTCAACAGCGAAGAGTTTGCGCGGTTATGACACATATGTCAATAGCAGATAAAAAACGTTGTGAATCGCGACAAAGTGAAGCTCATCGGTTTATGGTGCATATGTCAATAGCAGAGTGCGTCATTATAGCCACCTCTCGCAGACCGCGTGAAGCGTTACCCTTACTATCACACAGCCCGCTATGATGAACGATTGTGAAAAGTTACAACCTCACCATCACCGCTCCCGCGCCGCCTTTATTTGTGATGGCGTCAAAAAACTCTTTGACGCGTGGCAATCATAGCAGTGCTTGAAAAGTTGGTCGAAGCCTTGCTATCACGACGCTAAGTACAGTGTGCGTCTTCTTGCGAGGCTCAAATGACGGAGAGTTTACACGGTTATGGCGCGAAGCTCGATGGCGGAAGACGGGTCTTGCTATCATTTCGCCTTAATTTGCGCGGCGGAGAGTTTACAGCTTTACTATCCGTAACACCAAGCAGGCGTAAGCGGAGAATTTATAAGTCTTACTATCACGGCATAAAGCCCATTAGCAGCGCTTCCGACCACTTAAGATGCGAAAGTTTACAACCTCACTATCACCGCTCCGGCGCCGCCTTGGTTGGCGGGGGCGTCGAAAAACTCTTTGACACTGGGGTGGGTTTTGAGGAAGTTTTTGACGGCGTAGGCGAGTTTGCCTGTTCCTACGCCGTGATATATGCGCACCTCGTCAAAGCCCGCCAAAAGGGCGTTTGAGAGAAATTTGTCGCTCTGCTCTATCGCTTCGTCCGCGCGTAGTCCGTGCAAGTCAAGCGTAACGCTCGCCCCTTCCGGACGCGCAAGGGTTATACCCACGCTTTTTTGGGCGGGCGGCTCAAATGACGAAATCTTTTTGAGGGCGCTTTTTGGGAGGCGCATCGTGACGCCGTTTATATCCACCGTCGCCTCGTCCTTTTTAAGAGCAGTTACGACCCCTTTCAGCGCGCCGTATTTGACTCTGTCGTCTATCTGCAAATCCTCATTTTTAGGGGGTTTTGGCAGGGGTATCTTTTTCTTTGCTTTGTCAGCTTCGTTTAAGAGTCTATGCACATCTTTGCTCTCACTCTTGCGCGCCGCCTCGCGAGCTAACCTCACAGCCTCCCTGTACTCGCTCTCAAATTTGGACAAAAAGGCGTTAAACTCTCTCATTTCGGACTCTTTTTGCTCCTCCAAAGAGTTCGCGAGCCTGTTTAATTTCTGCGTTTTTGCCTCTATCTCTTTAAGTTTACTTTTCGATTCAAGCTCTAAGTCTATATTTTTTTGTATGAGATCATTAAGCTTCTCTTTATCTTCGCCATAGAGCGCGCGGGCGTATTCGACGATGTTTCGCGCTATGCCGTACCGCAGAGCCGTCTCAAACGCGTAACTCTTGCCGATAGTGCCTGCCAAAAAATTATATGTAGGGCGCTGCGCTTTTTCGTCGTACAAAGCCGCCAAAAGCTCCACTTCGTCGTTGGCGGCGAGCATCGAGGCTAAGCGCTTATGGTGCGTGGTGATGACGATTTTTATATCTTTTTTGATTAAGTGTTCCAAAAGCGCGCAAAAAAGGTTCGCCGCCTCGTCCGCGTCCGTGCCAAGCTCTATCTCATCCACCCCGACAATTGCGGAGTTCAGGGTAAAAAGCCTGCTAAATTCGCTCATCCGCCCCGCAAAAGTGGAGATGTCGTTTTTCACATTTTGCGTATCTTCTATGATGGCTTTTATATTTTTAAAGCTCCCGATATGCGAATTTGCCGCGTCTATCTTCATAGGCAGCAGATATTTTGCCAAAAAAACGGCGGCGAGTATCGACTTTAAGAGCATCGTCTTACCGCCTGCATTCACACCCGTTATCAGCAAAACGCTCTTTTTAAAGCTAATACTCACACTCTTTGCCTCTCGTATCGCCGGATGCGCAAAGTCCTTCAAAACTATATCCCTGTCGTGCTTTGGAAGGATGAACTCCATATCGCCCGCTTTGGCGAACATAACGCGCGCGTGATAGTTGTCGAAGCGGTCGAACTCCCTGTTTAAGAACTTCAAAAATGGTCTGCTTTTGCTAAATTCGCCGCTGATCTTTTTGGCGTATTCGTAGATCAAAGCCTCTTTTTGGCTCAAAATATCAGCCTCTTGCCTCTGATAACCATCCAAAGAGCTTGGCGCTACATAAAAATACCCACCCGCACTCCTACCCGCGATCGTGCCTTTAATAGCGTGCGAGTAACCGCCGCGCAAGAGCAGAGTCTCTTGCGAATTGATAAAATGCACCTGCGTATCCACCAAAAACTCTTGCAATTTTTGAGATGAGATGAGCGATCTTAAAGCGCCGCTTATCTTCTCTTTGACGATTTTGAGCGCGGCGTTTTGGGCGGCAAAACGGGGGTCTATCTCCTCTTTTAGCCCGCCCTTACTATCAAACCACCCCTCTATCTCCAAAATGGCAGGCGGTATGTTGACGCCCAAAATCCACTCCGCGACGCACCCTTCAAGCTTTTTAGACTTAAGATACAAAAAGTAGCGCACTATCTTGACAAATTCCCATATCTCGTCTATATGCAAAACCCCCTGTTTTGAGAGGTGGGTGAGCTTTGTGTCGAGATTTGAAACGGTTGGGGGCGGCGTCAATTCATAGCGGCAGAGTTCGTTTATAAAGCGAAAGTGCAGATTGGTGTCGCCCTCCATAAACAGCGGCTTTTCGCGTGCGAGATAGTTTTTATATCTTGCTATATATTCGTCTAAATCCAGCGCGGCGATTAATCTATCCACTATTTGACCTTGCAAGACTCTATAGGGACGATGATCTTCTCCTTGCGCCCCGAAAAGACCTTCGTACCGCCGACAAAATCAAACTCGCCCACGCGCACTTCACGCTCGCCGCATATAAGCGTTTGGTTTTGGTTGAAAGCGTTCAAAAGCTCCCTATTTAGCGTGCTGCGCTTTGTGTCGCTTATCTCGTAAATCACGATGATGGCTATGAGCGCCGCACTTAATATGCCGATGATGATACGGTTCCAAAAGCCAAATCTTCTGCCTTTTGAGTAAAAAAATCCTATCAATATAGTCACCAAAATCACGGCAATAAGTGCGCGCAACAGCAGTATCATCTAAAAAGTTCCCCTCAGCTGATATGTGATATCACCAGCGCCAAAGCCGATAACCAGCCCCTTGTCTATCTTTTTCAAAAATTTATCGTCCCTTAAAAGTAAAAGCGCCCCATCTTCTTGGTGGACTCTGTCGGCAAATATCGGATTATATCCCTTAAACTTTTCCTCAAAATCTATCTCTATCTTCGCTTCACCCGCCGCGTACACAGGCAGGATAATGAGCTCATCCACCCCCTCAAAGCAGTGCGTGAAAGCCTCCAGATTGTCCGATACGCGCGAATATTTATGCGGCTGCCAGACAACCGTTATCTTATCAAATCCCGCTATCTCGGCGTAAGTTTTTGTAGATTTCAAAGTCGCTTTTATCTCTGTTGGGTGGTGCGCGTAGTCGTCTATGATGATAAAATCTTTGGAATTTTTTACGATATCAAAGCGCTTTTTGATACCTTTATACTCTTTGAGTTTTTCCCTTATCGCCTCAAGCGGCAAGTCATTTAACGCCGCCAAAATCGCCAAAGAGGCGTCAAGCGCGATGTGACAACCGATACCGTACACTTCAAAACAACCCAAATCTTTCAGCGTAAAAACAGTATACGGCTCACCGTTTTTCACGATATAGCGCAAGTCTTTTATATCGCGGCTTGGGTACAACCTTATGGCGTGAAGCTTCGTCAAAGTACTCAAAAAATCATCCTCAGCGTTGATGACCCTTATCTTCGCGCTCAAAAGAAAGTTCGTATAAGCGCCGTAAAAACGGTTCAAATCGTGATTATAGTGCTCCATATGTTCAGGCTCGGCGTTAGTAACAACCGCGATATATGGGTTGGAATTTAAAAAACTCTCATCGCTCTCGTCCGCTTCAAATATGATATTGCCCCCCTCGCGCAAAAGCATATTTGAGCCAAACTGCTTACTTATCGCGCCTATGATCATCGAGCCGTCTATGAGTGAAGAGAGCATTGCGCTGGTCGTACTCTTACCGTGCGCGCCGCATACCGAAAATACACGCTTCTCTTTTAAGATAAACGGCAGCGCGTCCTTGCGTGAAAAGACATTTTTGCCCTCTCTTCTTGCCTTTATAAGCTCTATATTGGACTCTTTTATCGCCGCCGAATATACCACAAAATCAGGATTTTCTATCGCGCTCTCATCGTGCGGGATGGTCACTTTGACCCCCTCTTCTTCAAGCTCCTTTGTTATCTTTGAAGCTTTTATATCCGAGCCTGATATCTCATAGCCCTGCTGTTTTAAAAACCTCGCCAACGCGGAGATACCGATACCTCCGATACCTATAAAATGTACTTTTTTCAACTATTCGCCTTTTATAAAATCTGCCACTCTCTTTAGAGCCTCTTTCGTATCATCCTCTTCCAAAACAAGCGCTATACGCACATATCCCCTGCCCGCGCCCTCGCGCCCCAGATAACTTCCGGGCAATACTTTGACATTTTTCTTCTCATATAACTCTTTTGTGAACTCTTCGTCATTTTCAACTTTAAGCCAGATATAAAATGTAGCCTCGCTTCTCTCCACGCCTAACAGCTCTTTTGCTATGTCGAAGTTTTTGATATATTTTTGCCTTGTTTTTTCTACGTGGCGCTCGTTATTCCAAGCGTCCGCGGCGGCAAGCTGCATCGGCACTCCCGCGGCTGCACCGGAGTATGTTCTGTACTTAGCGTATGCTTCCAAGATAGAGCCATCCCCTGCAACAAATCCCGAACGCAAAGATGGCGCGCAGGAGCGCTTGGAGATGGAGTTTAATATTAAAATATTATTAAAACTATCATTTCCCACCGCCGCGCTTGCCTCCAAAAGAGAGTGTGGCGCGTCGGATACATAAACCTCACTATAACACTCATCATTCATCAATATAAAGTCATATTTTTGCGCCAACAATACCCACTCTTTCATCTCATCCAAACTCATAACCGAAGCGGTCGGATTTGAGGGGGAGTTTAATATGACCAAATCGCACCCCTTTAAAACCTCCTCGTCGATTTGCGGCTTGAAACCATTCTCCACGCTCAGCTCAAGATAGACGCTGCGTGCGCGTGAGGCTATCGCCGCCCCTTCATATATCTGATAAAAAGGGTTGGGGTACGCCATCACGGGATTTGGTTTGTCAAAAAGCAAAAATTGCGGCAGATTAAAAAGAGCCTCTCTCGTGCCAAGCGTCGTTACAAGTTCGTTTGGTTTTAAAGCCACGCCAAAGCGCCTTTTGACGAAATTTATCTGCGCGTCGCGCAACACTTGCTCGCCGGCGATTTTGGGATATTTGTTTAAAAGATGCGAATTTTGCCTGAAACACTCTTGTATGAATTCTGGCGTTTCAAACTGCGGTTCGCCTATCGTCAAAAGCAGCTGTTTTAGCCTTCCATTGGGGGTAACGGAACTTAAAAGATTATTTAATTTCTCAAACGGATAGGGCTGAAAATTCATCATATTCCTTGAAAATTTAAGTTGGAAGCAAAATTCTATCAAACAACGGCTTAAAGTAGTAATCCCCGCTCTATTAATTATCAAAGTAGGCGTTTTTTTCAGCTATTTGTGATAGAATCTTATCTATTTTAGGATAATCAAAGAATAATTAAATCAATTTGTGATAAAATTCTTGAGCTATTATTATTTTTTAGGGGTTATTTATGAAAACAAAAATACTCTGTTTTTTAGGATTAACAGCCTGTCTTGCCTCTCTTGCTTACGCGCAATTAAGCGGAGCGGGCACAAGTTCTACTATATGTTTTAGCTGTCATCAAGATCAAGCTAAAGATTGGTCTACCACTTGGCACTCCCGCTCGCATGTAGATAGCAACCCTATATATAAAGCGATGGTAAATTATATAAGCCGCGTCACATATCAGCCCGAAGAGAGCGTACTCGTAGGCTGTGCTCAGTGTCACAATCCGAAGATGACCATTAAAGAGATCAGCGGTAAAGATTCATTCACATTAGCAAAAGTTTTACATGTCGAAACAGAACAGACAAAAAAGGTAGATGCGTCCGTTGGTGATGCAAGTATTAAAGATGGTATAAGCTGTAACATCTGCCACAATGTGGCAAAGATAAATGAGAGCGCGGATATGGAAATGAGAGGTTTTAAAGCCGTCGAATGGGGTCCCAAAGATATGATCTACGGACCGTTTGAAGACGACGGCAGAGCTGGTCTCCACAAATCTACACAAAAAGAGCACTTCACAAACCCCGACAAACTATGTATGGCGTGCCACTTCGGCGGCGAAACGAACCCAAAAAGCAAAGTCGAACTCTACGCTACGGGTAAAGAGTTCATAGAGAGCGGCGATACGGTCGAGAGATGCGCTGATTGTCATATGAGCACAAAAAGAAAAGGCATTATAACTCCCGAGATAACAAGACCCGGTATCACGGCGCAAGAGAGAAATATCCGCTCGCATCTATTTGAGGGGGCAAGAAACAGCAATATACTAAAAGACACACTCACCCTCAAGGCAAAACCAAGCGGTAACAACTTGATCCTTGAACTTACAAATCTCACTCCGCACAAAGCGCCCACAGGATTTGGCGGCAGGAGTATGGATGTTAAAGTGGAGTTCATAAAAGACGGTTCCGTCGTAAATATACAAACTTATACGCTTGAAATTGTATATCTGGATAAAAAAGGTAAAGAGACTATCCCGTATATCGCCACTTCCATCAAAAGCGACAATCGCCTCGCTCCCAATGAGACAAGAAAGTTAAATATCCCAAAATTCGCGGGTGCGACAAGCGCGAAGGTAACGGTGACTTACAGACTTGTGAGCGAAAAGATGCTAAGTATCATCAACTTTAGCGATCCTATATTCAATAAAAACTATCCTGTTGCATCGATAGATGTCAACTTATAGCAGACTCTTTTAAGGCGGCGGGCGCAAATCCCGCTGTCTTTACCTACAAAAGCCCTTTTTTTACGAGCTGATTTCTAAATCCCCACGCCTTTCTTGCTTCCACAACCGCGTCGGCGTCTATCTCGCCTACAAGCATCTCTTCATTGTCACCCAAAGAGGCTTCCACTACACCCTCGGGTGAATATAGCGCCGTATTGCCGTAAAAATACCAAGAGTGCGTTTTGTCTTTGAAGCTCCCTATCCTATTGACGCGCAGGATGTAGACGCCGTTTAAAAACGCCCTTGTCTTTAAAAGCTCATTCCATCTCCCACCGGACTCGAACGCCCCCACGCTTGGCACCAAGACCAGATCCACCTTTTTCTTCATCATCTGCTGCCAAAACAGGTCAAAGTGCGCCTCAAACCCGCTTATAACGCTCACCTTCAACCCCTCGTGCATAAATATCGGAACAGACATATCCTTCACGCTGTTGGCAAAAAACCTATCCTCATCCCAGTGCTTGTAATTTATCAAAAACTTCTGCTCGTAAAAAAACGACATATTGGGCGTAAAGCGCACGATGGCTTTATATGGTCTATCTTTTTTGCACAAAACCACGGGGGCTACTATCGTTACATTGTAGTCTTTGGCGAGCCTTTTAAAGAGCGTGAGTTTGTGTTCGGACTGCTCTTTTATCATAGAGACAGGGATCTTTTCGAGCTCTTTGAAAAAGCTATTCAGCACATACTCGCCTAATACTATGAGATTGATGCCGTTTTTTGCGCAAACTCTTACATAATAGTCAGGCTTAGCCTCGCTCATAGGGAGTGTTTGGAGTTGGACGGCTGCGATTTTGACGCTCATAAATTGTTCTCATTTGAGAGGATTTCAAACTCTTGCTTGGCGTTTTCGAGTAGAGTTGAAGCCTCTTTTAGGATTTTTATCCCCTCTTTGTAGTAGGCTATACTCTCTTCGAGTGCGAGTGTCGGTTCGCTTAGTTTTTCCAAAAGTGTCTTTGCCCGCTCCAATTTTTCCTCAAATTTCTCTACTTTTTCCATCCTAAACCTCCTCATCCAAAGCTTTTTTTATGTAAGAGTCAAATTTCTCGTATTCAACCAAAAACGCGTCGTGTCCGTAGTCGCTATCGACGCAGACAAACTCCGTCGCCTCGCCCCTGCCAAGTTCACAAAGCGTATCTCTTATCACCTCCATCTCATCGGGCAAAAACAAAAGATCGCCCTTGAACGCGATAAGGTGCATTTTGGCTTTTATGGAGCTAAAAGAGTCCTTTAACGACTCATAATTTCGCGCCGCGTCGAAGATATTCATCGCTTTAATTATATATAGATAGCTTAACGGGTCAAACCGCTTTGAAAAACTATAACCGTTATACTCCAGATATCTCTCCGCCTGAAAGCGCCCGAAAAGTTCGTATAAACCGTCTGTATCTACATAATTTCTATCAAATTTTTTGCGCATAGAGTAAGGGGAGAGAAAGCTTATGTGTCCGACCATTCGCCCAAGAGCTAGCCCCAAAAGCCCATCCTCTTTAAAGGCGTCTTTCTCATACTGCCCCTGCTTAAATTGCGGGTCGTTTATGACGCCGTCCATCGCTATCTTATTGAACGCGATAGCCCAAGGAGAGGTGGCGTAAGTGCCCGCCAAGCAGATAACGCGTTTGGCAAAATCGGGATACTCTATCGAACAGCAAAGTGCCTGCATCGCCCCCAGACTGCCGCCCATAACGGCGTAGGCGTGGGTGAGTCCCAGTTTTGAGAAGAGATTTTGCTGTGCGCGTACCATATCGCTTATCGTGATGACAGGGAATTTCAAGCGGTACGGCTCGTTTGTGGAGGGGTCAATGGACATAGGTCCTGTCGTGCCGCTGCAGCCGCCTAAGATATTGGCGCAGATGACAAAAAACTTCGTAGTGTCGATGATCTTGCCGTCACCTATCAAAGGGTCCCACCAGCCCGTTTTTACATCCCCCTCGTAACGCCCCGCCGCGTGCTGCGAGCCTGTGAGTGCGTGAAAGATGACTATGACATTGCTTTTGTCGGAGTTTAAAGACCCGTATGTTTCGTATGCGATATCGTAAGATTCCAGTATTCGCCCACTCTCCAAATATAACGGCGAATTGAAATGTTCAATCTTTTGAGCTATAACCACATACGACCTTTAAAAATGAAAATTTGGGTATTATAGCAAAAAGAAAGTTAAGAAATAGCGTGGAGCTCGCGGGTCTGGTGGGGGTAAATTTCATATATCTGTTACAACAATATTTATGACTTTAGGCGCCGATAAAACAGTTTGCTTACAATGGATCAAAAAAGAGTAGATTCCCGCCTCAGTCCGCGGGAACCATTATAGAGATGCTTACCACACCCCCACCCCATTAACAAACCACCCCCTATCCCTATAATCTATAATCCTAAGATCATCACTAAAGTCAGTGAAGTTATATCCGAACCCTAATCTGAAGTTTTTGTTGATAT
>JAISQB010000061.1 GCA_031274495.1 Campylobacteraceae bacterium | reverse complement strand
AGCTTTCTTACAAAAACGCTATCTCTAAAAAACGCCTTTGGGTCTCTTAAAAATTTTCTATATTTTCTTTGAAAACTTGTCATGCGGCAATACCCCTTTTAAATTTTTTTATATTAGACTTTATGTAATCAAACAGTGTGAAATTTCTCCACATATGCCTTGGTATCGGGTCAAATAGAACTTGATAGTCGTGTATCTTGATGTTGTTGTCGGTGCAAAAGTCCAAAAAGCAGAGCAGAAAAGATTTTGACGGTTGGCTTGCTGTGCCTTTTTTATCCAATATGCTTTTCCACTTATCGTAAAAATATTTGGCATTTCTATTGCGCAAAATATAATATATATCGTTGATATCTTTTTTATGATGCAAATGGAGCATATATTTTTTTGATATAAGCTCTTCTATCGATGTTTTGGCGATGTCAGCCCTTAGCCCTTCCATAAGAATTAAAGTGATATAGGGGCTATCTACGAGTATGCTCTCTTGTATCGGCATAAGCCCTTTATGGGATAAGAGTCTAACCATAAAATCAAAATCCTCATATCCGTGCCCATAAAAGTTCTCATCAAAACCCTCTATCTCTTTGATGGAGCGCGTATCGACACAAATAAGAGATGTGGGAAACGCTATATGCATAATCAAATCTCTGCGAAAATTGAAAAAATGGTCTACCATCTGCTTAGTAGAGCAGCCTTTTTTAACCAAATCATTGCCCTTTTTTGTTAGATACAGACAAGGTATCATTGCCATTTGACTCTTTGTGTTCATAGCTTTATGTATTGCATATCTAACCACATCGGAATCAAACACTATATCTACATCCAAAAAGAGTATATATTCCGTTTTGACTTGACTAATAGCCGCATTACGTATTTTAGCAAGCGGCATATTATCGCCTTTGGTTTTTATTGCCGTTATATTTTTTATAGATGATAGGGTAGAAAATAGTCTATTGTCGATGCTGTTATCTTTAAAATTAATACTAAATATGGCAGAAAATCCCTCTTTGCTAATCTGTTCGGCAAGCATAACAGCTCTTTTAAATATCTCTTTGGATCTTCTGCTAATATCTATCGGAATAATTAATGTAACTGTATTTGCCGGCATGGATATATTTGTTGATAAAACTATTGGCATAACGAGCTCTTTGGTGTTTGCCATACTTGCTTAATACAAATAATTTTATTCACTTTTTCTCGCTAATTTACTGTAAATATTTAAACGGGAGATTATACTCTATAAAGTTCAATTTATACTTAAATTTTGAAAAAATAATTCACTGCATTTATTTTAATAATATTTTCAAATTTGCTGCATATTTAGTATAATTTTACGTCTTTATGGTTGCATTAGCTTTTGCAATAATATTTTGGAAAGAAAACTTTAGATAGAATGCAGCTTCGTAATTTTCGCATCGGAAGTTTTAATGAAAAGAAAAGTGGTTTATGCCTCTCCTTTTAGACAATTTTTATTAGTAATACTTGCGCTGTTTTTAAGAGAACTTAAGACGCGTTTCGGAAAAGTGCGCTTTGGAGTATTTTGGACGATAGCAGAACCTATGGTGCATATAGTAGTTTTACTTTTTATATTTGTTTTTATACGCAACCGCATGATGCCACAAGTGCCTTTTGAACTTTTTTTGATAACGGGACTCATACCGTTTTTTCTCTTTAGACATATCGCAACAGGACTGATGACAAGTATGGACGCCAACAAAGCGCTATTTGCCTACACACCTGTAAAACCGATAGATACGTATATAACAAGGACTATTTTGGAGGTTGTCATCTACTCTGTGATATTTGGGATAATAATACTTGGATTTGGATTTTGGGGCGGGCTTGACGTGAGCGTCTTAAATCCTCTTGAGACTTTGGCGCTATTCTTTCTTATCGTACTCATGGGCTTTTCGCTTGGTGTTTGCGCGAGTATTTTATATAATATTTTTCCCGTGACGAAGATAGTGGTGAGTATCATTATGTTGCCTTTGTATTTCCTCTCCGCCATTATGTATCCGCTATGGATCATACCAAGCCCGTATATAGAGTACCTAAAGTGGAATCCCATCTTGCATATGATAGAGCTCTTTAGACAAAACTACTTTGCGCACTATCCGAAGACGGACGGTATCAATATCTACTATCCTCTTGGGGTCACTTTGGTAGCGCTTTTTATCGGACTTTACTTCTATCGTGTGCGCCGTTTGGCATTGGCGGCAAGATGATAAGATTGGAAAATCTCACCAAATCATACCCTTTGGAAAATGGGCGCTATTATGTCTTTAAAGAGTTGTCGTTTGAATTTCCCGAAGGTGCCAATATAGGACTTATCGGTCCCAATGGTGCGGGTAAATCGACACTTATGAATATACTTGGCGGCACCGATATACCCGATCACGGCAGAGTTATAACAGACAAATCCATCTCCTGGCCGGTGGGGCTTGGCGGGGGACTACAAGGCTCTTTGAGCGCGAGGGATAATGTCAAATTTGTATCAAGAGTTTATGGTTTCATAGGCGATGAAATGCGCGAAAAGGTAAAATATGTAGAAGAGTTTGCCGAGATAGGAGAATTTTTCGACCAACCCATAAAAACCTACTCTTCGGGTATGAAAGCAAGGGTGACATTTGGGCTTAGTATGGCTTTTGATTTCGACTACTACTTGATAGATGAGGCGAGCGCAGTGGGTGACGCTTCGTTCAAAAATAAAAGTGCGGCTATCTATAAAGAGAAGCTGAGTAAAGCAAATGTCATAATTGTATCTCACAATATGAACGAGATACGCTCTTTATGCGATCACGTCATCGTTTTTAACGCGGGAAAAGCTCAGATTTTTAATAATGTAGAAGAGGGGATAAAGATGTATTCCGGTCTAAAAAGGCAGACGGTAGCGTGAGTAAACTATCTAAACTTATCAAACAGCCGCGCCTATTTTTTACGGACGCTTATCAAAAAAGAGCCAAATTAGTCGAATTTGTCGAACGCACGCGCCAGTCGTTAACAGAGGCTTATCTCAAACGAGAGGGCGAGTGGTTTTTAAAAAAAGACTTCATTATCGTAGTTATCATCCCATTTGTATTTGCTATCTTTTACTATCTTTTGTTTGCTGCCGATAGATATGTGAGCGAAAGCATCATATCTGTCAGGCAGGCAAAAGAGTCATCCGCAAGTGTGAGCGGACTTGCCGCGCTTGTGGGGGTAAATCCAAGCTCCAAGGAGGATACGCTCTACTTAAGAGAGTATATACACTCGCTTGATATGTTAAAAAACTTAGAAAAAGAGATGAATCTGCGTAAAATTTACAGCGATGAGTGGCTGGACTTTGTCTACCGCTTTTACGGCTTTTCGTCGCAGGAAGATTTTTTGAAGTACTATCAAGATAGAGTTGAGATAGTGTACGACGATATGAGCGGGCTTTTGAAGATCAATGTGGAAGCATTTATAGCCAAAGACGCGAAGGCACTTGCGATGCTTATATTAAAAAACAGTGAAGATTTTGTGAATGAACTCTCCCACGCTATGTCAAGAAAACAGCTTGAATTTGCCGAAGATGAGTTTAAAAAGTCCGAAAGAAGACTAAGTAAAGCCAAAGATGAACTTTTGTCTTTTCAAAACAAGTACGGCATCTTTAACCCCATAGTACAAGCCCAATCACAGGCAAATTTGGTCTTGGAGTTTGGCGCTGAGCTTGCCAAAAAAGAGACTGAACTTTTGATCATCACCTCATATATGCAAGAGGACGCCCCGCAAGTTGTGATGTTAAAGAGCGAAATAGCCGCGTTAAAAACGCAGATGGGCAGAGAACGAAACCTCGTCGCCAAAAACTCCGATAACTCCTCAAATATCTTAGCCTCCGAATACCAAACGCTTATCATAGAGGCAAGTTTCGCCGAAGAGCTTTACAAATACTCTTTGCAGGCAGTGGAGCAAGCGCGCATAGAGAGCACAAAACAGATAAAATATCTCTCCGTCGTCCAACAGCCCTCAACGCCCGAATCCGCGAAATATCCGCGTAAAATTTACAATCTCATAACGCTTCTTGCCGTTTTGTTTTTACTTTACGGCATCACGCAATTGATAAAAGCCACCATAGAGGATCACAAATACTAATGAAAAAGCTGATTTTACTGCCGTTTTTGGCACTGTTTGGTTTCGCCGCCATAGATACCGGCGCGATAGCGGTCATAGAAAACAATAGCAACATAAAAGTATCCGACAATGTGTTCGGCTCGCACCTGTTTAGCGGCAGTTTCGCCACTGTCAAGCAACATATGTACAACCCCGACTACCGTCTAAATATCGGCGATATGGTGCTTTTGAAGATGTGGGGAGCTTTTGAGTACGAGCAGTCTTTGAGCATCGACTCGCAGGGCAATATCTTTATCCCAAAAGTTGGCGTCATCAAACTTCTTGGCATACGAAACGGCGATATAGTCTCCGTCATCACCAAAGAGGTCAAAAAGGTCTATAAAGATAATGTTTTCGTCTACGCCGATATGGATGTGTATCAAAATGTCTCCGTTTTTGTAACGGGCAATGTTGTAAAGCCGGGGCTCTACGAAGGCTTAAGCTCGGACTCTTTGATGCAGTATCTTGACAAAGCCAAAGGTATCAATCCCGACCACGGAAGCTTTAGGAAAATCACCATTTTAAGAGGAAACGAACCGATTAAAAAGATAGATTTGTATGACTTTTTGCTTGAGGGAAAGATGGATTTTTTTGCGTTTAGAAGCGGAGATGTTATCCTTGTGGATAGTGTGGGCTCGTATGTCAGCGCAAAGGGCGAAGTGTTAAGACCATTTAGATTTGAATCAACCGAGCCGTCTATGACTTTGAAAGATTTATCCGATTTAAGCGGTATCAAACCCACAGCCACAAACGCTATCGTAAAAAGTTACAAAATATCCAACCACTTAAATATCAACTTTTACCATTTGCAAGAATTTCAAAATGTCCTATTGTACGCCGGAGACGAGGTAGAATTTGTGCCTGAACATTCGGCAAGCGAGATTAGAGTAAGCGTTGACGGCGAACACGACGGACTTCACACGCTCGTGTTAAAAAGAGGCGCCACGCTTCAAGACTTAAAAGATAATCTCACTTTAAACGCACAGTCAAACATAAACGCCGTGCAACTCTTTAGAAAAAGTGTCGCCAAAACGCAAAAAAATCTCATAGAAGCACAACTAAAAGAGCTTGAAACATTAGCGCTCACAACCCCTTCCGTATCTTCCGAAGAGGCAAATACAAGAGCGCAAGAGACAAAAGCTATATTGGAATTTATCGAAAGGGCTAAAAGAGTCGAACCAAAAGGGCAGATAACCATCAACGAAAAAACAGCCCTTAAAAGTATAATCCTTGAAGAGGGAGATGTCATCAATATCCCAACCCTAAGCAATATAGTCATAGTACAGGGCGAGGTTGGCGTTCCCGGGGCTTTCACATATATAAAAGAGCAGAGTGTAAACGACTATATAAAACTATCAGGCGGGTTTAGCGACAGAGCAAACAAAAAGAGAGTTTTAGTCATCAAAGCAAACGGTAAAGCCGAAAGCTACAACGCGTCACCTTTTGCGTTTGGAAAGCCTACGATAAATGACGGGGATTCTATACTGATTTTGCCTAAAGCTGAGGGTAAGACTTTGCAATTTACCAACCTTATAAGTCAGATACTATACCAAGTAGCCGTAGCGACAAAAGTTATACTTGATATATGAATTTTTCCACATCAATAAGACTTACAAAAAAGGTGAGCCATTTTTTAAAGATAAGGCGTTACTCTTTTTGGGACAAAATCCTAAATAGAGGCGCCGTATATTACGGTTGGGGTAGAAGACCTTCAGGATTAAAAGCTATCGCTTTGGCAAAAAAGAGGGGTAAAAAATTTGTGATATTAGAAGACGGATTTATCCGCTCCATAGCTCTTGGCAGCCAAATGGCGCCATCATTTAGCATCATAGAGGATGATGTAGGTATCTATTATGATGCGACTTGCGAAAGCAGGCTGGAGAACATTTTAAATAGTTACGAGTTTAGCGAAAGCCTCCTAAACGAAGCGCGTTTGGCGATAGATGAGATAAAAAAAAATAACATTTCAAAATACAACTGCGGGGAAGAGATCTGGGAAGAGTTTTTGCCAAACACAGGCAAAAAAAGGGTCTTAATCGTAGCGCAAACAAAAGATGATATGTCCATAGTCTGCGGGCTTGGCGATAACTTTTCAACTTTAGATCTAATACACGCGGCGCGTAACGAGAACGAGGACGCCGACATATATCTGAAAATCCACCCCGAAGCTTTAAAGGGCAACAAAAAATCAGACATCTTAGAGCACGAGATACCGCCCTTTTGCAAACTGATAAAAGAGGATGTAAACCCCACATCTCTACTAAAACTCATAGACAAAGTCTACACCAAAACTTCACAAATGGGCTTTGAAGCGCTGCTTTTGGGAAAAGAGTGCGTCTGTTTTGGTATGCCATTTTACGCGGGCTGGGGGGTAAGCGATGATAGAGTCGTTTGCGAGCGAAGGGTCAAAAAAAGGACTGTTTTAGATATCTTCGCGGCAGCTTATCTACTCTACACAAGGTACTGCAACCCATACGACAAAAAACCTCTCACGCTTTTAGAGACGATAAAAATCATCGCTCAAATGAAAAAAGAGGGCGGCGGCAAAAATGGATTTTTCTTTGGATTTTCAAGGTGGAAACATAGTTTTGTAAGAGTGTTTTTTGAAAAAGAGCAGTTCGCAAATCTCTTTTTTATCAACCCGATTTTTGGCAATGACCACTTAAAAATAGCGCTGAAATATGGACTTGACGAAAACTCTCTCATCTACATCTGGGGCAAAAAACCTTTCGCCGCCGTGGAAGAGTTCGCGAGGCAAAAAGATATCCCTATTTTACGCGTTGAAGATGGCTTTATCCGCTCTGTGGAGCTTGGCTCGGATTTAACTAAGCCCTACTCTTTAGTTGTTGATAGATACGGTATCTACTTTGACGCGACCCAAAAAAGCGAATTGGAAATTATACTAAACGAAAGCTCTTTTGATGAAGATACGCTTTTGGCGGCAAAATATGTTCAAGATTTTTTAGTTAAAAACCACATCTCAAAATACAACATCAATAAAGACAAAGAGATAGATATCAAAACCGACAAAACAGTTATATTTATCCCGGGTCAAGTCGAAGATGACGCCTCCATCATCTACGGCGGCGAGGGTATGTCAAATTTATCACTCCTAAAAACCGTGCGAAAGCAAAACCCGAATAGCTACATCATCTACAAACCTCATCCCGATGTCGTCGCAAAAAACCGCGTCGGAAAAGTGAGCGAAAAAGAGGCGGCGCTATACGCGGATAAAATCGTTAAAAACAGTTCGCTTGATAACATTTTCAAAGTATGCGACGAAGTTCATACGATAACTTCGCTTGTCGGTTTTGAAGCCATTTTGAGAGGCAAAAAGGTCATAACATATGGTATGCCCTTTTACGCCGGCTGGGGGCTGACGCAGGATATGTTAAAAAATGACAGAAGAAAAAGGAGATTATCACTTTATGAGCTTATATCGGGCGCGCTTATTGTATATCCGCGTTACATAAATCCCAAAACAGATACCATTTGCGATATAAAAGCATTTTTAAAAAATTTTAATGAAGAAAAAATGAGTTACACTTCGAGGAAAAATTTTAGCAAAGTACCATTAAACTTTATTATACGAAAAATCCAAATATTATATCGGTTGCTAACACAATGAATCATATAGGCGCTATAGACAATCAAAACATCCTCTTTTTGCAGGGTCCTATGGGGTCATTTTTTAAGAGGCTTGATAATTTATTCCGCAAAAAAGGGGCTAAAACTTACAAGATAGCCTTTAACGCGGCTGATTGGTTTTATTCAAACAAAGACAATATCACATCCTACAAAGGCACGCCCAAACTTTGGCGAAAGTTTATAACAGACTTTTTAATCCGAAATAAAATAGACAAAGTTTTCATATTCGGAGACTGTAGGTTCTACCAAAAAACTACCAAAAAGATAGCATGCGCTCTTGGCATAGAGGTCTTTGTATTTGAAGAAGGATATGTAAGGCCGGACTTTGTTACGCTTGAGAGGCACGGTGTAAACGGCAACAGCAAACTTCCCAGATTAAAAAGCTTTTATGAAACCCTGCCCAAAACTTCGGAGTCAAACGAAGCCTATCCCATGAAAAACAGCCTCTATGCTATGATAATGAGCGCGATGACCTACTATCTCATAGCCAATGCTTTTGCTTTTTTGTATCCACACTATATCCACCACAGAAGTTTCTCCACAGCAAAAGAGGCATTTTACGGCATCAGAAATTTTACAAGAAAGATAAGATATGTACAAAAAGACAGACCTTATAACAGGCGCATAAAAACCGACCTTTCAAGAAAATACTTTTTTGTGCCGCTGCAGACAAGCGCGGATGCACAGATTAGAAAACACTCCCGCTTTAAAAATATAGAAAAGTTTATAGAGACGACCTTAAACTCATTTGCAAAATACGCCGATAAAGGTCACTTTATCATATTTAAACACCACCCTTTTGATAGAGGAAGGGCAAATTATACAAATTATATAAACACTCTGGCAAAAAATCTCGGCATTGAAAAGCGCGTGATAACGCTTTACGAACTCTGTGTGCCCGATGCCCTTAAAAACGCTCTTGGAACGGTTACGATAAATAGCACTGTAGGGCTATCGTCTTTGTATCACAGTACGCCTACAATTACTTTGGGCAAATCGATATACGATATAGAGGGGCTCACTTGTAAAAAGATGAGTTTGGATGATTTTTGGCAAAATAGAACCGCGCCGGATGAAGTTTTATTTAAAAAATTTAGAAATTTTCTTATTAAAAATTCGCAAATAAACGGCAGCTTTTACGGCAAAATGGGCGACTTGAAAAAGATAGGCGATAATTTAGAGCATAATCCCTCTTAGCATATAGTAAAACATAGCCGATAAAACGCCCACCGCGGGAACGGTGATAAGCCACGCCGCTATGATTGTCTTTAGAGCTGAGCGCTTAACGAATTCGTGTTTTTTCACCGTTTTCATAGCCTTTTTCTCTATCTTTGTTGTCTTTATATCGGTCTCTGTAGCTCTGGCTATGAGTCTCTTTTCTTCGTTGATTTTTGTCATCAACTCTTTGATGAAAAGCGGGTCTATATTTTTTAATTTTCCAAGACTCTCAAGTTCGTTTTTATAATCTTCCAACTTTTTTTGTTCAAATTTCATCTTGACCTTTTTAGGATCTACCATTATCCCCTCTTTTAAGCTATTTTGCATAAGCCATTCGCGCAAAAATCCCACGCCGAATATGCCGCCTATCGCCGTATGGGTAGAGCTTACCGGAAGCCCAAGCTGCGAAGCTGCGATAACGGTGAGCGCGGCGGACATCGCGATACAAAAGGCTCTTACTTGGTCAAGTTCGGTTATCTCGCTGCCTACGGTTTTTATAAGTTTTGGTCCGTACAAGATAAGCCCCACCGCGATACCAGCAGCCCCTAAAAGCATTATCCAAAACGGTATATTCGCCTCCATCCCTCCAAGCCCACTCTCTAAAGTCTCAGCGATTGCCGCAAGTGGTCCTATCGCGTTTGAGACATCATTTGCCCCGTGCGCGAAGCTAAGCATAGCGGCGGCAAAAACAAGCGGGATATTAAAGAGCCAGTTTATAGCGCGGCGTGAATTTGGCAAACGGTCGGAGGTCTTAATGATGATGGGCTTTACGATGAAAAATACCGCCACAGCGATCACGAAGCCAATTAAAACCGAAAACAAAAAGCCCACATTTATAACAGCTTTGAAGCCTTTTAATATAAGATATGTAGAAAAACAAAAAGCCATAAACGCGATAAGAAGCGGCACGACCTGCTTCGCGGCAGCTTTTTTGTCTCTTTTGTTGAGTATCGTCCGTTTGATGATATATAGTAGTCCTGCGGCTATCACGCCTCCCAAAAGCGGCGAAATAATCCAGCTTGAAGCGATGATGCCAAGATTGCCCCATTGCACTATCCCCCAGCCCGTAGCCGCTACACCTGCACCAGCAACCCCGCCTACTATCGCGTGTGTCGTAGAGACCGGAGCGCCTATAAAAGTTGCGATATTAAGCCACACCGCGCTGCCAAGAAGGGCTGCCATCATTATCCATATAAATACTTGCGGATCGGAAAAGAGACTCGCGTCAACTATCCCCTTTTTGATAGTCGTAACAACATCCGCACCCGCTATTAACGCACCGCTTAACTCAAATATAGCGGCAAGTATGATAGCCCAAAAAAGCGACACCGCGCGAGAGCCGACAGCCGGTCCTAAATTGTTCGCCACATCGTTCGCGCCGATATTTAGAGCCATATAGCAGCCGAATATCGACGCTACGATAAGTATATTGCTGGAGTGGTCGCTTAAATTTCCCGTGTGGACGGAGGTGTATATCATCGCGATTAGTAAAAACGCAAGGCTGATTAATAGCTTAGCAGCATCTTTGAAACCGAATTTTTTCGCATTTCTAACATCTCTAATAGATTTTAATTCCATAAAAAACCTTGAATCTGTAATCGCTCTTTGGCATAAATATATTACAATTTGGCTTCATAACTGTTAAAAATACCTATCTTTTTTGGGTATAATTCCGCTTTTTGAAGGAATTTTTATGCCAAAAAGAGAATTTTTGAAAGATTTAGAAAGAGTTTATGAACTTATAAAAAAGCGTACGGCAAAGATAAATGAACTGTACTCTCTTGTGGATAATAGCGAAAAAGAGGAGCGTAAATTACTAAAAAAACTGCTTCGTATATGTTCGCTTGAACCCACAAAACAGAACAAAATCGCCCTCTTAAATAGGCTTATTAATCTAAGAGAAGATTCACTTGTTTTATCCCTATCAGACAGGAGCGATAAAGAGGTAGAGGAGATTTTGGCAAAAGTTTTTGATGAAGTGAGTGCATTTCACACAAGAGCGCACGAGGAGCTTTTAAGGCAGATAGAAGAGGAGGATCTGTTAAGCCCGTTTTATCAAACGCTATTAAGAGGTGTGCACGAGATAGGGGCAGCGCTTACAAAATGGCAGCCAAAATGGACAAAACATATCATCAACACTATCAATCCTATGCTTTTAAGCGAATTTAAAGAAGATAAAGAGGTGGTGAAATTTTTGACGGATAACGCCCTTTTTGACAAAACTGGGGACGGCAAAGACGCGGATAGATCCTACTCCGTGCTCATAAAAGAGGATGATGCATATAAAAGCGTCCCCTACGCCACGGCGTTTGCGCAAGAGACAAAAGAGGTATGCGCCAAAATAGACGAACTTATAAAAAAACTCCAACCCCAAAACGACGATATATACGATGCCAAAGAGGCTTATATAGTCTATCTTCTGACGCTTAAAAACGCCTTTCTGATAAAAGAGAATTCTAAATTGATAAGCGCGTGGCAAGATGTCGATAGGGCTTGGATGAATATCAAAACGCCTATCCAGATAGGGCACCCTTTGGAGTACTACGAAGACCACTACAAAAAAGCGGTCGCGCTTGAGTGGGATATAAGGCTGAGCAACCCACAAAACAGAGACGCCGATAAAACGCAGCAAAACATACGCAAAATGTATGAAAAGTTTTTCTTAAAAGCAAATGGCGGGAATCTATCGCACATATATGAAAAAAGCGCACAAAATGTACAAAAATCAATGCTCTTCATCTCACGCCCGATGCTCTACTACGCCGCCGAATTTAACGGACTCTTTTCGGCTCAAGTGGTGCCAAATGATGAGCTTGTGAGCAAAGAGCTTGGCAAAAAGATTTTCGCCTATCCGGATAATGTGCTTGACGGCATAAGGGCAAAGCCTTTTATGAAGATTTCAAACGAAGTCTTCGGCGCGAAATTTTTAAAGAGCGAAAGGGAGCTTATCTTTAAAAAGCCCGAACTTTGGCATAAAGTCTACGAGATAACGACGATAGGACACGAGTTTGGGCATATCTTATGGATGGATGAAGATACCGAAACCTTGATGAACAAAAGCGGCGTTTTTAAAAATATAGAGGAGTTTAAAGCGACCACGGGCGGACTTGCGGCGTTTTTTGACGATCCTGATGAGACGCTGCTGCCATATGTAATAAACGATACGATAAAGCGCTCCGTGGGGCTTATCGCGTGGATGAAAACGGCGGAAGTTGAGCCATATTATTGCGAATCATTGATACACCTATCGGGTCTTTTTGAGAGCGGAGTATTGGCATTTGGCGAAAAACTTGAGATTAACACCAATGAGCAAAACCGCACACATCTTGTGGAGTGGTATTTTGATACATATCTGGCTTTGGCAAAACACTATCTTGCCAAAAAAGACGCGAAGGAGTTCTTAGACAGATTTGCCGTAAAATCGGACGGCGTTTATATGCCCGTGGACAAGGCGGTGAACCGTTTTGTGAGTTATTATTGGGAGTTGTACAAATCCATAGGAAGAGATGTGGATACGACGGACAGTAAAGAGAATTGGCTTTGAAAAATTTTCCCAAATTCGTTTTGAAGGATTCACACCGCGCCCAAACCTGCATCTAAAAAGCTTTGGGCTCTTATCATGATAGGATTTTGACTTTTTAAAGAGCGATATCTCATTTGCAATGCTGCAAAAAACTCGCTCGCTTCCTTGGCGCATTTGCCTTTCGTATTGAGAAAATCCCATTAAAATCCGCATTTTAGATAGGCTTTGCAAATCTTATATCTCCCCCACTAAAACAAAAGGCGCTTGGGACTAAAAGCCCAAGCGCAACCAAATATTTTCCCACACTTAAAAGTTATATTTCGCCCTAACCATAAAAGTATCTATCTCTTTTGAGGGTTTATGATTTTCTCTCTCATATACGCCGCTTACAAAAAGGTTCTTTTTGGCGGGGCTGTATGCTATATATACATCAGTCCAATCTACACTTTCTGCTGTTTTGGCATAGTCCATAGACGAATATCTCACGCCTGCCAAATAACTTTCTTTAAAGTTATAGTTAGCATCCACCGCATACTGTCTTGACTCATCATACAGTGCACACTTTTCTAAAGAGCTCGTAAATAAAACGCACTTATTGCCCCCGCCCAAAATGCCAAAACCCGATGTGCCGTCCGTAATCTGTGCATACGCCGCGTAAACTCTCAAGTTATTCACGCCAAAGCCCAGCTTTACACCGTAATAGTTCGCGTCATTGATATTTTGATTTTTGTAGTTAGTATTGGCATACTGCAAAGCCGCATTATAATCAAAACTATCATTTTTAAATATGTTTTTATAATTTACTTCCGTGTATATCATAGACATAACATCATATATTGCGCCATAAGCGCCTGTAATGATTAATTTTTTAAAGTAGCTGTTTTCTATACCAATAGCATAAGCCCAGTCGCCGTCAAATTGCTGCTTTATTCGTTTTTCAAACTTCCCTATACCGCCTTTGCCGTCTGTTTGGAGTTGGAAACCATCGATATATGCGCCGTAAAATATATTGTCTTTAACTTCACTGCTTACTACGGTTACGCCTTGAAAAGATTGCACGACGGCTTTGTCCCGATCGCCGTTGATTAAAGGCATATTGATAAATTGGCGTCCTGCTTTAATCTCTGTTTTGCTGTATTTGTAGGACAGATACAGTTCGGACAACACAGCACCTGAACCATACCAACCATTTTTAGCGCCGAATATCTTTTCTTCATATTTGTCGATAAAAGCGGAGTATGATAATTGCGCGGTTGCTGATGTTTTGAAGCCGTAGTAGGAGCCGGTCGTATAATTTACACGAAGAGCAAAATCCATAATGTCTGCCACTTTATCGCCGGCTTTTTCATATACATAATAAGAGCCAAGCTCACCTGTGAAATTACCGCCTATGAGACTATCGCTCAACGAACCCCCCGCATATGTATTAATACTCAAAGCGAGTATAGATACTGTTGCCATTGAAATTTTGCCCATTCATTTGACCTTTTATAAATTAAACTTACTTTATAATTTTAGACACAAAAGCTAATAATTAAGCAACTATATTATTAATATTAACTTAAATATTATGTCCTTATTTTTATGATATAATGCCGTTTATTTTTTTCAGGAAACGGATGTGGAGATAACATTAGAATTAATAATCTGCCTGCTGGCTTTGGGGTTGGTCGTGGGGTTTATGGCGGGGCTTTTGGGGATAGGTGGGGGCGGGATAATGGTACCCGTGCTTTCTGTTATATTTATAAGTAAGGGTATCGGTGCCAATAGCGCGGTCCCTTTGGCTTTGGGAACGGCGATGACATCTATAGTCGTGACATCATTTTCCAGTATGAGGGCGCACAAAGCCAAAAATAACATCATCTGGGAAGCCTTTAAACCGATGGCTCCCGGGGTGGTTTTAGGGGTTTTGGTCGGCACTTTTATAGTCTCCATCACAAGCTCGCTTATCTTGTCTATATTTTTTAGTATATTTATGGCGTACATCTCTGTGCAGCTATTTTTAAATAAAAAACCAAAACCATCACGCGCGCTCTTGCCAAAGCCCTATCTTTTCTGCGGCGGCGGCGGGATAGGAACGGTCTCAGCGCTTGTCTCCATCGGCGGGGGCTCTTTAACAGTGCCGTTTTTGATTTGGCAAAATATAGACGGCAAAAAGGCTATCGGCACTTCAGCCGCGCTTGGTTTTCCGCTCTCTATAACAGGAGCGCTTAGTTATATGGCGATATCTGGGCTTGACAATATAGACTTGCAAACTTTCACCTTCGGGTATGTCTATCTGCCCGCGGTACTTTTTATATCAATAGCCAGTTTTTTCACCGCAAAACTCGGCGCGAAATGTACTCAAATACTGCCCGTGCCTATACTTAAAAAAATACTTGGAACACTAAATATGTTCCTCTGCGTCAAAATGCTTATATCCGTAGTATCAGAATTCTGATTTGTACAAACAAGGGGTAAGTTTTTAGACTATTTTAATATCTTATTTTAGGGGTCACTGAGATGTTTAAAAAGTTCAATATAGAGAGCCGTAAGGTTTACAATCTTATAGCTCTTTCTACTATCGCGTTTATCGTTCTGTCTATCCAGAGTTTTTACTATATCGGCTCGGAGTTGAAAAATTTGGCCGAACAAAATAGAAACCTCATCATAAAAGAGATGCGCGACGCGACAAAACTGTGGCTTGAAAAGCGCGTCAATATACTGGAACTTACGGCAAATTATATAAACGCCAACTACACCGATGAAGAGCGGATAAAAAATATCTCTCAGGTTTATCGGCAGTACGATAAGTATTTTGACGCTATGCAGATATTGGTGTTGGATAACTATTTTTATGTCAATGGCATGAAGATAGAAGACTATAAAAAGCGTACAAGATACAAAATCAATATATGTCAATTTAACGACGACCACAACAAAAATGAGGAAATCACAAAATTGTGCTCGGAGGAGACCGGAAAAGCCGGCTTCAAAGATTATAACGATGAGCATTGGTATCTTGGAGCAAAATGGTTTCAAGATACTAAAAGAACGATGGGTGTGACTATGGAGACGATGAGAATACACGGGTTGCTTGGCGAAAAGACGGTAAATCTGTGCGCTCCGATTAAAGATGACAAAGGGAATTTCAAAGGCGTCTTTTGCGGCGTCGTCAGAACATGCTCTATCCCCGAAAAGATGGAGATGCTCAAAATCCCTGAAAATTACTACTATTTCATAAGCGATCGCGCCGGCAATATACTGACAAAGGTCGGAGATGATGAGTTGGTAGATAAAAATGTGCGTGAGATATTCGCAAGAGGACTCATACAAAACGCCTCCGTCCCGCAGGATATCGATATCAACCAAAGCGTGGTTACTATCGATAAATTGATAGATTTTGATTGGTATATCGGCGTTGGCGTAGATAAAAAAGCGCTAAACAGCCAAGCTATGTGGAAATTTTTCAAACACTCGATAATTATTTTCGGCTGCTTTGCTCTATTTATTTTTGTCATAAACGGCTCTTATCTGCTCTTGTACAGGCACTCCGAAGCAAGAAGAAGAGAGTACGAAAAGATACTCCAATACCGCTCCAAAATGAGCGAGATAGGAGAGCTCATATCCGTCATCAACCACCAAATCCGCCAGCCAATCAACACGTTAGCACTCATCGTGGATAATATTTTAAATAGACTAAACGGGAAAAACTATCTGAACAAAAACGAGCTTGAAGAGTATTTGCAGCTTTTCCAAAAATATATCCTGCTGATAGATAAAACCATAGACACATTCCGAAATTTCTACAGCCTCAACGACACCGTCACGGAGTTTGAGCTCAAAAGCTGCGTTGAGAGTATTTTGCACATAACGCACATGGAACTATCACTCAGCAGTATCACGGCAACCATAGACGCCTCCAATATAGAAGGACTCAAAATCCACTCCGTAGAAAACTTCATACAGCAGATACTTTTGGTACTTATACAAAACGCCAAAGAGGCGATAATGCCGCTTAAAGTGATAAAAGAGTTACATAGGCGCAAGATAGAGATAAAGTTTGAGATAGATGAGAAATTCGTGCATATACTTGTGTCGGACTTTGGAGAGGGCATCACGGAAGAGACAAAAAAAAGGCTCTTTCTTGAACTAAAAAGTTCGACAAAAAGCAAAGGTGTAGGAATGGGTCTGTTTTTCTCGAAAAAATTGGCAAAAGAGAGACTAAAAGGCGACTTGATGCTTGTAAACAGTAAGATGCCCACGACCTTCAAACTTACGCTATTAAAAGATGTAAAGGGGAACAGACAATGCACAAATCAACATTAGAACTTTTAAACAACTTCTCCATACTCGTGGTGGAAGATGAAGACACGACAAGGGATATATTAAAGCAGGAGTTAAAAGAGCATTTCGGCGATTTTTATGAGGCAAAAAA
>JAISQB010000060.1 GCA_031274495.1 Campylobacteraceae bacterium | reverse complement strand
ATAGCATATTGATGTAAGTTGCCATCAAAAAAATGAAGCCTGCCACGAGGGCAAAAGGCGTTATGGGAACGCCCATCACCATCGCGGGACGCGTCATGCCCTTAAATAGAGCCTCCATTTAATTCCTATTTTCTATCAATAGTTGTGCTATCTCAGAGCAGGAAGCTATAATGAGAGCTCCGATAATGGTAGGCATTAACTCTTTAAAAGTTGCACCACCGAACAGTATCTTGTATCCGATATAAATGATAGCAATGGTAACGGTTACGACAGAGAGTCCTCTGAGTGCACCTAAAAGGCCTGCAAGATTGCCTTGTACGTTTCCGAGTTGCGCAAGGGCGACATCGGGAAGAAGAAAGCTGCAAATTAATACAGCAACAAAAACTTTAGTCATTGCACCAAACGCATCTTTTGTTGATGCGGGGGTATGATTGGCCATTTTAACTCCTAAATATATTTTATTTACCTTTAGTCGATATATCTATCTTGTAAGGCAAAAATAACGCTAAAAGCATAACATAAAAATTTAGATAGTCAAATAATCATTTTCATAAAATTAATGTAAGTATATAAAAAAGGTTTTAAGTTATATATATATTTATCAATTTCTCTCATAATTATTAATTATATATATTATTACGATAAGTTTTTTGTTATATTATATAAAAAAATAAAATATATCATAGCTTATATAAATATTAGAATTATATTTATATAAGCTATGAAATAGTACCATTTTTGCCATAAAACAGCTAAAATCATAAGTTTTTTATATATTTTTTTGATTCTATCTCAACATCAATCAAGCTACCTCATAACACCTTTTATCGCTTTTATTTTCTCCTTGCAATGATGTTTCTATCAGTAACATTGATAAAAATTGCGGTTTTTTATTAAACGCGTTGTATTTCGCTTCTCGCCCATCGTTTTTAGACTAAATATATTCAACTTTAAACCCTTTAACTATTTAAGCAAATATCTTTTCTACTGCACGTCCTTTTACAACTTTTGAGCTTTGCTTGATTGTTTATGGGTGCTTTAATATATCAAAGGAGTCAGTCCGGATTATTTTGCTATGCTATCTATTTTAAGCTTCATGCAAAGAGGTCTCTTATCAAGACCTCTCACATGTGTCCACCGGTTGCAAATGACCATTCCAATCTTAAAGCGGTTCGATAGCCCATGTTGCCATTGAAAAATCAATATCGGTAGGCGTAGTCCAAGAAAATTCGTAAACAGCACCGTTTGCTATCTTGCTTTTTATGCCAAGAAGTGTATCGTTTTGTCCGAAACCGGCTTCTTTAAGTCTATCCTCATATGCTCCAAGTATTTCACCTTTGTATTTGTCGTAATATTGAGTAAGTTGAGCAGAGGATAAATCTCTATTTAGATAACTGATGATATTGCTAAATGTCCTATCAAATATAGACGCGGAAACATCTCCTCGCGGGTTGTTAAGCGCCAATGTGACATGATACTCTTTTGTGTCCGTATTGTAGTTTATCATGACAGTAGCTTCATATGTTGTGCCAAGATAAGTTACGTTATTGTTGTAACGCACACCGTCTTGAATAGTTTCATTTTTAAACCCTTGCCCCTGAAGCAAAACCTCAAAATCAACTACATCGGCGTCGATACAGAAGCTCTTTTTGTGTATAATCTATCGCTAAATTAAGACCCTCAGTCGTCGGAAACGCTTCACCTATAGCCGAAGATATACGGGGGCGATCTGTCTGTCTTGTCTTCCTCGCTACTGCCGCATCCGGCAAAAAGCACTAAGCCCAAAGCCGCCGTGAACAACTTCATTGCTGTTTTCATATTAAATCCTTATATATGGTTTTAAAATTTGTCGATTGCCCAAAAGCAACACCTTTGACCCATTCCCATCTTTTGTCGCAACAAATTAGCTGTGTCTATCTTCGCACACCTCCTTTTTTTGCAATAAAGCCACCAAAAATAGCTCCGATGACAACAAGCAATAACTTTTTAAAGGTGCGTTTTTCATATATCATTATGTTCTTTGTGTATGTATGAGTCGCGCGATGATAGTACTTGGAAGAATAAAGCCGTAAATTAATATGGTAGTAAAAATTTTTGTCGTTACACTAAACGCGCCATTTACGGATGCGGGGGGGGAGGGGAGGGGGGGGGTATAAATTGGTCATTTTAATTTCTAACATGTTTTTATTTACCTTGTTGATATATAGATACATAATATAAAATGCATTTTAAAGTTATAGCATAAAAACTTTAGTAGTCAAATAATTGTTTAAAGTAATGAGTGTAAATGTATCAAAAAAGTATTGAATAGTGATTAATTTACTAATTTTTTCGCAAAAATCATAAGTCAGTCAAATGACTCATCATATCTTTTATTATTTTCTATTTGTAAGGTGTTTCTATCAGTAGCATAAAGCAGTTATATTTTTAGCCCAAATTGGCAAGCGCGTTGTATTTTAATTTCTACAACTTTTGTGAGATTTCAAATATAGTCAAATTTGCTGTTTGCCATAAATTTCAATGTTACGGCAAGCTTGCAATTATTCTTGCCGCACATTTAATAGCCGATAGACGGACCCTTGCGACTGATCCGTCAAATCTCTCTTGGGTCAGCTATCTTGCCTATTATGGCACTGGCTGCGGCTACCGCGGAGTTTGCAAGATATACTTCGCTGGTTCTATCGCCCATCCTGCCTACGAAATTTCTATTTGTCGTGGCAACGCATCTCTCGTTTTTGCCTAAAATCCCCATATATCCGCCAAGACACGCGCCGCAGGTGGGGTTGCTTACGACTGCTCCGGCTTCTACGAATATATCAAAAAGCCCCTCTTTTTGCGCCTGCAAGGCTATCTTTTGGGTGGCGGGCGTTACTATCATTCTGGTTTTTTTGGCGACCTTTTTGCCTTTTAGGATTTTCGCGGCGATCCTTAGGTCGTTTAGTCTGCCGTTCGTACAGCTTCCTATAAATACTTGGTCTATCTCGATATCATCTTTTACGGCTTCGGATATACTCTTACCGTTGCTCGGTAAAAACGGATATGCCACGACGCTTTCCATCTTTGAAGCGTCTATCTTTATAACACGCGTATAATTCGCGTCCTTGTCCGAATAGAAAAATCTGGGCTCCCTTGGAAGCGTTTTGTCTTTTAAAAACTCTTTTGTTATATCATCAACAGCGACTATACCGCTTTTGGCTCCGGCTTCTATCGCCATATTACAGAGGCTAAATCTATCGTCCATCGTCAAAAATTCCAAAGAGTTGCCCGTAAATTCGAGCGTTTGATACAAAGCGCCGTCCACGCCGATCATCCTTATGATCTCCAAAATCAGATCTTTCCCGTAGACAAACTCGTTTGGCTTGCCGCTAAATTCCACCTTTATGCTTTTTGGTACTTTGAACCAATTTTCCCCAGTTATCATCGCGTACGCCAGATCCGTAGAACCCATCCCCGTCGCAAATGCCCCCAACGCGCCGTGGGTACAGGTGTGAGAGTCCGCGCCTATTATCACATCACCCGGGACTATGAGCCCTTTTTCGGGTAAAAGCGCGTGCTCTATGCCCATATCTTTTTCGTCAAAATAGTGTTTTAAGTTGTGTTTGTAGGCAAATTCGCGCGAGATTTTGGCTTGATTTGCGCTTGCTATATCTTTTGCTGGGATATAGTGGTCCATAACTATGGAAAAACCGTCCGGATTTGCGAGACGCTCCGCCTTGCTCTCCTCAAATGCGCGGATAGAAATCGGCGTCGTTATGTCGTTGCCTATGACCATATCTATCTTACTCTCTATGATGTCGTCCGCATACACATCCCTGCCTACGTGCGAGCTGAAAATCTTCTCCGTTATCGTCTGCGCCATAAAAAACCCTTCATTGTAAAGATAAACGCACATTTTAGCCAAAAAGCGATAAAATGAATATTTAACGGCTGCTTGTGTAT
>JAISQB010000034.1 GCA_031274495.1 Campylobacteraceae bacterium | reverse complement strand
GATTAAAAAATGGATGGTGCGGATGAAGAGACTCGAACTCCCATGCCTCGCGGCGCCAGATCCTAAGTCTGGTGTGTCTACCAATTTCACCACATCCGCACAAATAATAAAAATAACGCAACCCATTCGTTTCTCCCGCGTAGCGGGTAGTCTTTAGGGGTTTCAAAAGGGTTTACCCTTTGTCGTAAAGGCGGCTTCGCCGAACGCGAAGTCCAAAATGGTACGCCCAAGAGGATTCGAACCTCTGACCTACGGCTTAGAAGGCCGTTGCTCTATCCAGCTGAGCTATGAGCGCATCTTATACGCTTGCGCGCTGCTTATGCAACCTCAAGCTATTGCTGTTTTTTTCGCTTATGCTCAAAAACAAAATGACCTAACTTCTCCCACGTAGCGGGTAGCTATAGAGTTTCCAAAAATTTGCGTCGCAAATTCTTTGGAGACCTCTTTTAGGGGTTTCAAAAGGGTTTGTCCCTTTGTCGCAAGGGCAGCTTCGCTGACCGCGAAATCAAAAATGGTACGCTCGATAGGAGTCGAACCTACAACCCACAGATCCGAAGTCTGTTGCTCTATCCAATTGAGCTACGAGCGCAACTTGGAATGGGGTGAGTTATGGGAATTGAACCCACGACCCTCAGGACCACAATCTGATGCTCTAACCAACTGAGCTAAACTCACCATACTAAAAAATGGTCGGGGTGACAGGATTTGAACCTGCGACCCTCTGGTCCCAAACCAGATGCGCTACCAGGCTGCGCTACACCCCGCCTACTTCCCAACGACAATATTTCAAAGACCCAAAAACGCCCTAAAAATTTTTTATTTTAGAGAGCTTGCAAATAAAAACAAGGTTGAAAGTTTACACAAAACGCCTGCTTTTGTCAAGACTTATCTATATTTTTTTGCTAATATCGGCTTTTAAATCAAGCGTTAGCCTTTTTTAAACTCCACAATCCCCTCGCTCGGGCTGCTCGCCGTAGCAAACGGCTTTTTAGCCATCCTGCCCGCGAGATAGCTTTTGCGCCCCGCTATCACGGCGTATTTCATCGCCTCCGCCATCAAGATAGGCTCTTTTGCGTGCGCTAACGCACTGTTAGTCAAGACCGCATCCGCCCCTATCTCCATCGCTATCGCCGCGTCGCTGGCGCAGCCTATCCCCGCATCCACGACGACGGGCACATTTAGCGCCTCTTTGATGAACAAAACATTGTATCTATTTTGTATGCCAAGCCCACTTCCTATCGGGGACGCTAAGGGCATTACCGCCGCACTTCCCGCATTTTCTAACCGTTTTGCCGTTATGGGGTCGTCGTTTGTGTAGGTCATAATGGTAAACCCATCCCGCGCCAACACTTCGCACGCCTTTAGTGTCTCAAATACATCCGGATACAAAGTCTTAGCGGTGTCGCCTATCACTTCTAATTTTATCAACTCAAGCCCCGTAGCGTCGCGCACCATACGAAAAAGTGTTATAGCCTCCTCCGCTTTCACGCAGCCCGCGGAATTTGGCAAAAGCGTCACATTTGTCCCTTTGAAATAGTCGAGCAGATTTTCCTCGTTTTTGTTCGTGATATTCACGCGCCTTACCGCGACGGTGATGAGATTTGAACCGCTCGCTATCGTGGCGTCTTTTGTCGTTTGAAAGTCTTTATACTTGCCGCTGCCTACGATAAGGCGGCTTTGGAATTCATATTTTCCTATCTTTAGTGTATCTTGCATTTTTTACTCCTTGTTTTTGGAATTGGCATATATATTTAAAGACTCCACTGCCAGCGCGAACGCCATAGAGAAGTAGATATAGCCTTTTGGTATGTGCAGCCCTGCCCCGTCCGCCACCAGCGCGACGCCTACTAATATCAAAAACGAAAGCGCCATCATCTTTAGGGTCGGGTGGGCGTCTATGAAGTTGCTTATCGATTTTGAGGCTATCATCATCACGATGACGGCTATGACGACCGCTAATATCATTATCTCTATGTTATTTGCCATACCCACAGCCGTTATGACCGAGTCCAGCGAAAAGATGATATCTAAAAGCGCGATTTGTATCAAAACACCCATAAAATTTTTCGCCGCTTTTATCTGCTTTTCGCCGCTTTTGCCGGGCTCTATGTCGTGGTGAATCTCCAAAGTGGCTTTGGCTATCAAAAATAGTCCGCCGAATATCAGTATCAAATCGCGCCCCGAAAAACCGTGCTCAAACAGCGTAAACAGCGGCTTTGTCAGTTTCATTATCCAAAATAGCGAAAGTAGCAGCAATATCCTCGTACCCATAGCCAAAGAGAGCCCCAATATACGCGCTCTTTGCTGCTTCTCTTTGGGCAGTTTGCTCACCAAAATCGCTATAAAGATGATATTGTCAATCCCCAGAATTATCTCAAGCCCCGTCAGTGTCGCCAACGCCACCCAAGCCTGCGGGTCGCCCATCCAGCCTATAAAATCCATACTTTCGCTCCGTTTAAAAAACACAAGTATATCAAAGTTTTTTTATGGAGACAATAAAATATGCGCCGCCCTAAAAAGCGCGGCGCAAAAAACTAAAACTCGTATTTGAAATTGGCGTAAAACTGCCTGCCCATCGCATACTCTTCACTCAAAGAGGTGCCGCCGTTGGCGGAGCTCGTATCGTTTTTGCGATTTAAAAGATTAAGCGCTTCAAGCCCAAAGATAAATTTATTACCCCTTATCTTCAGGTCATAATTTACCGACAAATCGACATTGACCGTATCGCCGTAATGCTTCAACTCATACGCTCTTGTCGGCAAGCCATTGGGGTCGTCCAAGCCGTTGCCTGAGAGTTGCTTCAATCCATCGCCGCCCTTTTCATATCTTAATACCGCGCCCATTCGCAAACTGTCCAAAACTTGAACCAAATGGGTATAAGTCGCCACCCAAGGGGCATTAAACTGAGTCGCGGGAACCTCATCCGCCAAAACCAACTGCGAATTGTATGTCACGTGCGTGGGTGAATATGTGCCGTCCGTTGATGTAAAGCCCGACACACCCATCATATTTGACTTTGTATTTGAGCGCGTAGCCGAAAGCTCCGAAAAGTGCTTCGTGCTTCCAAGCGCATACTCTTTTGACGCGCTTAAGGTCAATCCCCAATAGTTCGTTTTGCCGTTATTTGTATGCTCATAATGCGTCAGCGTGCTGTTGATGGCTTTGGATTTGGCTTTTATCTGATTTTTGTGATCCCTTGTTACAAAGGCGGCTTTAAACATAGCGTCATTGTAATTTAGCGACGCGCCGATGTTAAACTCATCCGAGTACGGCGTCTTCAAATCGCCCAAATTGTATTCGTTATCGACCCTTTTATCAAATTTCCAAGCCTCATCCCATCCGGTGCGGCTGTAATAGTCCATAGAGTTTTTGACAAGAGCGTAAGATAGTATCTGTCCGCCGTAGTAACGGTTTGCCCCACCGTAAATATTCAACACATTGTCGTTAAAGATATCCGCATTGACAAAAAGCCTTGGCGCGATGTCCACATTGTCCGTCAATGTATCGCTTGAGATTCTAAGCCCCGGGCGAATAGTAAATCTATCATACTTTATCGTATCCTCCAAGAACAGAGCCTCTGTGATGTAGTTTCTCTTGTTGTGTTGAGGCGCATATTCGTATTTGTTTTTTGTCCACTGCTCGCCTTCTAAGATACCATTATCCTTTGAGCCCGCGGCGGAGCTGTTTTTTTGAGGACTATAAAAGACGGAGACCTTTTTTGTGTTGTAACTTGCTTTTGTGATTTGAGCCTCTAATCCAAGCTTTATCTCGTGCTTAAGCGCTCCCGTCATTATCTCGTCGAAATTCAACACGCCCTTATAGCTAAAATCTTTTTTCTCCTGCTCCACATTGCCGTATCCGCCCTCATACGCGTTAGTGGCGCCTCTATCGTTAAACCAATTTGTCGTACCGTTTTGTATCATAGCCCATCTATAGTACGATGCACCGCTTCCTATCCTTGATAGTTGGCTCTGCTGGACCCCCAAGCTATGCTCCAAAACTCCAAACTGCAAAGCGTTTTTCATATCGTAAAGCAGGCTAAATCCCCCGCTTTTCGTATCATAATCCGAATACCTCGAGCTTATTTGGTATAGCCCCTCCGCATAAGGCGCGTATATAGCCGTCAAACTCGCCTCAAAATCGTCCATTTTATGCGTATTTAAACGCATCAAAAAATTCTCATTTTCGCGATACTGCACGCGCCTTTCTCTATCGGTGGTGCCGTCGGCGTTGTAGATATTGTAGCCCGACCAAAGAGGGATCTTTGAATACTGCCTGCCGTAATTTACCAACAGCCCCCAATGCTCACTCAAAGGTCCGTCAAACGCCGCGCTGTATTCGTATTTGTTAAACTCAGGCTGATAACTCTCGCTCGTGCTGTAGGTGACATTTTCTTGCGCTTCGTTTAGATGGTACTTCGCCCAGCTATCTTTTGTATATCTGAAATTTGCGCCCGCGTGCCATCTGTCCATTCTGGCGTCCTTTAGTTTCGCGTCCACCACGCCGCCCGTGAAACCGCCGTACTGCGCGCCGATATTTTCCGTGTAGAGCGATATCGTATCAAGCAAGGATGTGTCGATAAACAGCGATTGGGCTTCGCCTGAGACTGTCGCCGTGTATCCGTTTCGCTCACCGGTGCCGAAACCATTTGGGTTTATATTGTTGTTGTTGCTTATGCCCTCTATCATAAAATTATTTTCATAATGGCGAGCGCCTCTTATCGAAAT
>JAISQB010000059.1 GCA_031274495.1 Campylobacteraceae bacterium | reverse complement strand
GCCATAAATTGCGCTTGCATATCCGTAGGAAAGCCCGGGTATTCGAGCGTTTCTATATCTGCGGGGGAGATTTTGTCGCACGGTTTTATCGTGATGGTGGTCTCTGTTTTTGAGATGTCAAAACCCATATAGATAAGCTTTGAGATGAGGGCTTTTAGGTGTTCGGGGATGACATTTGTGACGGTGATGTGGGAGTTGGTGATGGCTCCCGCGCAAAGGTAGGTGCCCGCTTCGATCCTGTCGGGGATGACCGTGATGTCGGTAAGTTCCAGCAACTTCCCGCCGCTGCCTACTATCTCAAGCTCTGCCGTCGCGATGCCCTTTATCTCAACGCCGCTCGCGCTTAAAACTTCGCACAGCTGCACCACTTCGGGCTCTTTTGCCACATTGCTCAAAGTGGTCGTGCCGTGCGCTAAAGCCGCCGCCATAATGATATTTTCGCTTCCAGTGACGGTGATCTTGTCAAAAACTATATTGGCGCCTTTTAGTCCATTGGGGGCTGAGGCTATGACATATCCTTGGCGTATGTCGATGTGCGCGCCCATCATTTCAAGCGCTTTTAAGTGTAGATCTATGGGGCGTTGTCCGATAGCGCAGCCTCCCGGGAGCGACACTTCGCAGTGTCCGAAACGGGTCAAAAGCGGACCTAAAGTAAGTATGGAAGCGCGCATCTTTCGCACCATATCGTAATTTGCGCAGGTGGAATTTACGCCGCTCGTATCTAAAACAACGCTGTTATTTTCAAACTGCTGCGCCGCGCCCAGAGTCTCCAAAAGCTTTAGCAGTGTCCTCACATCCGCCACATCGGGCACATTGTCTATCTTTACAGGTGTTTTGCTAAGAAGCGTGAGGGTTAAAAGGGGTAGGGCGGCGTTTTTTGCGCCTGAGATCAGCACTTCGCCGTGCAGTTTTTGAGAGCCTTGTATTTCAAGATAATCCATAAAAATCGATCCTTATTTTTGAATATGTCATTGTAGTGAAAGTTTGTTTTATGTATCATTATACTCACCAAAAAATAAGGAATGAATCTTGAACGCTTATATGAAACCCTACGCCGTATACGGCACGATAACTTTGTGTGTTCTGCTGTTCATATTTGGGGAGATATATCCGAAATATATGCCTTACTACGCGCTTAATATCTTATTTACACAGGGTCTTTTTTGGCAGCCATTGACTACTATGTTTGCGCACGGAGGCTTTATGCATTTGGCTATGAATATGGTAGTGCTTTTTCAATTTGGCTCTTTGATAGAGTACACGCGCGGCAGGCTCTTTTTTCTGGGGCTCTACTATATCGGGGGAGTGGTGACATCGCTTTTGACATTTATATATGTCTATTTTGCTTACGAAAACTACGGGCAGTTGATAAATGTCGTGGGTGCGTCGGGGGCTATATGCGTTCTTATTGGCTGGATAGCCCAAAAGGATAGCTTCAACCGCAAAGGTCTTATCATAGCGATACTGCTCATCTCATTTTTGCCTCTGCTGATAGGTTTAAAAATAGCTTGGTACGCGCATTTGATAGGCTTTGGAGTAGGGTGGATAGTAGGGAAAATATTTAGATAGTTCAAGGAGTGAAAGATGAAAACGATATATTTTATAAGACACGCCAAGTCCGACTGGAGCGTTGATTGTGATGATTTTGACAGGGGGCTGAACCAAAGAGGCTTAAAAGACGCGCCGTTTATGGCGGAACGACTAAAAAAACACGGCGTAAAGCCCGACATCATCATCTCAAGCCCTGCAAAAAGGGCGTTTACCACAGCGACCATCATCGCAAAAACCCTCGGTGTGACCAATCTCATCACCGAACAACGCCTCTACGACGACGACGCGTATCTAAAGATAGTCCAAAATATAGACGACAGATACAAAAGCGTCTTCATAGTAGCACACAACCCTCTCATCACAAAAATTTGCGAGAGCCTAAGCAAAGAACAGATAGACAACATCCCCACCTGTGGCATCTTTTGCATAGAATTCAACACTGATTTTTTCAGCGAAATATCCTTAAATAACGCCAAAAAACTCTTTTTTGACTTTCCGAAAAAACATAAATTTTAATAATTCGGGGTATTTTCCCAACGCGATTAGATAGTATTGGACCCTTGCGCTACATAAGAGAAACGAAAGCGCTTCACACCTGAAATTAAGATTCCAAATAAAGTCTTTATAAAATAAGTACAATTATGGGAAAAATTTAATATTTCAATACTCTTTCAAGTCGTTTTTATCTTTTTGGTAATACAATTCATTAATAAATTCTGAAAGGAGTTCCAATGAGGCTTTTTTCTGGCGTACTCGTGGGGTTTTGTTTGTTTTTTGTTGGCTGTGGCGAGAGCAATGGAAGCGGTGTTAGGACTTATGCGGATTTGTCAAGCGCAAACTTTCCAAATCTTGCATTACAACACAATGATGTAATTTATCATGTGCATTATGATGGGATTAGCTATGCAGATGCTGAAAGCTTTTACGGCAACCTTTCTTTAAAACATGGCTATAATTGCTCGCAAGCAGACAGTGCTGATGATTTGAGTTGCGAAGGAGATACTTTTATATACTTTACGGACACCAATAAAACCGCAGTAAGGCGCGAATGGCGAATATCAGAGAGTGCGAATGTTAGCTCTTTTGCCATTGATAATATTTTCCCTGCTGATAGCAAAAAACAACAAATAAAATATAAGGTTGAGAAATGTTACACCAACGCAACGCGGCAACTTGATAATTATTATAACGATTTGATAGAAAATCGTGGGTTTGTTCCCGTTGACAACAGATATGCAATAAAAATAGTTGATGATAAGATATATGAGTTTACATATGTAAGCGACCTGCAATACAGTTTTAATGAAGGAATATTTTATAATGGAAACGGAGCGAGATGGATTATCACTGATGCATATGCTTTTCTGGAGTATGGTTATAATTATGATATTGTTTTGCCCATATGCACAGAAGGGTTAATGATTGATCTTGCATGGCCGCCATTATAGTTCAAAGTCGTTAGAGACTCAAGATGGTTAGCCCCTAACGCGAACTTATAATAAAATTTTAAAAGGAGGTCGCAATGAGGCTTTTTTACGGTGCGTTTGTGGTGTTTAGTCTGTTTTTTGTTGGTTGCAGCGATAGTGACGAAAGTGGTGTCGGTTATGCGGAGTTGTTAAACGCAAACTTTCCAAGCTTTACACCGCAATATGATAGCGTAAGTTATCGTGTGGAATATGACGGAGTTGGCTACGCGGATGCCACAAGCTTTTACAACAGCCTTTCTAATTATAACTATTCTTGCGTGCAGCCGGGCGGTGTTCATTATTGGAGTTGCAGAAGAGGGGATACCTATATATCCTTTATAAATACCGATGAAACCGAGAAGCGCGGATGGCTGATAATGGATGAAGGCTCGAATGTCAGCACTTTTATTATTGATACTGTTTTTCCTGTCGGCGGCAAAAGAGAACAGATACGATATGAGGTTGAGAAGTGCTACACCGATACAATCCTGCAACTTGGCGATTATTATAATGATTTGATAAAAAATCGCGGGTTTACTTCTGATGATAGCGGTCATGCGATAAAGACAGTTGAGGGCAAAGTATATGAGTTTAGCTATGAAGAGTTTACATCAGGTGGAGGCGTACTGCATGAAACAGGGGCAAGATGGATCGTCACTGATGTAGACGCCTATTTTCGATATGGACACAAAAATTACACTCCCCATCCCGCATGCGGCAGGGACATGATAGCTGAACCGGATTGATTCAAAGTCGTTAGGGGTGTGCCGTAGTGCCAACTTCAAATTTGTTTTATGGTTTTGCGGAGCAGGGCGCTTTGTTGCCTTAGAGGCTTATTAAAATTTCGATACAATAGAAAATCTTTTTTAGGAGTTGCGGTATGAGTTCATCAAACACAAAAAGGGATATATTGGTTAAGTTGCTTATATGCGCTATCGGTTTTATAGCGTATAAGATAGTCAATACAATCCCCTTTTAATGCGGCATCTCTGCAATTAAAACGCTAACAACGTACGATACGGAAATTGCAAAATTTTAAAGAAGTAAAAATATAAAAATATAGTCGTATTTTTAAATGTTTTTTAATATAATTACAGCATAATAACACATTGCATTTTATTTCTAAGTGCAATATTTCTTAAAAGGATTTAAATTATTCTTTTTTGTGATTGTGAAAGCAATCGTCTGGCGGCAAGCACATAACACAAGGCGTCCCTTAAAAGCGCGTTAAGCCTGAAACGTGTTCACGCTGTTATAGCTTTTCTCTCCCGCCACTTCAGTCAATTGCCCAGGTTGCAACGACTTACCTCCTTTTAGGAGGATTTTTCTTTTAGAGCTTTATTTTATAGCTATCTACACGCTTCAAAGGCGTTAAGCAGGCGGGTATAATCCGGCCTCTAACGCCTCTTTTTTACGCTTCGTAACCCCCAACGCATGAGGAAATAGGGGGGCTTTTGCGGCTCTATCTTGTGACATAAGATATACAAAAACAAGTTATTTGCCTGTGCATATAGTCGAAAATTCTCTTTATCGCTTTTGAAAAGGAGACAGCCACAAGCGAAAATCTTAATTGCTCAATTTTAACGGTGCAAGGATAAATTATTTGCATGACGCTACCTAAGATTGGTTTTTCAATTTCGATTTTTGAAAACTCAAAATTTAACTAAAATAATATTATAAAACTGAGAATAGTACAATATTTAGCCCCTTTCTTCATCGCTATATTTTAATTTGAAAAGTGTAGAATGCAAAACCATTTTTTTTTACTTTTTTTCAAAAAAAATGGCTACTTTTTCTTTTTTTATAATATAATTTCCTTAATAAATTTTTTTAAGGAGCAAAATATGAAAAGTTTAGTTATCAAGGGCGCAAAACAAGCGGGTATATTAGCAGTTAATATAACTTACTTTTTTGCCGTTCTATTTGTGCTTATAAGCTTATTAGAGCTTGTAAATACATATATTTTATAGCTATCTACACGCTTCAAAGGCGTTAAGCAGGCGGGAATAATCCGCCTCTAACGCCTCTTTTTTGCTTATAACGCACTTCGCAAATGTAAAATCATCACCAACGCACGGAATAGGGCGGTAAAGCCTCTGCGGCGCTTCTACGGTACACGGAATGGCTATATACTCTTTTTGTACGCAACCGTTAAAAGTTAGCGCGTAAAATACGCAAAGCGCCGTTACAATCGCTTTCACTTGTTTCCTTTTTTATCGCTTGTATCTCTTTTAGCTTATCGTTGTAAGCCTTGTTTATAGCGTCGTTTAGCCTCTTTGCTTCTTTGCTTTGCCGCTCTTGCAATAGTTCGCTTGCCCTGATGGTTGCCAGTAGGTTGATGTTTTCAGCCTTGCAAGCGTTGTAATTAGCCGTAACAAGCCATATTTTTACTTGCATTAAAAACACTATAGCAACAACTATTGCTACAGTCCATATATAGGGCTTTATCTTGCCTATAATGTCTATTATCAGTGTCCACATCGTTCTATTTCCTTATAAACTCTATCTTATCGCTTAAGCGTTCCAACGCCGTCCTGAAGCCGTCCAATGTTTCCAAAAAACTTTTGCGCTCTTCCGCATAGCTTATCTCCCTCTCTCTGTTATCTTTGCGATTTAGATAGAAAATTGCAAGGACGATAAGCACGCAAAAAAGCATTGCCGCGTTCACGCTCCAGTCATTCGCACTGCCGACCGCTTTAATCGTTTCTGCCGCGTCTATATTCATTTTTTACCCCTTATGGCTTTTATGTTCGCTTTTGTTTCCGCTAAGACTTTTAAGCCATAATAAGCGGCAAATAGAGCGCTGCCAATCATAGCGACTTTAGCAACCTTGCCATAACCATCCTGTACGCTTGTAATAACGCCGCTAACGGTATCCTTTACGCTCCCATATGCGTCCATTATGGGGTCTGTAAGCCAGCCCGTTAAATCGTGTAGCGTCTCTTTATTTGCGGCGTTTTGGGCATTGGATTTATCCATCTCTTCTTTTGTCATAGTGCTTTTATCTTCGCCTTGTGATGTTTTCGGTGTGTTTGGCATTTCCCACCACCCGCCTTCCGGCGCCCAGTCTGTATCTATCCAGTAGGTATCTTTTATATCGTCATTTTCCATATAATTCCTTTACTTTGTTGATATTGCCCTCATTTGCCTTTGCTGACCTTATGTAATGCTCTACAGTACCCGCGCCAAGCGTGCTGTTATAGTATTGTTTCCAGTAGGCGGCGCGCTTTTCTAAAGTGGCGGGTATATTTCCAGGACGCAACAAATATAAAAGCCTTGCAAAGATAACGCTCTTTTGCGGGCTGTATGCTAAATCACCAAGTTTTAAAGCGTCTATATTTACGCCGTACTTGCTGTATATTGTAGCCTTGCGCGCACTTGTGGTTCTTGCCTGTACATCTTTAAATCCCACGCTTGTAAATTGCATAACGCCCACATCCGACCATTGCGCGGACAGGGCATTACCATAATCCGTTTCCGCCGCCGCCGTTTCCGCAAGGAGTAGGGCGGCATTAATACCGCCCCCAAGTGTTTTAGTGATATCTACGATTTGGCGGCTTAATTCATCCGCGCTTGTTATTCCATACATTACAGTATTCCTTTTAAAATATATAAGTGTTAAAAACCCTATTGAGATTAAAAACTTCTTCGCATTTTTAGTCATTGCCAACGCCGCTTAATGCTTCTATCAACCTATCGGTTATAGGGTAAAAAGTAGGGTAAAGAGTTGTTGGCGGAAAATAACCGTCCTGCGTCACAATATACATAGCCTCTTGTCCGTATGTACCATAGTTTTTTAAAGAGTTTATCATCTTGCTTATGCTCTTGCCGCCCCAAATATAGACTTGATGCGTTCTATTCACAAATAGGTTTGCCGGTTCACCAAGAAAATCCACTCTATGGTCATAAAACTCAAGGTTTTCATCCCACATATTTCCAAGATTATCAGAAATGCCGTATCTTTGCATATAAAAACTGTATGGTTGAGGGCTGTTAGATATATGACCTGGCGCAACAACGCCCAAATCCGCAAAGCTGCCTAAATCCTGCTCATATAAAACCTTATAACTATTTGTTTTAAGATTGACAATGAGATAATTCAATAACAATCTATTGCTACCGCTGATAGTATATGCTGTCGGATATAGTACTTTTATCGCGTACAAGAAAACGCTATCTTCTGCGGGATAATCCTCTACGGGGTAAGTGTCTACCGGATGTTTTGGGGCTTCATCAGCTGTTTCATCTTCATCAGTGCTGCCGCCTTTATCGCTGTCATCACCAATAATATCATCATTTGTACCCACGCTATTATCCGTAATGATTACATCTTGCATTCCGATACCGCCATCACAATTACTCATCGTATACTCTTCTATGCGGTAATGAAGTGCAGTAAAATACTTTTCTATGGTCGGATTGCCATTTTCGTCCTTGTTATTATCATCTACATATTTATAACCCAAGCAGGCAACAATCCTAAGCGTTTTACCCCTTACGCCCTCATAGCTTTTGTTTTCTGCTTTCATTACCGAATAATAGCTCTGATAGATTGTATCCACCAAAACATCATCAAGATAGATAAAAACCAAAGTGTTTTCCAATGGCTGAATATAGATATATTCTCCATATGTTACTTTTGGTTTTAACAAGAGATTTATCTTTATTTTGTCGCATTGCAGCTCTTTGCTTAATACCTCTTGCAGATTATAAATTTCATCGTGTATTGCCGCCTGCGTGATACCGCTTAAGCGCCATTTGCCGTTGATAATATGGCAAAGTGCGCTATAAATATCGTCCCCGAAATTGTTTATTTTATCTACGGTGATATCCGGCATTTTTTTTATTTCATCTACCGTACCAACATCTATTTTTCCGTATGTGGGCGGTATGTATCTAAAATCTTCGCTTGTTTTTCCCTGTAGAAATGTTATCGTTCCGTTCGGTGTGGCGGGGCAAGTGATATATAGCTTTTGCACGCCTTTAGCCTCAAAGCCGCTGTTTTGTTTTAGCTTTATTTCGGCGTTGAAATTGTTATTTATTCTTACTCCGACCTCTACATTTGGCGGGGCGTACTGTAGTATGACATAATCCCCATCCCCCAACGATAACTCATTATCGTTTAGCCCCTCTGATATATTCAGCTTAAATACATTATATTTCACATCTGCCATTATCTCTTCCTTGTTGCTATAAGATAACCGCCGCCAAGTAGAACGGTTGCGGCTACAATGCTTATCATAAGCATATTTGTTTTTTTTGTACCCTCGATAGAGTTTACAATCTCATTTGTTACGCTCTTTTGCTCCGCTACGGCTTTTGTGGTTGCGCTTGCTTGTTGCGCTAAAGCCGTACTTAAATCGCCTATAGCTTTATCGCTTGCAAGGTTATAATTATTTGTCGTTACGCTTGCGTCTACGGCATTACCCGTTAAAGCCTTGCCTACACCCTCAAAGTTTTGGCTTGTGCTATTATCTGTAACGCTATAATCATAATTGCTTGAGCTACTGCTCTTACTGCCTCCCATTTTCCACCTCTCTTATATACTGCGTAAATAATGGCTTCGCAAATTTAGACACGATACTATCAACCTTATTATTTCCAAGTAAGTAAGCGTTCGTTATAAGCGTCAAGCCAAGTTCTTTGGCGCGTTGAGCTCCTTTGTTGTAAAGCAAGTAAGCGGCTTTAGTATTGCGATAACGGGGCTTTACATAACAATGCTCTGCTACATAATGCGGCTTGCAAAATCCTTTATATACTGCGCCCATATAAAAGCCTGCTATATCCTCGTTATCAGCTATTACCAAATAGATATCTTTGCTTTTTTCATACCAATCAGTTACTTCACTGCCATAATCCGCGCCGCTGTCACTTGCTATTGTCGGTAGTATCTCTTTTATAAGGTCTCTAAACATAACTGCCACTTCGTTATACACGCCGTCAAGATATTCGTTTTCCGTATAGTCGTAAATACTTATTACTCTCATTTTCTGCCTTTTTTACGAAACAACAATAACGCGCCAAGCCCTAAAACCGCAACGCCGACAATACTATAAGGCAAATAATTATTTAGAGACGATAGGGCGGTTTGTGTACGGGTTTCACCACCCGTATATTTATCCACCGTGCCGCCGCTTCCACTGCCGCCGCCCACGCCCACGCCCACCGACGCCGCCAAATCCAAGCTGTCTTTTTTCTCTTGACTTGCCGTCTGCTCGCTTGTTTGGTCGCTATCGTTTTTGCTTGCCATATAGTTACCTGAACCGCTGCCTAATTGTCTTTGCGGATTATAATTAATAGCACCCGCCACATCGGCGGTGTTTTGCAATGTTGAGTCCCCAAATAAAAAACCCATATCTATTTCCTTAAGACAATTGCCAAAACCGCAACGCCCACGCCTACAATACCGATAATCACCGCCGGCGTTTTCCACGCCTGCGGATTGTTTACCGTGCCTTGCAATTGCGTTTCAGATGATGTTTGATTGCTTGTATTACCGCCATATTTTTTATCTATGTATTGACTTCCAAGCCCTGAAACAACATCGCCTATTTTCCCCCATAAGTCGTTATTTTCACTTGCCATTGTCGAACTCCTTATGCAACTTCAAATGTGCTTGTTATCTCCACATATTCGGGATATATAGCGATTTCCGTATCACTGTTTGTATTTTTTACATCCAACACTAAATCAAGCGTGTTAAATCCGCCCGCGCTTTGTACCGTGTTTAGCATATCCGACAAGCGCCCGCGTGGTGTAAAATCAAGATAATACAAGCCCACATTTTCATCAAAGTTCATAATTTTGCTGTCATATTCGTTTATGCGTTTAATCGTTTCCGCTGCCGTATCCATAAATACAACCGTACCGCTTTTAACAAGAATGTTTTTAAGTACGGCGTCGGTCAATACATTATCTCTCTTCACCGCTATCAAAAAGCCCGTGTAGAACTGATTAACATCAAGGCTTATGCTAAGCGCATTGTTATCAGATACCACTTTTTGTTTTCGTGCCGTCTCTTTGAAAAAGTTAATTCTTTCACCCTTTGAGCGTGAATATCCGATAAGCTGTTGAGAGCTTACATCAACCGTTGCGCTGTTTACGGTTATATCTGTACCAAGAGCCGCCGCCGTTGCAAATTCAACCTCAAGGTTATAAGTCTCAAAATTGCGCGTAAATAGTACAGTGTCCATCGGTCTGAGTTCGTTTGGAATTATCAAGTTAATCTCTGCCGTTTGGGACTGTATGTATGTACCGTTTGCCGTCTTGTTTATTGCTGTTTTGCCTCTGCGTCCTATGTCAAATATGCTGTTATATACAAGCTTTTCACCTGGTATGATTTTGAGATTTAGGCTGCCGTTAGCCACCAACGATACTTTGCTTATAAGCCTAAAAAGGTTATCATCAAAATATACGGGTGAAGCGCCGTTTGCTATTTCTGCCGTGATTGTCAAATAGTACTTTAAAACGTGGTAGTTTCTACTAAGCGGCAAAATCTTTGTAGTACCCGTTTGATACTCAATTTGTCCCTCTTTTCTGTTATAAACTCGTGCCATTATTCTACTCCTTGAATTTTGTTGATTATGTCTTGTGCATATTTTGGTTTTAGGATATTAAAATATATATAAAATCCTATCGATAGCCCTATGACTACATCTAAACTTGTATCTAAAATCTTCATCTTTTTATCCTTTCGCAAAAAATCTTTTAGTTAATGCTGTCGCCACATCAGCAGAAAAACCGGCGGCAACTCCTATAATCGACCATTTCACCCATACTTTGTAATTTACACTCATCTTTTTATCCTTTTATATGTTTTGTAATTTGTCTATTGCCCAAATCTCCATTTTCTTAATATATAAGCTTAAGCTCTAAATCATTTTTTGCTCCTTTCATAGTTTATCTATCAGTCTTATCTCATTTTCGGTCGTCCGTATCATAGAGATATTGCCGTTTTCTTTGACTTCCAAAAATGAGTATTTCGGTAAATTTTGCACGGCGTTAAGGTACTTATCACCGCATATATTCTTGAAATATTTTATGTCGGCGGGTTCATTAAGCTTGCTGAAATAAAATATATCGGTTTGGCTTGTCAGATTGCGGCTTATATTGGCAGGGCGGCGGCTTGTCGATATGATGTCTATCAAGTTATGCCTGCCATAATGTACAATCTTATATAAGTAATTCTTGTTTGTAGCCGCCGCGCTAAAAAACATATCAACTTCATCCACTACGAAGTTCACGGAACGCATTTGATAAACAAGCTGTGCCAACTCCTGAAAATTTTCATCGTCCACGCTACATATAAGCTCTAATTTGTATCGGTAAAACTCTTTAAAATTTGTACTGTCATATATCCATAATTTCAGCTGTCGCGGGTTCTTAAACGATAACCGCCTGCGGCACTCTGTCGGATATTGCCCGCGTGGGTCTGCTATAATCGCGGGCTTATCATTTGCTACGGTTAAAAGCTCCGTAAGTACGGTTTTGCCGTCCCCTTTGTGTCCGATAACGGTTACAATTTTATTCTGCTTTTTTTGCCGTTCCACTTTTAAACTTCTCTTTGATTTTTGTATAAAATGCGGGTATGTTTTTAGCGCCTATAAAGGCGTCCACGATAAGAAATAATCCCACGCTTACCGCTAAAATGCGGCTTGTGCCGTGCGCTGATAGTGTACCGTCTTGAAATTTTTCATCCACGATATTTATAGCGTTATTGCTAAATATCTCTTTGGCGGGCTTGTAGAGCGGTTTTTGCTCTCTTTGTATCTTTACCCCATCCAAAAAGCTTATAAGCGTTTCTATAAGCATTCTGCTATCGCTTTTAGTTGCACTTTGGCGCGGGCTTGACTTCTTATCCATTCCTTTATTCAAAATAACGCTGATGATGTCCTTTTTTGCCCATTTCACAATCGTTTCTTGACTTGCATTGACATATTGCGCCGCTATAACGGCTAATTGCTTAGCCGTCATTTGCTCTAATTCGGTACGCGTTTGCGGCGTTTCGTCCTGCTCGTTTTCTACCTCCGTAACAGTAAATGGGCTTTCAATTTCACCCATTTGTGCTACATTTTCCATATCTTTATCCATCCCATTACTCCGTTTTCTTACGCATTTATGGGCGTTTTAGGCATTTTTAGTGCAAAATACGCGCTGCCTGCCGTCACTAAAAGCATTAAACCTATAATGTATTTTGTGTTGCTGCCTTTTTCTTCCGGTTCGCTTTTTAAAGCGTCTATCTCTTTTTGCGCTTGTACCTTTTCAAATTCAGATAGTTTTTCGTCTATCTCTTTGAATTTTGCCGTTATAGCTTCCTTGAGGCTTTCATTCTCTTTGCCTTTTGCCTCCAACGCTGCCTTTTTTTCAGCCTCAAACTTTGCTTGCGCTTCCAATTCCTCCGGTGTCATATTTATTCCTTATCCAAAAATTTTTTTATAAGCTCTAAAAAGATAGCTTTGAAGAGTTTATTATCTTGAGCGCGTAAGAATTTTTCGGTCAAAATTCCTCCAAAAAACGCGCTCAATGTGAGCGTGAAACAAAAAAATACATAAATCATTTTTTATCCTCGATAAGATTTTTAAAGTCTGCTTTTTTAAAGCCCTGAAAATTGTAAGTAAGGGTAGGGCGCTCTTGTTTTTTCTGAACTTCCGCTCTATATTCCGTAAGTAGTTTTTCTTTGTTGAACTCATAGATTTTTTTTACCAATTCACTTTTAAATCTATCGTTTGTTGCTATTGTTATTAAGCCGGTTGTATATAAATCGTACGGTACATATTCAATATACTTTGCGTAAAATTCGGTAGAGTAGGGGCTAAAACATAATGTCGTGTTGCTGTTTCCTGCTTTATATAGCTTTGCGCGGGTGTATATATAATCCACAATTTCAGCCGCCGTTATCTGTAAGCCATTTAAAAAATTTCTTTTTTCATAAAGAAAAAACGCCTCGTTTTCAGCTTCTTTGTAGTTTTCTATGAGCATTAAAAACTTCTGATAGCCATTCAAAAACTTGTAATTATCACCGTTGAAGTTCTGTTTTACAAACGCTATGAACGCTATGCAGTCTTTTAGCCGTGTAAGTTCGCTTATCATATCCGCGATTATTATTTCGCTGTCGGTCGGTATGTTCAGCAGGGTACTAAGATATTTTATTTCATTTCGCATATTTATATTGCCTCGTCTATCGTGTCTATGTAGTTATTTTCCATTTTGTCGAAAAACGCATCAACCGCCGCGTTTGTGTTTGCTTTTGGGGCGGGGCGGGGCGGTTTGTCTTTTTTCAATGGGAATAAGCCCGTCCAGCCGTTCTTAATGCTTTGTAGGATAATTTCATTCGGGTCTTCTCTGAAGTCGTCAAGCTGTTTGTTTAAAAACTCCAATTGTCTTTTTATGCTCATACTTGTAAGCGATTGTTTTTTCTCTTTTCTGTACGCTATCCACTCTTGCCAAACCTCCGGTTTTACACATCTTAGTATCTCTGATGGCATTTGTGACGCTTTACGCCTACTTTTTGTAGAGATATTTATATCTCTATTTTTATTTATATTATTCTCCATATATGCAGGCGTAAAATTTTCTACCCCCGCATATAAATTTTTATGCCCCCCATTATTGACGGTTATTTTTCTCTCTGTGCCTTTACTGTTTTTAGTAATTTGTACTGTTATGAAGTTCTCTTTTTGTAAAGCACTAAGCCATTTTTGGATAGAATTCTCACTTACCCCGTATAAATCTGCGAAATAAGAATTTTTAGCCCAGCAGTAAGCACTTGCGTTAATTAAGCTTGTAATTTCAGCATAAAGCAGCTTTGCGGCGGGCGGTATGTTTTTGTTATATCTGACATTTGCCGGTATAACTGCGTAAAAACTTGCCATCTTTTTAAACCTTTTTGAAAACCGCAAACTTAACTTTTTTAGTAACAAAATTTGCGGTCTTGATATATCGAAAAACATTATACCAAAAAGTTTGAAAAGTGTAGTTTTCAATACTAATATGGATATAAATAGGGGAAGTGCTTGGATTGGGGCGTGTGGATGCGCCTATTGTACACTGTAAAAATCTATCCCTATATATAGCTATTTTATAGGCTTTTTATGTATTTTTATTTTTGCTACTTAGCTAAATTTGATGAAAATTTGTGCATAAAATCTGTGGTAATACTTTTTATCTAAAAAAGTACATATTTGATTATGTATTGGCTTTTTACAGGTAAAATCGGGGAAAATAAGCTCTTGCGGAAAAGCTTTTTAGTTTATATAGTTTTCAAAACAAAATTTTTATGATACAATGGCGATACTAAAATTGCCACGAAGGTAAAGATTATGAAGTTTCCTATCGATTGTGAAGATGATTTTAACTCTACCCTACTCTTTTGGATTTGCCGCTTTGTGCGTGCTAAGCTTAACTCTTTGTCCAATAAAGAGCTCCAAGAGCCAAAAGTGCTTCAAAGTGTTATACTTGAGCTCACTAAGACCACAAAAAATATATCACAGCTTGACGCTCTTGTAAAAAAAGCCAGAAATACGGGGCTTACGGGTATAAATACATACTTTATTCCACTCAAAAAACTGTACGATATGCTCACTGCTCAAGAGCTTCATTCTATGAAACAGATCGACGAGGAGCTTTTGAGTGACTTTCTTGCGAGTAGTACGGGCGGGCTTAGTGATGCCAGTAAAAAGAACCACAGGATGGCTGTTTTGTCCTTTTTTGGCTATATCGATAAGCAAAATATAGACGACGAGGGCAAATCGCACATATATGATATAACGCTTAAAAATTGGGGCGGAATCGTCGGCAAAAAGGGCGAGAAATTGCCTGAATTTATGAGTGAGAGTGAATTGAAGCGCTTTTTGGACGCTGTTGATGAGTGCCCTTTTAAAAAAGCCGGCTTAAGAAATAGACTTTTGGTCAAACTTATCGTATATACGGGCATCCGCGTTTCGGAAGCTTTGTGGCTTAAGACGAAAGATATCACCGAAGAGAACGACTGTTTTGTTTTGAGGATCAGGGGAAAAGGCAATAAATATAGGGTCGTTTTAGTCAAGCGCGCTTTGGTGGAGAAGGAGCTAAGAGAGCATATCGCCGACTCTTTGCCGGGCAAAGACGGGCTGCTTTTTTGCAACAGAAACGGCACTAAATTGACGCAGGCTTATGTGAGCCGCATAGTAGAGCAAATGCTGACTTTGGCGGGCATACGCAAAGAGAAGAACGGCGCGCATATGCTGCGTCATACATTCGCCACCCTACTCTACCATAGGCGTAAGGATATCATTTTGGTGCAAGAGGCTTTGGGACACGCGAGCCTTAACACTTCGCGCATTTATACGCACTTTGACAGCAAAAAGCTGCACGAAGCGGCAAATGTAGCCGAAGAGTTTATGAAAGATAAGATGAGGCGATAGTTTTATGGATTTTTACATATGGCTTACGATGGTAGCGGCGGCTTTGATTATCAGCATTTCTCCGGGTGCGGGTGCAATTACTACTATCAACAATACACTAAATTACGGCTTTAAACGCTCATTTGCTACAATACTTGGGTTACAGATGGGCTATCTGGCGCAGATTATCATCGTGGCAGTGGGACTTGGCGGGATAATAGCCTCCTCCGCCACGCTTTTTAATATCATCAAATGGATAGGCGTGCTATATCTCATCTACCTCGGGCTTATGCAATTTGTAAGTTCTAATGTCGGATTTAAAAGTAAAAAAATGACAAAAGAGTTTAGTTTCAAACGCTCATTTTTGGAAGCCCTCTTAATAAATGTCACAAATCCCAAAGCCACCGTGTTTCTTTTGGCTTTTATACCGCAGTTTTTAGCCCCAAGTCAGCCTAAATTTATGCAAATTATGATAATTTGTACTACTTTGATTTGCGCTGACTTTGCGGTAATGAGCTGTTATGGTATGCTAAGTTCGACGATGAGAAAAAGGGTAAATGACCCCAAAATTATGCGTATCCAAAACAGGATAACCGGCACGGCGCTCATCTTTGCGGCTATTTTTTTGTCGCAGAGCAGCAATAGACTTTAGTAAACAAGGATAGAAAGATGAACGATATGTTTGACGAATTGAGAGAGTTAAAGCAAAAATTAAAGCTTCCAAACTCCGACGAGGGCGCAAAAAAAGTCCCGACCGCTACAGCAAAAACGTCACCGGTAAAAAAACCTGCCTTCGTAAAAACGGTACAAACTTCCGAAGAGAAAAGCTCAAGGCTTCAAAGAGAGTTCGAGGAGTTCATAAAAGAGGCAAAGATTTAAGAGGTATGGGTATGAAAGAGCCGCATATAGTAGAATTTTCGACGCTTCCGCACGAGTGCTCATACTTAGATAGCAAAATTTGCACGATGCACTACAAATATATCCTCGACTGCCCTTTTTTATTGAATAGCGCATTGGTTGAGCGGGGTTGGAGGAGATTTGGGCTCTACTTTTCAAGACCAAATTGCAGTGGGTGCAAAGAGTGTGTAAACTTACGCATAGACGCGCAAAAGTTCAAATTTTCCCGCTCCGTCAAACGCATTTTCAAAAAAAATCAAAACACCAAAATAGCCATCTGTGAGCCCTCTTTGACGCTCAAACATCTGGAACTTTACGAGAAATATCATAAATTTATGAGCGTGAAAAAGGGGTGGAAATACTATGAACTGACGCCTAAGAGTTACTTTGAGCTTCACGTGGCGGGGTGCGGGAAGTTCGGCAAGGAGGTCTTGTACTTTTATGACGATAAGATGGTGGCGGTTGATCTGATAGACTTTACCGATAACGGCATTTCGTCTATATATTTTTTCTATGATCCTGATTTTGCAGGACTATCGCTTGGCAAATACTCCATCTATCAGCAGATTTTATTGGCGCGAAGTCAGGGGCTTAGCTGGATATATCTTGGGTATTATGTGGATGGGTGTCCGAGCTTGGCGTATAAGGCGGATTTTAAACCGCACCAACTTTTACAGGGCAACCCCGAAGCCGTCGATACGCCTGTATGGCTTTAACCGCCCTGCCCTAAAATATATTTACTTTTTTCATAAAATATTTTCATTGTTAACGGTTTATGTGCTAAACTATTCGCCACAAAAATAATTTTATATCTAAATAATTCAAAAGGAGGAAGCCAATGGCTCAAAAAGATGTTTTAAGGCTGCTTGAGAGAAATCACACACTCATGCACAAACTCAAAGACAAAATGCACCTCTCGTTTAAAGGGCACTCCCATCAAAGGTATCATATACTTTTAGCGCTCGGCAAAAAAGGCAAGATGAGACTAAAAGATATCGCTGCTTACATGGGGATGTCCTCTCCTGCTTTGTGCGTTTTGTTCTCTCGGATGGAAAAAGAGGGGTTGGTCACGAGGGAGATAGACCAAAACGATAGGAGAAATACCTACTATGCGATAAGTAAAAAGGGGCACAAAGCCGTTGATGAGATAATAGAGCACGCACGCGAGGCTATCTCAAAGGTATTTGCGCCGTTAAATGATGACGAGACTAAAAAGGTGTCTGAAGCGTTGGAGACTGTCAATACTATCTTGGAAAGATATATATAAATAATTTAAGGGAGAGGGGAGATGAAAAACTTTAAAAGGTTTGTGGTTATTTGTCTGGTTTTGGTGGCTGCGTTTGGCGCGCTCAAGTTTTTTAAGGGCGAGGAGGAGATAAGCTACATAACCCAAAAGGTAAGGATAGGCGAGATAAGCAAGACCGTGACTGCCGTAGGAAAAGTGGGCGCGGTGAAGCTTGTCAATGTCGGCGCACAAGTGGGCGGACAGATAGAGACGATGTATGTAAATATGGGTGATGTTGTAAAAAAAGGAGATCTGATAGCCAGGATAGACTCCACAGCTCAACAAAACGAGATCAATACGATAGCGGCAAAATTAGAAAATTACAAAGCGCAGCTAAAGACTTCGCAAGTTGCCTTGCAAGTGTCTGCCGCCAAATATGAGCGTTCGAAGATTTTACTCGAAGCAGAGGCTGTCGCTATACAAGAGTTTGAAACTATCGAAAACGAGTATGAGATGGCAAAAGCCAGAGTCATAGAAAATCAGTCGCTGATAAAACAAGCCGAGATCAGCCTCAAAACAGCTAAGAAAAACTTAGACTATACGGTCATCACCGCTCCGCTTGACGGCACTATCGTATCTTTGCCTATAAAAGTGGGACAGACGGTAAACTCCGCGCTAAACACCCCGACTATCGCGCAAATCGCGGATTTAGACAAAGTGGAGATACTTATAGAGATATCCGAGGGTGATATCCTAAATGTCAGACCAGGGCAAAATGTGAGATTTTCCATACTCTCCGACACCGTTGTCTACGAAGCGCCGCTCAAATCCATAGACCCGGCTCTTACCACGCTTACGAATGACAAATATACAGGTATCACTGAGCCAAATCAGGCTATATATTATTACGGAAGAGTGGAAGTGCAAAATACAGACAGGAGACTGCGCATAGGTATGACGACCCAAAATACGATAGAGATAGAGAATGTTGAGAATGTCTTGGTGATACCTATAACTGCCGTTGAAGAGAAAAACGGGCGCAAATTCGTCAAAACTCTTGTCGATAAAAAGACACAGACAAAAGAGATAAAGACAGGGCTATCGGACGATATGCTTATAGAGGTAAAAAGCGGACTTAAAGAGGGCGAAGAGCTTGTCATAACGCAAATGTCATCAAGCGAGATAAAACTCAAAGAGAACCAGATACCTGAAGATCTTGATTTATAATAAAAAAGGCAAGGTATGAAAATCATAGAAATGCAGAATGTGAGCAGGTATTTTACTCTCGGGAGTAATAAAATATACGCGCTCAAAAACATCACCCTATCGATAGATAAGGGTGACTTTATCGCGATCATGGGGCAGTCGGGCTCGGGTAAGTCGACGCTTATGAATATCATCGGCTGCTTAGACTCTCCTTCAAGCGGGTCGTATAGGGTAAACGGGTTTGAGGTCGCGGATATGGACAAAGATAGGCAAGCCGAGCTTAGATGTAAGACATTTGGTTTTATATTTCAAAAATACAACCTCTTAACGAGCCTAAGCGCTATCGAAAATATCGCCCTGCCCTGCGTATACTACGGCTTGGAAAATAAGATGAGGATAGAAAAGTCTCAAAAGCTGTTAAAGGATATCGGACTTGAAGATAGAGCCCAGAACAAGCCAAACGAACTATCAGGAGGACAACAGCAAAGGGTGAGTATCGCAAGAGCGCTTATAAACGGCGGCGAAGTGATATTGGCTGATGAGCCTACGGGTGCGCTTGATAGTAAAAGCGGCGAGACTGTTATGAATATCATTAAAAATTTACACAAAAGCGGGCATACCATCATCTTGGTAACTCACGATAGACACATAGCCTCATTCGCAAATAGAATTGTCGAGATAAAAGACGGCGAGATTATATCCGACAAAAGAAAAAACGACACCGTCCCCGAGGTAAAAAGAAGAGCCTCTCTAAGTAAAAAAAGCAGCTTTGACTATTTTAGATATCAAATCTATGAGAGCTTCAGAATGTCCGTTAAAGCTATCGCAGCTCATAAATTAAGGTCACTTTTGACGATGCTTGGAATCATCATAGGTATAACCTCCGTAGTTTCAGTAGTCGCCCTTGGCAACGGCTCAAAAGTAAAAATAATGGAAAATGTAAACTCCATAGGTACAAATACCGTTATGATAGTGCCCGGCAAAGGGTTTGGCGATAAAGAGGCGGGCAAGATAAAGACACTGAAGATCGACGACGCGGAGGCTTTATCGAAACTTAGCTATGTCGATAGCGTCAACCCCAGTATCGCGACTAACGGCTTGATGATATACAAAAACAGGTCCCTGTTAGCCTCTTTGGACGGCGTAAGTGCGGAGTTTCTCCAAGTCATAAATAAAAAGCTGCAAAGCGGTAGAAAATTTAGCGTTTCTGAAGTCAAGGCAGCCGCCGCAGTCGCTATCATAGACCAAAATACTCAAAAAGAGTTTTTCGGCGACGCCAATCCGCTTGGCGAAACCGTCGTTTTCAACAAACAACCCCTAAAAGTGATAGGAGTTATGGCAAAAGAGGACAACTTCGGACCGCCCGCGACTGGGCTGCATGTATACACTCCCTATACCACAGCTATGTATAAAATCTTGGGAAGCCAAGAGATAGCGGGGATAACGGTGAAGGTGTCGGACAATGTCAATTCTCACTTAGCCGAAGATAGCATTATAAAAGTCTTAACGGCAAGGCACGGGGCAAAAGACTTTTTCACGATAAACGCCGACAGCATACGAAAAATGGTCGAAGATATAGCCAACACTATGACGCTTCTCATATCCTGCATAGCTGTCATCGCGCTCGTGGTGGGCGGCATTGGCGTTATGAATATTATGCTTGTATCCGTGACGGAGAGGACTAAAGAGATAGGTATCAAGATGGCTATCGGGGCGAAGCGGAGAAATATACTACAGCAGTTTTTAACGGAAGCTGTTTTGTTGTGTCTTATCGGCGGAGCGATGGGGGTTTTGCTGGCGCTGTCATTTAGCTTGGCTTTTAACCACTTTGTCACTGAATTTAAGATGATACTATCTTTGGACGCCGTTTTGATAGCTTTGGCGTTTTCGATGGCGATAGGGGTGTTATTCGGATATATGCCTGCGCGCAACGCGTCAAATCTAAACCCGATAGAGGCGCTGGCGCGGGATTAAATTTTTTAAAAGGAGAGTTAGAAAATGAGAAATGTAGTAGATAGATTGAAGAAGATGAGGAGTGAGTATTTTTGGATCAATCCGAGACTTTGCACGGCGTGCTGGAGATGCATAAAAGTCTGCCCCAAAAGGGTCATCGACAGAGTCGGCTTTTTGTGGCACAGACACATCATCATCCAAAACGCGCAAGAGTGCATCAACTGCAAAAAGTGCATCAAAATCTGCCCGCACGGGGTATTTAGCAAAGAGATGCCGGATATCATTAAGACCTTTATCGAAAAAAGAGGCATCGAGCTATAAAATATGCAAACATTCAACACACGCTCCTTCATCTCCATCAGTATGTTCGCCCTCATCGCGATTCTTGTCATCACGGGAATCACGATAGAGGTGATGGAGAGCATAGGCGAGAGCTACGAAAACATCGCCCTCGCCCCCTCTTTCCTAATACCCCTCCTACACGCCATAACCGCCATACACGTATTAAGCGGACTAAGCTTCGCCATACTATCAATTATCCACATAAAAATAAACTGGAAAACCCTAAAAACCCACTTCAACAAAAAAGCGATACACATCAACCAAGAAGCCATCTTAGCCCTCCTTTTAACCACAACCATCATCACCATCGGAACTATACTATCCTTTATCGTATTCGGCGAGTAAAAATAAAAAATAACCACATTCATCCTCGCCACCCTCCTCTACCCCTCCCCCTTCTTCGTCATTTTCGTTTGCACAGGAATGACGGGAGATGAGTGTTATTATCATAAAAAAACAGCACAAATCGTTTCTTTTACCTACCCAATTCTACATAAAATCATCAATGTTAAAAAAACAATACTTATACAAAATAGATATGCACTATATAAGAGCCCCTAAAACAGCATTTTTTTAGATGCTGTATTACTTAAGCTTTATTATTTTGTTTAAAATCATTGTGGTATAAAATGGTCATATTTTTGAGTAAACTAAAAACAATAGACAAAAAAATTTTTGTCTTTAATGGTGTGCTTTTGTGTCTGTTTGAAGCTTTAAATACCCATTATTTTTCATAAATTCTTATTGCGTTTTTTTCTATCTTTCACCAACATAAATATAAGCTTAAGCGCAAGCGTAAAATTTACGATAAATTTATTTAGCTATTAAGTACTATTGGTCAAATTATCTCAAAAAATAAAATATCAGTTCTATATACATCGCAAAACTTTAATTTTACTTGTCTTTAGTTAGTATGAACGAAAATTCGCATAAGGAGACTGTAAAAAGGAGACCAATATGTTGAAGTTTTCACTAAATGATTCGATTTTGTTTTTTAATGAGACAATTTCCATCTTTGCAATCATAGACAATTATAAAAATTTTACAAGACGGTCGATTATGAAGCTGGGCGGAAGTCCGCCTGTACATTTCAACCGATATAGCGACTCCCCCATATGTGGGTATCCAAACTTAGACACACATAACACTCTGTGTTATGAACCTCCTTTATTCAGGGATACCCACTTATGGGGGAACGGCGCGATGGGAACTTACCCCTTCCCAAAATGTCGCTCCCCCATCTTTTTCGTCACCACTGCACTCTTCGTCGCTCACAGGAACGACCGAAGAGTGCGGATATCCACATGCCTTTCACAACGAGGCAAATATGAACACAATTAACACAACAAACAAACCCAAACTCGCAAGGAGTTCCAAATGTTGAAGTTACCATCAAATAATCCTATTTTGTTTTTAATCAAAGTCGTTTTTACTGCTTTTGTATCATTTTTCTTTTTATCAGGCTGCGGCAGTAGCGGTGATTTGGGGAATGATTACAAAAATGTCTACACCGCTACGTTTTTTAGTGATGACGGCACCGTTCTGCATAAGTTGGAGGTACCCAAAGGTCAATCTTTTGAAGTTCCTTTGTCTCCTATTAAGCAAGACCACACCTTTATGGGTTGGATGGAAGATAACGGTACTCAAATGATAGTTGATGGGGTATCATCATATACCCCAACATACGATATCACCTTTAACCCTCTCTTTGTCCCCAACAATGCCCCAATGTATATGGTCATATTCCTTAATTATGA
>JAISQB010000024.1 GCA_031274495.1 Campylobacteraceae bacterium | reverse complement strand
CTTTGCTCTGTCGGAACGACGAGGAGGCATAGATTTATATACTTATCTCTTTTATATCCGCGACGGATTTGAAGGATTTGTAGATGGAGGCTATGATGTTTAGGCGGTTTTGTTTTAGTTTTTGGTCTTCGACATTTACCATTACTTTTTCAAAAAAGTTATCAATCGCCGGTTTTAGTGTAAAGAGTGCGCGGAGTTGGTCGTTGAAATTGCTGTACTCTTTTGCCGTGACTTTTGTGTATGCTTCGTATAGCGCTTTCTCGGCGTCCTCTTGTAAGAGTACCTCGTGTATGGCAAGTTCGGCGTCGGTGTTGACATTTTTAACGATGTTTGCGACTCTTTTGAAAGTTGAAAAGACCTCTTTGAAGCTCTCCTCTTTCACGACCGCTTTTAAAAGCTCTATCTTTTGGACTATCTTCACGATATCCCTCTCGCCGCCTTCGATGACCGCTGTTATGATGGAGGGGTTAACATCGTCAAATAGTTGATATAGCCTCTCGATAAAAAAGCCCTCAAGTTGCAGTATATCAAACGGCGCGTAAAGCACGCTAAGCTCGCTAAATACCAGCCTGATGTTGAAGTTTAAATTGTACTTCAACGCTATCTTTATGATACCGTTTACCGCACGGCGCAGAGCGAACGGGTCTTTTGTGCCTGTGGGGATTTTGCCTATACTAAATAGCGCCATAAGGGAGTCTATCTTGTTGCTAAGAGCCACGATAGCGCTAAAAAGTGTACTTGGCAGCGCGCTCTCTTCGCTGTTTGGCAGGTACTGCTCTTTGATACCCAAAGCCATCAGCGCGTCCTCTTTTGCCTCTAAAGCGTAGTAGTATCCGATGATGCCCTGAAGTTCGGGAAATTCGCCCACCATCTCGCTAAGCAAGTCAGCTTTTGCTAAAGTCAAAGTTCTGGCAAGCAGCGCGCTTAATTTCTCTTCATCCAAATCATCCCTTTGCGCTAAAAACTCTTTTTTATTGGCGTTGGCAAGATACGCCCCTATCCTCTCTTCTCTTCTGGTCTTATCATAAAGCGAGCCCAAGCCTTCAATATAGACTATGGACTTTAGCCCCTCTGTGCGAAGCCCCTTTCTGATGTCGTTATCGTAGAAAAATAGCGCGTCCGAGAGCCTTGCGTGCAGGACTTTTTCATTGCCTTTGATGATCAATATATAATCGTTGCTGACGGCGTTTGAGACGACCACGAAGTGGCTTGCTAATGTGCCGTTTTCATAGACGGGAAAGTAGCGTTGATTCTCCTTCATAGAGGTGATGATGACCTCCGGCGGCAGGCGCAAAAAGAGTTCGTCAAAGCTGCCCATCAAAACGGTCGGATGCTCCGTTATCGCCACGACTTCGTTAAGCAGTTCCGCGTCGCGCTCGATGGTCACATCGTTTATAGCCTCCATAGCGTCCATCTGCGAAAGTATCTTTTCTCTTCGCTCATCTTGCGAAAGCACGATAAATCCGCGCTTCAACTCTTCAAAATAGTTCTCAGGCGTGCTGAATGTAAATTTATTGGAAGTAAGTGAGCGGTGCGGATATGTAAAGCTGTTTGATTTGACGCCGAACACCTCCATCTGCAACGCCTCTTCGCCAAGCATCACAGTCACCCAGCGGATAGGTCTTATAAAGCTTTCGCTAAATGTGCCCCATCTCATAGATTTGCCAAAATTCAATGACCTCAAAAAGTCGTTTAGCATATCTTCTATCAAATCTTTTGACTCTTTGCCCTCGATATCTTTTTTATAGTAAAGAACAGTTTTGCCGTCCCTTTGGGCTCTTTGAAGTTCGTCTACCCCGATACCGCACTTTTTGGCAAAGCCTATCGCGGCAGGCGTGGGCTCGCCGTTTACAAACGCGCTCTCTTCAGGCGCGCCAAAAAACTCTTCAAAGTGGTTGGGCTGTTTGGTCAAAAACTCTTTATGCCACAAAACAAGGCGGCGCGGCGTGTAGAAAAACTGAAATTCAGTTTTAAGTTCGTTTGCCTCCAAAATAGCATTCCATTTTGGTTTTATATTTGGAAATTCCTTTAAAAAAGGGATAGCGGGAAGCTCTTCAACGCCAATCTCAATCAAAAGTGGTTTACGCATTATGTCAATACCTTTAAAAATCTAAAAAAACAAGCTTTTATTTTAACGCAAGCAATGTTAAATAAGGCTTTTTTCGGCGCTCTTTTTTCGGCGCTGTATATAAACCGCATAAAAGGCAAAAATAGCTACAATTATTTACAAGCTTATTTCCAAGGATTGTCAATATGGAACAATTTTTAATAGAAGCCAAAGAGGCGGCAAGAACAACGGCAACTCTTAAGCCCTACTTCAAGACGGCGGTTTTGATGGAGTTCGCACACGCGATAAGACGCTTTAGCGCCGATATCATAGAGGCTAACGCGCTGGATTTGAAGAGCGCAAAAGAGAATAATTTAAGTTATGCGATGATAGAGAGACTAATGTTAAATGAAAAACGCATAGAAGATATGGCAAAAGCTGTGGAGGAGATAGCAGCACTTAGGGACCCTGTGGGCAGGATTTTGGACGGCTGGGTCGTGCCAAACGGGCTTAGGATAGAAAAGGTCGCTACACCTATCGGCGTTGTGGGTATCATCTACGAGAGCCGCCCAAATGTCACGAGCGATACGGCAGCTCTTTGTTTTAAAAGCGGAAATGTCTGCGTGCTAAAGGGCGGCAAAGAGGCGCAAAACAGCAACGAAGCGATAGTGGCGGCTATCAAAGAGGCGTTGCAAAAGTTTGACTTGCCGCTCCACGCCGTCTCACTGCTTCCCGACTCCACCAGAGAGGGTGTGGCTAAATTTATCAAAATGGACAAATATGTTGATGTGATAGTCCCAAGAGGGGGCGAATCCTTGATAAGTTTCGTCACCAAAAACTCCGCTATCCCCGTCATAAAACACGACAAAGGGGTGTGCCATACATATGTGGACAGTGAGGCAGACTTAGAAAAAGCCGTAAATATCGCCGTAAACGCCAAATGCTCCAAGCCAAGTGCTTGCAACGCGCTTGAAACACTGCTGGTGCATAAAGATGTAGCCAAAGTTTTATTGCCAAAAATCCATACAGCTTTTAAAGAGGCGGGCACGGAGCTTAGAGGCTGCGAAAAAACGCTCCAAATCATAGATATCAAAGAGGCTACGGAAGAGGACTACAGCACGGAGTATCTTGATAATATATTGACGATAAAAGTAGTCGAAGACTTGGATGAAGCCATAGCGCACATCGCACAATACGGCACTTCCCACTCCGAAGCTATCATCACAGAAAATTACACAAAAGCGGAGAAGTTTATGAACAGCATCGACGCGGCGTGCCTTTATCTAAACGCTTCAAGCCGCTTCACAGACGGCGGAGAGTTCGGATTTGGCGCGGAAGTGGGTATCAGCACCAACAAACTCCACGCAAGAGGACCGATGGGCATAAATGAGCTCACTACCTATAAGTACAAAGTTTACGGCGAGGGTCAGATACGCCCATGAGCGCGGTTTTAGATATAAAAAATCTGGATTTTTCATACCGTAATGGGGCGCAGATTTATAAGAATTTTTCATTAGAGGTAAAAAAAGGCGAGCTTGTCTGCTTGGTGGGCGCCAGCGGTTCGGGCAAAAGTACCCTTTTTGAACTTATCTGCGGCAATTTAAAGCCAAAACACGGCACTATCGCGCGCAAAAAAACGGCGCAAATTTACCAAGACCCCTACTCCTCTTTTCACCCGACCTACTCTATCCTCTCGCAAATCAAAGACGCGATTGGGCGAGACATCAAAGAGGACGAGTACGCGCCCATATGCCAAAAACTCGACCTAAACAAGAAACTTCTGCACGAAAAAGCGCACAAATTAAGCGGCGGCGAACTTCAAAGATGTTCTATCTTGCGCGCTATGCTTTCAAGCCCCGAGCTTCTTTTAGCCGATGAACCCACCTCCGCGCTTGATAGCCTCACGCAGTTTGAAGTCTTAAAACATATGCTTTTGATGCTGGAATCTGGCGGCATACTGCTCATCACGCACGATAGAGATTTGGCGAAATGGTGCGCGGATAGAGTAATTAATCTGGGGGATTTATGAGAAGATTTATCGCTATTTTTCTATTTTTTAATTTAATTTTATTCGCGCAAGATAGCCTCGTAAAAATCAACGACGAGTACAGAGCCTCCGACAACATTTGGCTCTTATCCCTGCAATCATACCGCGCCTATATGGCTTCCAACACGCAGCTTGACGAACTCCAAAAAAAGCTCGGTAGCGAAGAGGATGCCTTGAGCGCGGCGAGACTCAAAGAGGAGATAGACATCCTAAAGAGCAATCTAAAGCTCTACAATTACGACAACCGCCAGCCGCTTTATGAGATATTTTTACCGTTTGAAAATACGCTAAAACTCATCGAAAGTGCCAAAATCTCGCACTTTTCACTCCTCGCCAACGAGATAGACAAAAGCGTCAAAGATATAAACGCGCTCATAAAAGAGTACGAAAACGAATACAAAAAAGCTTGCGATATCATCAATGGCTTTGAAAACCAAGCAAAAAGCCTGAACGCGACAGACAGCCTCATATCGGCATTCGAAAATGACAAACACCTCTTACAGATATCCCTCGACACACTCCAAAAGACCCACAAAAGCGTCGTCAAAGAGTATGAGGATTATAACGAGCAGGTGACTTACTTTAAATACAAAGAGATAAAAAAACTCTCATCCATCCTCGTCTCCGTCGTGCTTTTGTTCGCGTTTATGACACTGATAAAACTGCTGCTCAGAAGAAGCTTTAAAAAAGATAGAAGCGAAGAGAACGACCGCAGATATTTTATGTTTAAGAAAATTATGAATATCCTCTTTGTCATCATAACGATATTGATATTTGCGTTCGCGTACATAGACAACACCGCAAAAGGGTTGGCGATATTCGGTGTCATAGGCGCGGGACTTACGGTCGTGATGAAAGAGTGGGTTTTGAGCTATGTGGGTTGGTTTGTACTCATAACCAGTAACTCCATACAGCTTGGAGACAGGATCAAAATCTCCAAAGACGGACGCTCCATCATCGGCGATGTCATCAATATAAGCCTCACCAAAATAACGCTCTATGAAAACATCACAAACGACGCCCTCACCGAACACAAAAAAGCCGGACGCGTCATATTTGTACCCAACTACTACATCATAATGGGCGAGGTATACAACTACACACATCTATCTTTGAAGACGATTTTGGACTTAGTAGAGATACATATATCATTCGACAGCAACATCGCCAAAGCCGAAAAGATAGCCCTTGAGAGCGCCAATATGGTAACGGAAAAATTCACCGAAATGGCAAAAAAACAGTATGACGCCCTAAAAAAACACTACACCCTAAGAAATATGACCCAATACCCAAAAGTCTTCTTCTACCCCAGCGCCCACGGCAACGGCGTAGTAATGGGTGTCTGGTATGTATCCCCATACCGCGAGATACTAAAACACAAAAGCGAAGTCACAAAAGAGATAATAGCAAGATTCAAAAGCGAAGATGATATCAAACTCTTGTATTCCGGGCAGAGTCTGTTTTTTGAGAATAAGTAATTACAAAGAGAGTGCGCATTTTTCCTGATGCTCCACTCTCTCTTCCGTCACACTCGCCCTTCTCTCCGTCATTCCCGCGCAGGCGGGAATCCAAACTCTTTTGTCGTTCCGACAGAGCAAAGCGACGAGGAATCTTTTATAGTTAAACCTGTAAAACGGGTGACCTTTTAAGATTCCTCGTCGCCGATAAATCGGCTCCAACGGAATGACGAAAAGGGAGACTCTTGCCACACACAGCGACAGCGATAATCGCGTAATCGCGATTTTCTCTTTCCCCCATTTTGACACTGCCTCCTGTTTTGATTTATTCAAGGAAAAAGAGCGAGGACCTGTTT
>JAISQB010000045.1 GCA_031274495.1 Campylobacteraceae bacterium | reverse complement strand
GTTCTTCTTCTCTTCTATCCCGCTTGTGCCTATGCGGCGGGTTAGTTCTTGTTCGACCCTGTCGGGGTGGATGTTTTTGGCGCCGAGGGCTACTAAGAGGTGGAATAGTAGGTCTGCGGCTTCGTAGATTATCTCTTCTTCTTTGCCGTCTTTTACGGATAGGCAAAATTCTCCCGCTTCTTCGGATATCTTTTTTAGGTAAGAGTTCTCATTTTGCAAGAGTTTTGCTACATAAGATGTGGACGGGTCGGCGGTTTTTCGCTCTTGGATGGTGTGATATAGTTTGTCCAAAACGCCGTAGTGCGCGGTAAAGTCAGCGGACCTCAGCGCTGCCTTGTCTGTGGGTACTAAGATATTGTTGAAAAAGCAAGTTTTATTGCCCGTGTGGCACGCGGCGCCTGTTTGTTCTACTTTTAAAAGCAGTGTGTCGCTGTCGCAATCTAAGAAGATATCCTTCACTTTTTGAGTGTTGCCGCTCGTTTCGCCCTTTTTCCAGATGCGTTGTTTGGAGCGCGAAAAGTAGTGGGCGAAATTTGTCGCGAGTGTGAGATTGTACGCCTCTTCATTCATATACGCCAACATCAAAACTTCGCCGCTTTCGTACTCTTGCGCGATAACGGGGAGCAGTTTTATCCGCTCCCAATCTATTTTTATACTACTCATTGTCCTATGCTTGACTGTTTTTGTTTATCTTTGGTGTCAACCCAGATATTGGGTACCGCGCCGCCGGGGGTTAGGAAGATTTGAGCGTCCCTATTCTCTTTTAAGGCGTCGTTGAATTTGGCTTGCGTCTCTATCTGGCGAAGCTGCAACAGTTGCCCCGTCAAGCTTTTGCTTATCTGCAAGTTCGCGTAAGAGTTCGCGTCAGCCTCTATCTTGATAGCGTCGGCTTTACCCTGCGCTCTTGTCTTCATAGCATCCGCTTCACCTTTGGCTAAAGCCACCTCTTTTTCGGCGTCTTGTCTTGCCTTTTCGACCTCATATCTTGTTCGCTCGGTCTCTTGGCGCGCTATCTGGACTCTTTCTATCTGCTTTCTGATATCTTCTGGCAGCATTATCTCTCTTAATTGCACATCTTCAAGGACTATCAAGTTGCCTTTTTGCACATCTATGCTCTTCGTGATACCCTCTTTTACCTCTCTTGCGAAAGCTTCGCGCTGTTGCTGGATATCTTCGGCGTTATATTTGCCCGCGACCTCAAGGACTACTTGTTTTACTGCCGGGTCTATGATTTTAGTCTCCCAGTTGAAGCCCCAAGTGGCGATGGTGCTTGGCGCGTTTGTACGGTCTAATCTATACAAGACATTCAAGTCTATCTTAAAGTCCAAGTTTCTGGCGTCTTTTACGGAGATAGAGTCGTGCGATATCACGGAGGATGTCTCTACATTTTCAGTGCCGATTTTTTGTAAAGCCACGGAGGGTCTGCTGGAGACATAACTCATCATACGCACTTTAGCGTCCACTACGATGATGTTTTGGATGAACGGCACGAAAAAGTGAAGTCCTGGCTCCAATGTGTTGGGTGAGTAGATACCCGTCGTCTCTCTTATGCCAAGTTCGCCGGAGTTTATCACTCTAAACGGTCTTGCTACGATGAGCAGGAGTATGACGGCGATGAGTATGTAGATAGGCAGCGCCTTTTTATTGTCAAATCCGTTGAATTGGGGCATTTTGAAGTTATTGCCCCCGCCGCTGTTATTGTTCTGGCTGTCGCCTCCATTACCTCGTTTTTTAAAGTAGTCGTTTAAATCTGCCGGCATCTGTTTCCTTTTATCTAATTTATATATGTCAAAAATCGCTCGAACGATTTGTCTTTTCCGTAAACAACATCAAAATAGGCCTCTTGCAGCCTCTTTGTCACAGCTCCTCTTTTTCCGCCGCCTATAACTCTGCCGTCGACATTGTTGATAGGTGTGACTTCCGCCGCGGTTCCTGTGAAAAACGCTTCGTCGGCTATGTAAATCTCATCTCTTGATATCCTGCGGCGCTCGACTGATATGCCAAGTTTTGCGGCTATCTGTATGACGGAGTCTTGCGTGATACTCTCTAACGAATTGTCATTTGGCGGCGTGATGAGCTTGCCGTCTCTTACGATAAAAAAGCACTCCCCGCTGCCCTCAGCCACGAAGCCCTCGTCATCAAGTAACAATGCCTCTTCATAGCCCGCGTCCAACGCTTCGAACTTTGCCATTTGTGAGTTTAAGTAGTTCGCCGCCGCTTTGGCTTTGCCCATCGTGGACTTGACGGAGTTTCTTGTGAATGATGAGATTTTGACCTTTATGCCGTTTTCCAACCCCTCATCGCCAAGATAAGCGCCCCACTCCCACGACGCGATAGCCGTTTGCACGGGTGCCTCTCTGTGGTTGACGCCCATAACGCCATATCCTAAAAATATAATCGGACGCAAGTAGACATTGCCGTCGTAGTGGTTGGAGCGCAAAAGCTCTATCTGTGCGTCTTCCAACTCTTTTTGGGTATATGTAGGGTTTATCGCGACTATTTTCGCGGAGTTTAAAAGTCTTTTTGTGTGGTCTTGCAAGCGAAAAATCGCCAAACCTCTATCCGTTTTATAAGCTCTCGTCCCCTCAAAAACACCGTTTCCGTAGTGAAGAGTATGTGTCAATATATGAACTTTCGCCTCATTCCAAGGAACCAATTTGCCATCAAACCATATAAATTGAGACTCTTTTAAAGCCATAATTTTGCCTTTTTGGGTAATTTTATTGATAAGCCTTAATATTACCCCAAAAAGTTTAAAGGTAGGTTTAAAAGAGTTTTTACAGGGGCAATAAAGCCCGATTTTGTGTAAAGTTTATTTAATTTTTGCAAATGCGGATACTTTTAATCTCATTTGGTTATAATTGTCTCTTTTAAGGAGGAAATATGCCGTATGTCAATATAAAAATCACAAAAGAGGGTGCCACAAAAGAGCAAAAAGCTGCCCTCATCAAAGGTGCCACGGAGCTATTAGTAAATGTGCTGGGCAAAAATCCCAAAACCACAGTCGTAACGATAGACGAGCTGGATACGGACAATTGGGGCGTGGGCGGCGAGAGCATCACCACTTTGCGCGAAATAAAATCATAAGGAGAAAAAAATGTCGATAGAGATAGGAAAAGAGGCGATAGGATTTTCGCTCAAAAATCAAGACGGCGTTGAGATAAGTCTTAAAGACTTAAAAGGCAAATGGGTAGTTTTATACTTTTACCCAAAAGATAACACCCCCGGCTGCACAGTCGAAGCCTGCGACTTTACCGCCGCACTGCCCGACTTCAAAGAGTTAGACGCCGTAGTCCTTGGCATCAGCCCCGATAGCACAAAGTCACACCAAAATTTCATCGAAAAGCAAAACATTACCTTCACGCTTCTATCCGACGAAGACAAAGAGGTCGCGAAAGCTTACGATGTGTGGAAACTGAAGAAAAATTACGGCAAAGAGTATCTGGGCATAGAACGCTCCACCTTCCTCATAGACCCCAAAGGCATCGTCACCAAAATCTGGCGAAAAGTGAATGTAAAAGGTCACGTGGATGAGGTAAAAGCGGCTTTGGCAAAGGGGTAAATTCCCCCATATTCCGAGCGAGCAAAGCGACGAGGAACCTTAACGGTCAAACCTGTAAAATGAGCGACTATTAAGGTTCCTCGTTGCCGATAAATCGGCTCCATCGGAATAACGCTCTCTCTTTCGTCATTCCCGCGAAAGCGGGAATCCAAGCTAAAAAACCATAAACAATCAAAGAAGATACAATAGGTTCTATCAATCTTTTTTCATTCAAAACTTTCTTGTTTTCCTGTCACTTTCTTTTGTTGAAAAGAAAGTGACGCAAAGAAACAACCCCCATAAAAGTTGACACTGCCCCTACGGGGTACCCTCCTGTTTTAATTTATTCAAGGGAGCTGCGGGACTTTTCTACGCTCAAACAGGTCCTCGCTCTTTTTCCTTGAATAAATCAAAACAGGAGGCAGTGTCAAAATGGGGGAAAGAGAAAATCGCGATTACGCGATTATCGCTGTCGCTGT
>JAISQB010000041.1 GCA_031274495.1 Campylobacteraceae bacterium | reverse complement strand
ACCTCTAAAGCTTTTTCGTAGGTCGTTATGCCGCCGTTTGCGAAGATGGGGATTTGTACCGCTGCGCGCGCCCTTTTTATCGCGTCGTAGTCTACTTCTGCTTTGTAACCGCCCGCTCTTGTTCGCCCGTGGATACTCATAAAGTCAGCGCCTGCGTTTTCGACCGCTCTTGCTATCGTTTCGGGGATCTTTTCGACAAATCCTATGCGCACTTTTGCGGAGGTGTAGCGCTTGTTAGAATGCTTTTTTATCGCCTCTATGATGCGCGCTAAATGGGGCAAATCTTTCAAAAGCGACGAGCCCGCATCTTGTGCTACCACTTTTGGCACGGGACAGCCGCAATTTAAATCAATACCGTCAATGCCCTCGATATCGTTTAAAATCTCCACAGCCTTTATGATATTACCTATATCCGAGCCTGCTATCTGGACTATGTAGGGGGTCTCATCGGGCGATTTTTCCAGCATATGAAATGTCTTTTTGGAGTTGTAGGCAAGGGCATTCGCGCTTATCATCTCCGAAAAAGTTACATCCACGCCGAATTTTTTACAGACAGTTCGGAAAGGCAGGTCGGTATAACCCGCAAGCGGCGCCAAAGCGGTGAGGCTTTGGCTAAAATCGATAGTGTTCATCAGCAGATAAGATAGTCCGTGTCCACAAATTTCCCGTTGTCGCGCAAGAAAAGCAAGATTCTGAACTTCTCAAACTCACTGTCTTCATTGCCATCCAAAAACTCTCTTGCTTTGTCTATAAGTCTTAATTCAAACAAGATATACAAGTACGAAAATGTCGCTTTGTAGTTTTTCTGCTGTAAATTGTCGTAGAGCTTCAAAAGCAGATCCGGATCAAGCGCAGTTTTTAAGATACGCGCACTCGTCAAAAACTCCTCCGAGCCAAAATCGCCGCTCTCCAAAAGCTCCTTAATCTCTTCTACGGTTAGCGTAAATTTATCCTCTTGGTCGGCAAATCTTTTGAGCAAAGCCTCTATCGCGCAACTTGTGAGTTTGTATTTGTAGGATTTAATCTCAGCGTATGAGGCGACTTCCAAAAGCGCTTTGAAGGCTTTTTTACACGCTTCGCCTTCCAGTGCTGGGCAGTGTTTCAAAACTTCGCCGATGGATTTTTTGTCATCTTTTGCGAAGTTGAGGCGGTTTTGGTTTAAGAGTTCATTGTCGCTTCTAAGACGGAATTTTTTCAAATCCACATAGACGCCGTCTCTTATCTTTTCCAAAATCTCATAAATCTCATCGACCTCTTTTTCGCCCGTTCGCTTATCTTCGCTTTTGGGGTTAAATTTCATCCTCTTGACCGCGGCTGAAAGCGCTTTAAAAGAGTCCGACTTATACTCAAAATCTTTCTCTTCGCCAAGCAGCGCGTATCTTATCTCCGAAAGCAGCGTTTCGTACTCTTTTTTCATAAGCCGCTTTGTGAAGAAATTTTTGATAGAGTAAAACACCATATGCGCCACTGAAGCTATGAGCAGCACAAGGGAGGGGATGATAAACCAGACGGCTATGGGAAGCTCCAAAGAGCGCCCGAACATTGTCAGCGTATAATACGCGCTTTCGCTGGGAATAATAGAGTAGGTGTAAATGCCCACAATCGCCAATAGTAAAAATGAAAAAAACAGATATGCTCTGATGCCCATTAGAAACTCCTCTTATTTTTTGTCTGCTCGACTATTTCGCGGCAGATGATGCAGTATTTTGCGTGCGGTTTGATTTTGAGACGCTGGATACTTATCTCCTCTTCGCACATTTCGCATATACCGTAAGTGCCGCTGTCGATTTTGCCCAGCGCATACTCTATCTCAAAAAGCTCTTTTGACTGCTGAACGCTCAATGCTTGACCGATAAAGTTACTTGTATTCAAGTTCGCGAAATCAGCGTCATCTCTTGCGTCCGAGATATCCATATCTCTTATCTCTTTAGCCGTGCTGTTTATATTTTTCAACACCTGCTCTTTGCGGCTTAGGAGCAGCTCTTTAAAAAATGCGATGTCACTCTTTTTCATCGTCGTCCTTTGCAATTTCACTCTTTATGGTACGGGTGGCCATTTTTGATACACAACCCACGATATATCTGCTCTAATAGTACTGCTTTTGCTATTTTATGCGCGTATGTTAATCTACTTAAGCTTATAACTCTTTGAGTGCGCCTCAAAAACCCCTCGCTAAAGCCATAAGCGCCCCCTATAAAAAATCTTATATCCGCGCCGTTTTCAAATATTTTGCTAAATTCCACGCTCGTAAGCTCTTCGCCCTCTTCATCAAGCGCGATGGTATAACCTTTAAGATAGGGCTCATAAAGAGCCGTATAAGCCTCTTTTGCCGCGCCCGCCCCTTTGCTTTGCGCGAGTGCTATAGAGGCGTTAAAGAGCGTTATCTCCTCTATCTTGGCGTAGCGGGAGCTCATCTTGATAAACTCATCCGTTAAACCCTTGACACTCTTTACCCCGCTTTTTTCTATGGAGTAAACGCTAATCTTCATAAAGCCCGGAACCTACCACGATATATGCTGCATTTAGAATATCATCATTAAGTTTTACCCCGCCTATCGCCGCTACGGGTTTTTTTGACAAAAGAGCAAGCGAGGAGAGTTTATCCCCTAAAATATTATCCGTCTCTTTCGTATCCGTCTTTTTATACGCGCCAAGCCCGATATAATCGATGCTTGTCTCATTCGCTTCCAAAATCTCTTTTTCATTGTGCGTCGAGATACCAAGTATCTTCGAGCCGATAATCTCCCTCACGTGCACAATAGCGCTCTTTACATCCGCACCGTATTTTAAAATATCCTCTTGTCCCAGATGCAACCCGTCGCAAAACGGCACCAGCGATATGTCGTCGTTCACGATAACGGGCGTGTCCAAATGCTCTTTTATAGTCAAAATATCGTCTCTTTTCTCTTCAAAACTGCCCGTTTTATTTCTGTACTCTATCATCACCGCACCAAGAGTGCAAACTCTCTCTATCACCCATAACAGCGTTTGGTTCTTTTTCTCCATCGTCGCGGTATCTATAAGTGCAAAGAGTTTTGCAGACACTATTTTGTGGCTCCGGTGTTGGTTTTGGTATCTGAAAAATATCTAAGCAAGTCCGCCACAGTGCGTTTTAGCTCGCCTCTTTTTACTATCATATCAATAAGCCCGTGCTCTAATAAAAATTCCGCTTTTTGAAAGCCCTCAGGCAACTCCGAGCCTATCGTCTGTTTGATAACTCTTTGTCCGGCAAAACCGATAAGCGCTCCGGGCTCTGCTATCACGATATCGCCCAGCCACGCAAACGACGCGCTAACACCGCCCATCGTAGGGTCGGTTAGGATGGATATGTAGGGAAGTTTCGCTTCGGAAAGTTTCGTTAAAACCGCTGAAGTTTTTGCCATCTGCATCAAAGAGAATGTACTCTCCTGCATCCTCGCCCCGCCGCTGGCGCTTACTATCACGACACCTTGCTGTTTTTTGATAGCGCGGTTTACCGCTCTTACTATCATTTCGCCTTCAACAGAGCCCAAACTGCCGCCCATAAAGTTAAAATCAAACACCACAAGCTGCGCCGCTATGCCCTCAATCGTACATTCGCCCGAAATTACCGCGGAGTTGCGCCCCGTTTTTGCGTTCGCCTCTTCTATGCGTTTTTTGTATGATTTTTTATCTACAAACTTCAGAGGGTCAATCGCGCAAAGATTTTCGTCAAATGGTATAAAACTATCTTTATCCGCCAAAAGTTCTACGCGCTCGGTCGAACCGATACGCATATGAAATCCGCATTTGGGGCAGACATAGAACTGGAGCATAATCTCTTTTTTATACATCAATGCACCGCACGAATTACACTTCACCCAATAGCTCGGCGCCTCTGCCGGTGTGGGTTGAGTTTTGCGGCTTTTGAAAAGTTCCGTAAATTTCATATATCTAACCTTGTCATAAAATCACGAATTTTATCAAATATTCCCTTATCTTTACTTACGAGGAGTAAATCTTTGGTTTTCAGCCTGTGCAAATCCTCGCTCATATACCATCCCGCCGCTATATCAAACTCCCTAATATTTCCGCCAAACAGCACAAAATCCGTCTCGTGAGATAGGGCGAGCGAGAGTGCAAGAGCGCCCAAACTCCTACATTTAAGTGAAGCTTGTTTTAGTTTTAAAGTAATATCGTTAAAATCATACGCTTTTTCAAAAATGCCAACACCGCAAAGCGGCGAAGCGGTTATCTTTTGCACCCTATCATCAAGAAAAAACCGCCTCTCAAACCGCCTCTCATATTTTATCTGCATATACCCCGCGGCAAAATTGGCGATAACCGCGCAGGTAACCTTACCCTCCTTTTCCAAAGCGCACGAAGAGCCAAAGTATGGGATATTTGCGGCGAAATTTTTACTGCCGTCTAATGGGTCGATGATGATATTATCCTTGCCCTCTCCGATAGATCCGCTCTCTTCGCTGTAGATGCGTCCGAATTTTTGCAGATGTTTGATAAAAATCGCCTCCGCCTCCAGATCCGCCTTCAAACTTATATCGCCGCCAAAGCCTCTTTTGCACTCTTTTCTTAAATCCGCATCGCTATTTAGTAGAGCGTATATTTCGCGGTTTGCTGCGATGCACGCCTCTATAAAATCCATAAAATCGCCTTTTTTCTTTTATCTTAGCCAATCTTTGCTAAAATAAGCGAACGCATAAAGGAGCAAAGTGCAGGGTTTTATCGTACACATCAACAGAGTTAAAGATGAGGATTTAATAGTTACCATACTCACGGAAGATAAGCTTTTGCCCACTTATAGATTTTACGGCGCGCGCCACTCGGTGATAAATACGGGCTATATGATAGACTTTGAAACTGAGCTCTCCTCCCGCTCCAATCTCGCGCAGTTAAGGCACGTGATGCACCTTGCGCAAAATTGGAATTTAGATAGAGACCGCTTCTACTTTTGGCAGAGTTTTGTGAAGCTTTTTTACGAGCATTTAAGAGATGTGGAAAATGTGGATAAATTTTACTTTGACCTGCTTAAAAGCTCCTCGGAAAAGTGGTACAGACAAAACCCCAAAAGGGTTGCCGTGGAGGCGTATCTCAATCTCTTGCAATTTGAAGGAAGACTCCACTCTTTGGAGTATTGCTTTTTGTGCGAAGAGAAGATAGAGGAGGAGAGTGTCGCGCTTGCCCGCGCCTATCTGCCCGCACATACGGAGTGTATACACAACAAAGGCATCCATATCGACAAATTAAAACAGCTTTTTCACAAAAAAAAGACGCTATTTTTGGATGATGACGAGGCGGAGTATCTGTATAGGATAATGAACGAAGGGTTTTAGTTATTCTCTTTTTTAAACTCTTTTTTGTTATCATATACGCACTATTTTAGGAGATATTATGATGCGTAAGTTATTGTTAGCATTTTGGCTATTATCACTTTCTATTTTGTGTGCGCAAGAGGTGGTCATCTTAGAGACAAACAGCGGCAACATCACGCTGAAACTCTACCCCAAAACAGCACCAAAAGCTTGTGAAAATTTTATAACTCTTGCCAAAAACGGATACTATGACGGCGTGATATTTCACCGTGTGATTAAAAACTTTATGATACAAGGCGGCGATCCGACGGGTACGGGTATGGGCGGGGCAAGTATCTGGAAAAAGCCTTTTGAGGATGAATTTTCTCCATACACGCTCTTTGAAAAGCCATATCTTTTGGCTATGGCAAACTCCGGCAAAAACACGAACGGCAGCCAATTTTTTATAACGACGGCTTTGACGCCTTGGCTTAACGGATATCATACGATATTTGGCGAAGTGATAGACGGATTTGATGTGGTAAAGGCGATAGAAAACGCCGCTACAGACGCCGCAAATAAGCCCGTGAAGCCTCAAGTTATCATTAAAGCGCATATAAAAACCAATTAAGGAGAAGATGATGAAAAAAGTAGAAGCGGTTATCAAACCTTTTAAACTCGACGAAGTAAAAGACGCTCTAAGCGAACTTGCCATCTCGGGTATGACGGTCAGCGAAGTGAAGGGCTACGGCAGGCAGCAAGGGCACTCCGAGCTTTACAGGGGCGCTGAGTATATCGTGGACTTTTTGCCCAAAGTGAAGATAGATGTCATCGTAAAAGATGAGGATTTGAAAAATGTCCTCGACGCTATCACCAAAGCCGCCAAAACAGGCAAAATCGGCGACGGCAAAATCTTCGTAAGCTCCATCGATGAGGTCATACGCATCAGGACCGGCGAAGACGGCGAGGACGCTATCTAAGTGAGATTGACGCTTCAAACACCTTTGGATATGCACCTGCACTTGCGGGACGGCGATATGCTGAAAAATGTCGCCAAATACAGCGCGAGGGATTTCGCAGGGGCGCTTATAATGCCCAACCTCACGCCGCCTGTTACGACTATTGAAGCGGTGAATGAGTATAAAAAGAGGATTTTAGAGGCGTGCGGGGATGAAAATTTTACGCCTTATGTGAGCCTATTTTTCAAAGAGAGTTATACGCCGAGGTTCTTAGAACAAGCAAAGCCATTTATCAGCAGTATCAAACTCTACCCAAACGGCGTTACGACAAACAGCGAGGGCGGCGTGACGGATATAGACACAAAAAGACTCTCTCCTATCTTCGAGGCGATGAGTGAGCTGGGTATCCCGCTTTGCGTACACGGCGAAACGGACGGCTTTGTGATGGACAGGGAGAGGGAGTTTGGCGCGGTCTACAGAAAGCTATCGGACACTTTCCCGAAGCTTACCATCATTATGGAGCATATCACGACAAAAGAGAGCGTAGAGCTTTTAAAAACGCACGAAAATCTATACGCCACGATAACCCTGCACCATCTGTTGATAACGCTTGACGATGTCGTAGGCGGACTTTTAAACCCGCACCTTTTTTGCAAACCCATAGCCAAAACTTACGAAGACAGAGCCGCACTGCTAACAGTCGCCCTAAACGCCCACGAAAAAGTGATGTTCGGAAGCGACTCCGCGCCACATCCTGTTAGTAAAAAAGAGTGCTGCGGCTGCGCTGCGGGCGTCTTTAGTGCACCCATAGCCCTAAGCGCGTTAGCGGGGCTTTTTGAAAAACAGGGAAAACTAACAAACCTACAAGCATTTGTTAGCGACAACGCCCGCAAAATCTACAATATCACCCCTCCTAAAAAAGAGGTCGTTTTAGAAAAAACAGAGTGGACGGTACCCGCCGCGTTTGACTCCGTCGTACCAATGTTCGCCGGACAAAAACTTGCTTGGAGTGTTGTATCGCAATAAATTTTGATTTGTGCCATTGCGGGCTTACCATGTAAAACTGGCACAAGAGTTGTATTTAAACTTACTTATGATATCATCCAAGCCATAATTTTTATAACACAATGGTTTTCAAAGTAAGTTGAGGTGCAACTCCTCATCGCGAAATGGATTTTGTCCGTTTGAAAATGAAAATGGGAGAGGAAACTATGACAAACGAAAAACTAACCAAAGAGTTGGCAGACAAACGCACTAAATGTATGGTCTACACACGAGTAATGGGCTATCACCGCCCCGTTGAGAGTTTCAATCTCGGCAAAAAAGGCGAACACAAACAGCGGGTTAAATTTGTCGAGAAGTGCTGCGGCTAAACCTATCTTTGATATCACGCCTTTTACGATACTCGATTTCACGGGGTATCTGGCGTGTATAGCGTGGTTTGCAAAATGCAATATGCGCTGCCCCTACTGCTACAATCCGCATATAGTTTTAGGCGAAGGCTCTATCGACACGGATGAGCTCTTAAGCTTTTTGCATAGCCGCGTCGGACGCCTCGAAGGGGTAGTTTTAAGCGGCGGCGAATGCACGCTCTATCCCGAACTCCACAACCTTTGCCGCGACATAAAAGAACTTGGATTTAAAGTCAAGATAGACACTAACGGCAGCCGCCCCGATACCTTAAGAGTGTTAGCAGAAGAAAAGTTGATAGACTGCGTCGCGCTTGATTTCAAAGCCCCACTTCCGCTTTTTAAAGCAACAACTCGCTGCGACCTATACGATAAAACCCTGCAAAGCCTGCGCTTTTTAATTCAAAGCGGTATAAATTTTGAAGTTCGTACAACAGTACACACAGACTTACTTAACGAAAACGCCATAAATTCCATTGTGGACATACTCTCAAACGAGAATTACAATGGAACATACTATCTACAAAACTATCTCCATGCGGAAAAGACTTTGGGAGATATGCAACAAAGCTCTAAAACACTCAACAAAGAGTTGTTATCGGATAAGATTAGGGTAGAGTTTAGGAGGTAGGGCGGGATTACAAGTTGTGGTTTTATTATGACTTTGTGTTGATTCTCTATGTGAAAATGGTTTTTGTCTGCAATGCAATAAACTGTTGTTTTGATGCAAAGCCCTACCCTGCTCTAAGTGATAAAAATAGATGGCGATAAGCTATTGTTTTTATGTTCTCCAAGAACGACAAGCCTTAAGCCTGTCATCACCCAATACAACGAACAGCTTTTTATATTCCACAGAAACAGTCCATTAAATAGACCAAAAATCAATTCCGCTCTATCTCTTCCAGTGCACTTTTTTGTAGGAATGCGGAGCGGCTGATGTGTAGGGGTTCTATGTAGGCGTCTATTTTTTGGAGGGCGGCGGCGTTTATGGAGATGTTTATTCGCACGGCTCTGTCTTGCTCGTTTGGCTCGGGAATGTGCTGCTTTTTTTCAAGTGCGGATTTGATGTGCTCCACAAAAGCCTCCCTCACGCCGTAAAACGCTTCGCTCGCGCTCTCGCCCTCGGAATTTACACTTTTAAAGTCTTTATAGTACGCAAGCCAACTATTTTTGCTGCCCTTTTTGATGACTATCTCATAGTCCAAATCCATATAGTAACTCAAATCTTTCTGCATTTTTGCCCCTTTTGGCGATTTGTACACAAATGGTACACAAAAAAAGATTAAATCTCTATAAGTAGTCGTATCTTATTAGCTTATCGTTTATCATTATCTCGCGTAGCAATCTGACATATTTTTCGCGCCTTTGCGAATAGTTCGCCATCTTTGAGGTCGCTATGAGTCCGTCAAATTCGCCGTCAAGCAAAAAACGCAGATTTCTAAACTCCGCATAGGCGGTGTGTCTGTTGAGGTTTAGCATATATGAGTTTACCGACTCTTGCACGGAGTTAAAAACTCTGATTTTATGCGTTTTACCCTCTTCGCGATTTTCCGGTACGAGTCCGTTTGTCGCGCTCCACGTCCACTGTCCGAATGCGTTTTTAGCCTCTTTGAAAAAGCGGCTTTTGCCCCAGCCGGTCTCTACGGCGGCTTGTGTGAGTGCCAGAGAAATGGGTACCGGGGCTACTTTGTGTTTGAATGCTCTTGCGTCTTCGATGGAGCTTATGTTGTATTTGGTGGCTAAGTTTTGCATAGTTTCCAGCGTTTTATTGTCTATCAGACTTAGATTTTTGTCTTCTTTGTATGCTTCAAAAAACGCGTCGATTGTCTTTCGCTCGATGGCGATATTTTCGTTGGCCTTTTTGATAAGAGGCAACATACGCTTCACAAACTCTCTTTTTTGTGCCGCGCTGTTTTTGATAATAAAAAAATCATCCGTAAATGTATTCGCGCCAAGTATCCCACAACAGGCGGCGCATAAGAGTAATTTAACCGTAAACTTCATCTATCTCCTTGTTAATGTTTGCCGTAAATGTAAATTTGACCCTGCCTTTAAATAGTATCTTTCCATCATTTATGCGCAAAAAAAGGCGCTCGCCGCTTTTTGGTATCACTGTAACTGCCGCGTCGGCTCGACCTATATCAAAAACCGTAAAAAACGCCGCCGCCATACCCGTTCCGCAAGCCAAGGTTTCATCTTCAACGCCGCGCTCATATGTTCGCACAAAGAGTTTGCCGCTGTTTTTAATTGTCACAAAATTCACATTTGCATCGCAATTATAGCGCATTTTTCGCGCCGTTTCCAAATCAAATATTTCCAAGCTATCAACGATGGTTACCAAATGCGGCACGCCCGTATCGCACAAGTACCAAGTAAATCCAAGCTCTTTAAACGGCTCGCTAAGGCTTTTTGGCTTTGTCAATTCCACCTCTACGATATCCCCGTTGACCTCCGCGTTTATGATGCCCGCTCCCGTCAAAAAGCGCATATTTTTAGGGGCAATTCCATTCGCAAACGCATAATGCGCGCACGCTCTTGCGCCATTGCCGCACATAGAGGCTATGCTTCCGTCGCTATTATAAAACTGCCACTCAAAATCGCACTCCCCACTTGGCAACACGACGATCAGTCCATCCGCCCCCACGCCATCGTGTCTATCACAGATGACTTTAGCCAGCTTGGCTCTATCTTTTTTCTCATCCGCGCTGAATATCACAAAATCATTCCCGCTGGCGCTATACTTGCTAACTAACATTTCGTTCCTTTAGTATCGTTATAAATTTTTCAACCTCTTTTTGCAAATGCGCAAAATCTTTGGAGTTGTCTATCACTATATCGGCTTTTGCTTTTTTTTGCTCGATATCAAGCTGTGCGGCGACTCTATCTTCCGCTTCATCTTTTGTAAGACCGCTTCGTCTCATCAGTCTTGCTATCTGCTCAAATTTTGGCGCGTAAACAACCGCTGTTAAGTCACTCTCGTAAACTCCCTCTTTTTCAAAAAAGAGTGGAATATCCACAACAAAAGGCTTTTTTTGCCGTTTTAAAAGCGCTGTTTCATTTGCTATTTGTTTATATATATCTTCGTGCAAAATGTGCTCCAAAAGCTCCCTTTTGCTTTTATCTTTAAATACTAACGCACCAAGTTTTTTTCTGTCTATCTCGCCATTTTTTACAAACTCACTTCCAAATGCGTTTGTTATCTCGTCTATCTTTTTATTTAACACTTCGTGCGCGATTTTATCGGCATCCACGACGCTAAAGCCATTTTCCGAAAGCATTTTACTAACGCTGCTTTTGCCGCTTGCTATACCGCCTGTTAGTATAATATATCCCATATTATCCGCCGTGCCCTTTTTTTGGTGCGAAAATTTATAACGATTTTATCATCTTTTCGTTAAAATCACTAAATTTTTGAGGATAAATAATGAGCGACAAAATTACTTACAAAGACGCGGGCGTTGATATAGACGCCGGCAATAAATTTGTAGAGAGCATAAAACCGATAGTAAAATCCACATTTGATAAAAATGTCATCGGCGGTATAGGTTCGTTCGCCGGAGCGTACGAATTGCCCGAAGGATATAAAAAGCCCGTTATCTTAAGCGCCACAGACGGCGTAGGGACAAAACTGCGACTTGCGATCGAATCCAAAAAGCTTGACACTGTCGGCATAGATTTAGTGGCGATGTGTGTGAATGATTTGATATGCAACTTCGCGACGCCTATGGTCTTTTTGGACTATTACGCGATGGGCAAACTTGACATCGACTCCTCTTTGGAGATTATGAAGGGTATCGCGCAAGGATGTATAAGCGCCGAGACCGCTCTCATAGGCGGCGAGACGGCGGAGATGCCTGGTATGTATCACGGGGATGATTTTGATTTGGCAGGTTTTGCGGTGGGAATCGCCGAAAAAGAGGAGATAGACAGAAGCAAAAAGACAAAAACGGGCGATGTGCTTATCGCGCTTCCAAGCTCGGGTCTACACTCAAACGGCTATTCGCTGGCAAGAAAGGTATTTTTTGACAAATTGAAGATGAAATTTGACGAGCCATTCGGCGAAAAAACGCTCATAGAGACGCTACTGGAGCCGACGCATATATATGTGAAAACTTTTAAACTGTTAAAGCCCTACATAAACGCTCTTGCGCATATAACAGGCGGCGGTATCGTTGAAAATCTGCCGCGCGTGTTGCCTGCTGGGTTGCAAGCCAGAGTCTATAAAAGCAATATCAAAGTGTTGCCTATATTTGAGCTTTTAAGCAAATATGTAAGCGAAGAGGAGATGTCGCGCACCTTTAATATGGGTGTGGGAATGGTCTTAGTGGTAAATCCTCTCAATGTCGATACCGTACTTGCTCAAACGGATGGGTATATTATAGGCGAGGTATCCGGCGGCGAGCGCAAAGTGTTGATGATATAAGACCGTGAAAGCTCTTTTATTGTGTATGTGTGTGTTTGTTTTGTGGGCGGACGAAGCTTCGGATCGATTGGCAGAGGCACTGCGTTCGGAAAATTTTAGTTTGGGCATTGTTGAACAGCCCGGCGTTGCTTTAAAAGGTCCGATAACGATAGAGCCCGACGGCAGAGGTCCTATAGATTTTAGAATGAGGGAGTCGAAGCTCCGCTTTATGGGGTTGAGACTGCTGGAGTCGGGACATAACCGCTCCCACGTGAGTGATGAATTTAAAGATCCCGGATTTATGTTCCATATAAGATTGAGAGGCAACGCTATAGAGCTTGGCGGCAGCGTGAGGGATGTAGGGCTTGGTAATTGGGACGATCTGCTAAAAGGGGCATTGAAAGAGAACAAGGAAGATAGATAACATTTGTGTATAATTTTGACTTAGTAGGTGAACGATGAGAGAAGATAGGAGATTATGGTTTATTATGTTTTTTGCGTGGGTCGTTGCTCTTGTGGCGACTTTAGGAAGCTTGTTTTTTAGTGAAATTATGGGCTTTCCTCCTTGCACGATGTGTTGGTATCAGCGAATATGTATGTATCCGCTTACCGTCATCTTTTTGATAGGACTTATAAGGTACGACAAAAGTGCTTTTATCTACGCGACGCCGCTCGTTGCTATCGGCTGGGGATGGGCGTTTTACCATACGCTTTTGATTTTGGGCGTTATATCCGAAGAGTTGGCACCGTGCGTGCTTGGCATACCTTGCTCTACCGTCTATCTTAACTGGTTTGGGTTTTTGGATATTCCGATGTTATCGTTAGCAGCGTTTACGCTGATAGCGGTTAGTTCGATAATTTTTTATAAAAAGGCAAAAAATGAGTGTTAAAAGAAAAGAGAAGTTTGACGCGAAGCTTGTCATAGCTTTGTCGCTATTTGTCGTATTGGTGGTGTTCATAGGCGGTATTTGGGCGTATGATTCGTATAAGAAGGGGGAGGCGCAGGGAAAAAGCCAAGTCGAGATAGAGAAGATAGAGCAGTTTTTGGTGAATGAAGACGCGTATATTTCCGGCGATAAAAACGCGAAAATTACGGTCGTTGAGTTTTTCGACCCGGCGTGCTCGGCGTGCGTGCGGATAAGCCCCATTGTAGCAAAAATACCCGAAAAATATCTCAACCAAGTGCGCGTCGTCTACCGCTCTTTAGCCTATCATCAAGGCTCCGATACGATACTCTCTTTGCTTGAAGCCGCAAAAGAGCAGGGAAAATTTGCAGAGGCGCTTTTGGCTTTTAACTCGCGCTACACGAGCTGGTTTGCAAACAATCAAGTGAACGCTTTTGTCGCGTGGGGCGTACTGGAGCAATCCGGCACGGATATCCAAAGAGCAAAAGAGTTTTTGGATAACAATCAAGCCAAAGTAGACGATATCCTGCGCCAAAATAAGGACGACGCAACACAGCTTGGCATCAACGCCACGCCCACATTTTTCGTGAATGGCGTCAAGGCTGAGCAAAAAGATATCTTTACCGCGATCGAAAATGAGATAGAGAAAGTTTACAAGGACAACGAGTGAGAATCATCTCCGTCACGCTATTGGTACTGGCTGTTTTGATGAGTGCGGCGGCTTATTGGTATAAAAGCGCCGCCGCCAAACAGACGGCTATTGTGGAGCAGACTATGCTCGTGCGCGACTACTCGCCGTGGGAGGGTGGAGAGGATGCTGCGGTCGTTTTGGTGGAATTTTTTGACCCCGCGTGCGGCACGTGCGCGCAGTTTTATCCGCTCGTGAAAGATTTGATTAAAAAGTATGAGGGCAGATTGAAAGTGGTATTAAGATACGCCCCGCTTCATCAAAATTCGGATATCGTAGTCGCGCTTTTGGAAGCTCTAAGGGAGCAGAGCAAATTTGAGCAAGCTCTTGAGGTGCTATTTGAAAACCAAAACATATGGGTCAAAAACCACATATCCCAACCCGAACTCGTCGCCTCTTTACTAAGAGCCGGCGGTGACATAGACATCAATAGAGCCTTAAGCGTGATAGATAGCGAAGAGGTACTAAGGCGCGTACACCAAGACATCGCCGACGCCAAAGCCCTTGGCGTAACAATGACCCCCGAGTTCTTCGCAAACGGACACCGCTTGGAAACATTCGGCTACGAAAACCTCGTGCAACTTATCGAAGAGGAGATGCGAAGAGCGGAGGAGTTGTAGTTTATCGTGTTTTTGACTTTCAAGCCCATCTTTTTATTTTTTTGTTTGATTGGCGGGTGTGATAACTCCTTACGCTTCCATCCTCGCAATTTCAATAATCTTTTTTAATTTATTTGTGAGTTTTAACTAATTTGATACCGTAATACTCCATTGATAAACAAATCTTTTTTATCCAATAAGGCAACAATAAAATTTAAAAATTAATTTTTAATATGCTAAAATAATGCCTTTAATTAGAGAGTGGATTTGAATACAACTTTTGCTGCAATATACGCAAATTACATTTGATTTTTCAAAAGACTATGACGACCAGATTTTAGTTTACGAACAAAGCGGCGGCGGGGCGGATTCTATCTTGATGCTTGAAAAATTAACACTTAAAGAGAACATCAAAAAGCATATCCGCGCCATCATAGAGCCTCTTGGCGACTACGATGCTTTGCACGTCAGAAATACCGACTACAAGACGGATTACAAAAAGTTTTTTGCTGAGATCAATAGCAAGTTGGACAAAACGGTCGTACTCTGCACGGATAGCTTGGAGTGTCAAACTTACGCAAAAGAGTTCTGGGGAAGCAGGCTAAAAGTAGTCACGAACCTTCCCGACACAAAAGGCAAAACACTGCACGAAAATAGAAAACTCGACAGATTTCAGACCAATCTTGACACGCTCACCGACCTTTTTGTGCTGGCGTGTAGTAAAAATCTCTATTTTACAGCGGTAAAAAAAGGGTGGGTCTCCGGCTTTGGCAACCTTGCAAAATCGCTGCACGAACGGCAAGATTTGATCAGAAAATTATTACATAGCTAAATGCACCGTTTATCCTATTATCAAAATCAAAACCTACTTGATAGTATCAAAAAGCAACAAATTTATCTGTGTGTGATGAAAAAAATACCGTAAAAACTCTTTTTTAGATTTTGCTTTGTATTTTGGGTGTACAATATCAAATTTATCTAAAAATAGTGAGGTTTACAATGAATAAATATGTTATAGATATCGCAAAAACCTGTCTTGGCTGTAAAAAACCATCCTGTCAAAAGGGCTGTCCCGTAAATACACCGATTGCTGAAATGATAAGACTATTCCTTGCCGGAGAGATAACAAAAGCGGGAGATATGCTCTTTGCAAACAACCCACTATCTGTCATCTGCTCCGTCGTCTGTCCGCACGAGAAGCACTGTGAGGGGCACTGTGTGCTCAACAAAAAAGGTGCGCCCGTGAGCGTGGGAAATATAGAAAATTACATTTCAGACTTTTATATCAACAAAGTTCGTTTCTCAAAACGCGAACATACCGGTAAAAATATCGCTATTATCGGCAGCGGACCTGCGGGTATCGCTCTGGCTTTTATAATGGCGGATAAAGGGCACGGCGTGACGATGTATGAGGGCAACGACAAAATTGGCGGCGTTTTAAGGTACGGTATACCGGAGTTTAGACTGCACAAACAGATACTCGATACGCTCTCAGAGAGGCTGATACAGCTTGGCGTCGTCATCCGTCCCAATACGATGATGGGCAAAAATCTAACCCTCGACGAGCTTTTCCGAGATGGCTTTGATGCCGTATTTATCGGTACGGGCGTCTGGTCTCCCAGAAAGTTAAACATAAAAGGCGAGACTTTGGGCAATGTCCATTTTGCTATCGATTATCTAAAAAATCCCGAAGTTTATAAACTGGGCAGCAAAGTCATCGTCTTAGGCGCCGGAAATGTTGCTATGGATGTGGCAAGAACGGCTGTAAGGCACGGCGTGCGCGAAGTGGTCGTGATGTACCGCAAAGATGAAGAGAGTATGAGCGCGGAGAAGCACGAGATAGATTGCGCGAAAATCGACGGCGTGAAGTTTGACTTTTTCAAAGAGCCCGTGGAGCTTACAAGAGATGGTGTCAGATACCGCACCACAGACGAAAGCGCAACGGAGGGCTTTTCGGAAGCAGACTCCATATTGGTAGCCGTTTCGCAAGCCCCGAGGGATCTGATAGTCAAAAACAACAGAGGCATAGAGGTCAAAGATAACGGACTTATAGTAACGGATGACAGCGGCAGGACGACCAAAGAGGGAGTGTTCGCTTCGGGCGATGTCGTAACGGGAGCCAGAACGGTAGTAGAGGCTGTTAGCTTCTCAAAACGCGTAGCCAACGCAATGGAGGAGTATTTTGCCACCAGAGAGAGTTAGCGTTAGTTAGTAAAATAGACTTGACCGCCCTCTTGCATTTTTAAACGCTTAGTAGTAAAATCCTATTTTTGGAATATACAAAACGAGGATACTATGAAAAATTTCGTGCAGTATCTGCCGCGCAGCGTTACGGTTTTTAAAAATTACAAGCCCCGTATGCTCTCTTCCGACCTATTTGCAGGGCTTAGCGTGGCTATCGTCGCTCTGCCTTTGGCTATGGCTTTTGCGATAGCCTCGGGCGTTGAGCCTGAACGAGGTCTCTTTACTGCCATCATAGCGGGATTTCTCATCTCAATGTTCGGCGGCAGCAAATACCAGATAGGCGGTCCCACGGGCGCGTTTGTCGTGGTTTTGTACGCGGTTTTTATAAAGCACGGTTATGACGGGCTTGTTATCGCGACTTTTTTGGCGGGCATTATGCTTATGTTTATGGGCTTTTTCAGGCTCGGAAATATCATCAAATTTATCCCCTACCCCGTAACCGTCGGTTTTACTACAGGTATCGCGCTGATTATTTTTACTTCGCAGGTGAAGGACTTTTTGGGGCTTAGTATCGAGTCTATGCCCGCTGATTTTATAGCACAACTTGAAACTTACGCGCTCCACTTAAAAGATACTTCGTGGCTTGCCTTCGCGCTTGGGGTGCTTGGCGTTTTTATCATTCTTCTTTTCAAGAGATTCTATCCCAAGATCCCAGGACCCATCGCCGTCATCATCATCTTATCGCTCATAGTTTGGGTGTTTGGGTTGGATGTGGAGACGATAGGGAGCAGATTTAAAGAGATACCAAGTATGCTGCCAAGCCCCGCCTTGCCGGACTTTTCACTCGAAAAGATAAGGGCGGTCTTCCCCGACGCCGTAACGATAGCCATCCTCGGCGCGATAGAGTCCCTGCTCTCCTGCGTCGTAGCGGACGGTATGACGGGCGATAGACACCACTCAAATAAAGAGTTAGTGGCGCAAGGGTTTGCCAATATGTGCTCGTGCCTATTTGGCGGGATCGCCGCCACAGGAGCTATAGCAAGAACCGTGACAAACATAAAAGCGGGCGCGTTTAGCCCACTGGCGGGTATGTTCCACGCTCTGTTTTTGCTGCTCTTTATGTTCTTTTTGTCCTCGTTTATCCTCTTAATACCGCTTTGCGCACTCTCCGCCATATTAGTCGTGGTCGCGTGGAATATGAGCGAATTTCACCACTTCAAATCGATCCTCCTAAAGTCCGAAAGGCACGACGCGATAGTACTTGTGACGACATTCGCGCTGACTGTTTTCATAGATCTGAACACAGGCGTGCAAACCGGCATAATGATGGCGGCTTTGTTGTTCATCAAGCGGATGATAGATGTGACGCAGATAACGGATAAGAAGGCTAAGATAAAAGATTTGGATTTTGACGCGGTAAATTACGACGAAGAGTTTGACGATAAAGACGCCCTGTCCAAGAAAAATGTGCCCGAGGGGGTGGAGGTTTACGAGATAGGCGGTCCCTTCTTTTTTGGTATCGCGGATAAATTAAAGGGTGTGCTGGACACCGTCGCGGCGGCGCCTAAAGTCTTCATACTCAGGATGAGAAATGTGCCTATGATGGATGAGACGGGCTATCACGCGCTTGAAGAGTTTTATAAAATGTGCCAAGAAAAAGGGACGATACTGGTGCTCTCCGGCGTGAACAATACGCTAAAGCACCGCTTCAAGAAAAAGGAGTTTGACAAAACGATAGGCGCTCACAATATCGCAGACAATATCGACGAAGCGCTAAAAAGGGCGCAGGAGATTTTGGGTGAGCAAGTTTGATAGCGATGATATCGTATATCGTTGTGCCGGCGGCGAAAGGGTTGATTTTACTTTTTGTCGGGGCAATTGTTTTTGGGGTTATTGTAAGATTTACGACAAAGCCGCCTGATACCCAAAGCGAAGATAAACTACTCTCGTGGGCTGATGAGAATGGCGTGGGTGATATGTTGCACTTTAGAAGCGATATGTCGGGGCGCAAAACTTATCACGGTATCCCAAGAGATAGAGACAAACTACGCGCCTTGGCGGAGCTTTATCTGTACGGCAACAGCGACCAAAGAGAGAGGCTCGTGGAGTTAAAAAATTTGCCGCACGAGATAGAGGTCTTAAAAAATCTCGTCGTCTTAGATACTTCGGTGAACAAGATAGATGAGATCCCCGAGACGATAGGCAAGCTAAAACACCTCACCATTTTAAACCTGCACGAAAATCGTGTAGCGGCTCTGCCTAATTCTCTGTTTCGTCTAAAAAATTTAAAAGAGTTGCAGCTCTCAAGAAACAGACTAACCGCATTGCCTCCCGAGATAAAAAATCTAAAAAATCTTCAAACCCTCTGCCTTGAAGAGAACCGCCTTGAGAGTTTACCCAAAGAGATAACCGCGCTTAAGAAATTGGCGTATCTTGACATAAGAGGCAACGAGCATCTTCAATTGAACGAAGCGCAAATAGAGTGGGCTAAAGGCATAAAGGAGTTTTATTGCGATAAATTCGAGGTCAAACTTTAACCTAAGAACAAATGTGTTAAAATCACCCCCACAAATACCCTTTCAAAGGCTGAAAAAATGGATAGAAAACATATCTACAATCCAAACTCCAACGAAACCTTAAACGAGCGTAGAGTTTTTAGCGGCAATCCCCACGGAATACTGAATTTTACGAAAGCCAAATACACCTGGGCGTTGAAACTTTGGGATGTTATGGAGGCGAACACTTGGTTTCCAAGAGAGGTTGACACGACGAATGATGTTATAGATTACAACAAAAACCTCACAGCTTCCGAGCGGCGGATGTACGATCTGGTCTGGTCGCAGCTCATAAGTATGGATAGTTTTCAAACGAACAATTTAGCCGACAACATCAACCCCTATATCACCGCACCCGAGATAAACGCCTGTTTGGCGCGGCAAGCGTACGAAGAGGCGAACCACTCCAAATCTTACGCGGTAATGGCGGAGGCGATTTGCGACAATACCGACCTGATATATGAGATGGAAAAACACGACGATGTTTTGCGCAAGAAAAACGACTACATTTCTGGCATCTATGAGCAGTTGGCGGGGGATGTGACGGAAGAGAAGATAGTGCTTGCGATGTTTGCAAATCAGATATTAGAGGGGCTCTATTTCTACTCCGGATTTGCCTCCATCTACTCTTTGGCAAGGGCGGGAAAGATGCTCGGAAGCGCGCAGATGATAAGGTTTATACAAAGAGATGAGATAACGCACCTGCTGCTTTTCCAAAATATGATAAACAGTGTCCAAAAAGAGCGCCCCGACCTCTTCACGAAAGAGTTAAAAGAGAAGGTTTACGAAATGTTCAAAACGGCAGGCGCATTAGAGATAGAGTGGGGCAAATATATAACGCAAAATCAGATTATGGGCTTCACGGACGACATCATAGAGCAGTATATACACTACCTCATCGACGAGAGGCTACGGGCGGTCGGCTTTGAGAAGCTTTACAACGCCAAGCACCCTATCAAATGGGTCGACGACTTTTCGCGTTTTAACGACCAAAAAACGAACTTTTTTGAGGGAAATGTGAGTAACTACAGCAAAGGGAGCCTCTCTTTTAATGACTTTTAGCGCGGTTAGCCTGTGAACGAATTTACCTCCAAAATCATAGCCCAAAAGTGCCAAAAAATGGCAGACGCGATAGCGGACATAGTGCCGCTTGATAAAGCTTTGTATGAGGCTTTTGTGAACATCGAAAGGGAGATATTTATCCCCAAAGGCTTCAAGCAGCAAGCCTACAAACTAGACGCGCTGCCGCTTTCGCAAGACCAGTGGATAAGCTCGCCCCTAACAGTCGCTAAAATGACTTTGGCGTTAGAGATAGACAAAAACACAGACTCCGTGCTGGAAATAGGCTGCGGAAGCGGCTATCAGGCAGCCATCCTATCGCGCCTCATACGCAGGGTCTTTACCATCGAGCGGATAGAGCCGCTTCTGCTGGGGGCAAAAATATGCTTCAAAACGCTTGGAATTTTAAACATACACACCCGCTTTGACGACGGACAAAAAGGGTGGCGCGAATTTGCCCCATATGACAGAATCCTACTCTCCGCCGCCATCAAAGAGGTGCCCGAAATGCTATTTGAACAGCTATCCGACAACGGCATCTTAGTAGCCCCCATAGAACAAAATTCGCAGCAACTCATCGTACAATTCATCAAAAAAAACAGCAAAATCCGCATAAAAACCCTCGAAGAGTGCCTCTTCGTCCCAATAATAAACGGCACCAGCAGAGGGCAAATTTCTTAAAAATTCGCAAATATCGAGGCCATAAAAACGGTATTTTTATTTAGGCGTTTGGCGTTAGAGCGTTTTTGACTTATGTATGTTCTACGCGAGCCTATTATATGG
>JAISQB010000080.1 GCA_031274495.1 Campylobacteraceae bacterium | reverse complement strand
TAAGGATAAAAATGTACAAAAAGATAAAAAAGAAGATAAGCGCATCGTATATGGTGCAAAATTATAAGAAGATTCTCCCTTTTGTAAGACCCTATTGGGTGCGGGCTATATTGGCTATGGTTATTACCATCCCTGTGGGTTCTATGGATGCTGTAATAGCGTTGCTTTTGAAGCCATATATGGATGTCGTTTTGGTCGAGAAATCGGTCAGTGCTACGGCGTACATTCCTGTGCTTATCATTGTTTTTAGCCTTCTTCAGAGTGCTCTGAATTACGCCTCTACTTATATGAATACTTGGGTGGGTAGGAAGATAGCGAACGATGTCAAAATCAAACTTTTCAATAGACTTATGAACTTTGAGGCGTCGTTTTTTGATGAGAAAAATTCGGGCGAAGTGCAGTTTCGCTTTAATGCGGATGTGGATACGGCGTGTAACGGGCTTATCTCAAATGTGAAGCTTTTTGTCACAAGGGTCGTCTCATCGGTCGCCCTCATAGCCGTGCTTTTTTATAACTCGTGGCAACTGGCACTCATAGCCTTAGCCGTTATGATATGCGCCCTCTATCCGCTGACGACCATCAGGCGCCGTATAAAAGATATAATGGACAAGACCGTATTTTCGGGCGCAAAAGTCGTAATGCACTTCAACGAAGCCTACAGCGGCAACAGAGTCATCACCTCGTACAACCTCAAAGAGCACCTCAACCAAAAGTTCAAAGAGACGCTCCAGTCGGTCTTCACGCTTGGTATAAAGATGGTGCAAAGAACGGGCATTATGTCTCCGTTGATGCACTTTATCATCTCCATCGGTATCGCGCTTGTCATCTGGTACGGCAGTTACCTCATCGCTTCGGGGGCTATAACTCCGGGCAGTTTTGTCTCTTTCATCGCCGCTCTGCTAATGCTCTACACGCCGCTGAAGGCTATGGGCAACAACTTCAACAGCGTTGTAAATTCGCTGATGGCGATTGAGAGGGTATTTGAATTGATGGAGGCTGAGCCCAAAATCGACAATAAGCCGGAGGCTGTAAAACTTAGCGGTGAAATTAAAACCATAGAGTACAAAAATGTTTCATTTGGATACAACTCCGAAAAAATGGCGCTGAAAAATATCAACCTCAAGATAAACTCGGGCGAAACGGTAGCACTTGTGGGCAACAGCGGCGGCGGTAAGACCACCATCGGAAGCCTATTGCCGCGCTTTTATGATGTGACAAGCGGGGCTATCACGATAAATGGCGTCGATATAAAAGATATAGATTTACACTCGTTAAGAGACCATATCGCGGTCGTTTTTCAGGATAATTTTCTCTTTTCGGGGACGATAAGGGAAAATATCGTTTTAGATAGAGCGGATGCAAGCGATGAAGAGTTGCGCTTTGTCATCAAAAGCGCCTGTCTGGAAGAGTTTGTGGCTGAGCTTAAAGATGGACTTGATTCGCAGATAGGGGAGCGGGGCGTGCTGCTTTCCGGCGGGCAAAAACAGCGCATTGCGATAGCAAGGGCATTTTTGAAAAACGCCCCCATAGTCATACTCGACGAGGCGACCTCCGCACTTGACAATAGATCCGAAGCGATAGTCCAGCAAGCGATAAACAACCTTATGCAAAACAGAACCGTCATAGTCATCGCCCACCGCCTCTCCACCGTGCGAAACGCCGACAAGATAGTCGTGGTAAAACACGGCAAAATCGTCGAAGAGGGTCCGCACGAGGAACTCATAGAAAAAGAGGATGGATTTTACAAGTCGCTCTATCATAGTTCGCAGTTAAAAGCTTAAGAGTTTAGGTAGCGCTCCAACTCTTCATATCTGTTTTGCGCGTCTAAAAAGCCCTGTTCGTGGGTCGCTTTTAGCTTTTTTCTATCTTTTTCTATCCTTGCGGCGGGGAGTAACTTTTGGGGGCGGATGACAAAAATTTCGCCCTCATCTTCTAATTTATTTATCTCCAGCAGAGTTTTATTGTAATTTTCGTGGCGGTTTTTGAGGGTTTTTATGAGAGCCGCCGGATAAAAGGGCTTTAGTAAAAATGTAAATCTCATCGCACTTTTTTTGTACTCTTTTGGCTGCGTCAATATAAATACGATTTTTCGCGCTCCTTGTTTTTGAGCAAAGTGCAAAGGTACGGGGTCGCTTATGCCGCCGTCAAGAAATGTTTTTCCGCCGTAACTTACAGCTTTAGCCGCAAACGGCAATGAGCAAGAAGCCTTTAGTATCTGCGTGAAATCCTCCCTTGTATCAAACCTATCAAAATAGACCGCCTTTCCGCTCTCGCACTCTGTCGCGACCATAACGATACGGCTTTTATTTTTGCCAAAAGTCTCATAATCAAACAGGTCAATCGTTGTCGGGATAACTTCAAAGATAAATTTCATACCAAACAGATCCCCGCCCCTAAGCCACCTTTTGTAGGATAGATAACGCTCATCGTCTATGAAGCGAAAGGGTAGGGCGAAATTTCTTTGGCTCTGATTTGAGGCGAAATTGGCTAAATTACACGCACCCATAGAGACCCCTATAAGCGTTTCAAATGCAAGCTTTTTTTCAGTAAAAAAGTCTATCACCCCCGCAGCATACAACCCTCTTAACCCGCCGCCCTCTACTACCAACGCGCTACTCAAATCTAACTCCTTCCCTCTTTAGATACCCGTCCAAATCCTCTTTGTGTGATAGAAGCTTTGGCATATCATCTATCGTATGTGGCTCTTTTATGCCTATTATATCGGCAGTTTTTTGAAAAAGTTTGCCGATTGGCATACCAAAAGATGACCCTTTTGATTTTGAGAGTTTATCGCCTTTTTCATCAAAAATCAACGGATGATGTACAAAAACCACTTTTAAAAAGTTGCTAAACCCAAAAAGTTTCGCCATATAAAGCTGAAGTGCGGTCGAATCAAATAGATCAACTCCTCGCACGATAAGCTCCGTTTTGCGCTCCTCGTCGCTAAAAAGCGAAGCAAATTGATAGGAGGCGAACCCCTCTTTTTGCCAGAGCGTAACATCGCCCATCGCTCTGCCCAAATCCACACTTTTGTCCCCAAGCGTGATATGCGTCCCCTCATATATGCGCATTTTAAGGGCAGTTTTGTTTTTTATAAGTTCTAATTTGAGCGCCGCACAGCCGCCGTGGCAGGGTTTATCGCGCGGACATTTGCAGACATAAAAAAGGTCGGGGTTTGCTTTTACTATAGATGTTAATTTGGAAAACATCGCCTCTTGTTTTTTGGCAAATGTGTACTTTTGCAAAAACTCTTCACTATCCATCGCGCCAAAATCCCACTTGATATCAAGCTTTCGCAGCGTTTCGTAGATGTCATCTATGTACTCTTTTTTTGAGCGGTTTTGGTCTATGTCATCGATTCTAAGTTCTATTTTTGCAGCCGTATATTGTGCCAGCGCGTAGGTGAGTATGAAATTTACAGCGTTTCCGTCGTGGATATAACCGCTGGGAGTGGGAGCGATTCTTGTCAAAAGCATTTTAAAGCCCATAAAAAAAGCCCTTCACACAAAAAGTGCAAAGGGCTTCAAAACTTCACTCGCTATTGATTAATAACGAGGAGCTCTTCTTGGTTTCTCTTCGCGAGGTCTTGCCTCATTTACACGAAGATTTCTTCCGCCTAATTCTTTATTGTTTAGTTCTGAGATAGCCTCATTTGCCGCAGCATCATCTTCCATCTCTACAAACGCAAACCCTTTTGAACGGTTTGTCTCTCTATCCACTACTATCTTTGCGCTTAGTACTGTACCATATTGTCCGAAAACTGCCTCAAGCTCTTCCTCTGTCATCTTATATGACAAGTTGCCAACGTAAATATTCACGTCATATCTTCCTTAAAAAAATGTCTTGGTCCGAAACCAATTTATTACAATAGCCACTTAAACTTAAAGTATGTTTTATTTTTGTTTTTTTGTCGTAAAAATCCACTTTTTTTCCAAATTACCCATTTTTTTACATATATTTTTTCAAAACATCGGGAATCGTAACAGTGCCGTCTTGGTTTTGGTAAGTTTCCATAATCGCGATAAGAGTTCTTCCCACAGCCAAAGATGAGCCGTTTAGTGTGTGGACGAGGAAATTTTTCTTGTCGCTTTTGTAGCGTATTTTAGCGCGGCGCGCTTGAAAGTCCCTTGTATTGGAAACTGAACTTATCTCGCGGTATCTGTTTTGTCCGGCAAGCCACACCTCCAAGTCCACCGTCTTAGCCGCGCCAAAGCCAAGGTCACCGCCGCAGAGCAGAAGATGTCTGTGAGCCAGCCCCAGCGAAGTGAGTAGGTCCGAAGCGCAGGAGAGCATCTCTTCAAATACCTGTTCGCTTTGGTGTGGGGCTGTGATAGATATAAGCTCCACTTTATCGAACTGATGCTGCCTTATCATACCCCTCGTATCGCGCCCCGCACTCCCAGCCTCTTTTCTAAAACAAGCGCTGTAGCAGGTAAGTTTGATGGGCAAATCTTCTTCGCTAAGTATCTCATCCCTAAAAAGATTTGTCACGGGAACTTCGGATGTTGGTATCAAAAAGAGCTCTTCGCCCTCTATCTTGAACAGGTCCTCTTCAAATTTTGGCAGTTGTCCCGTGCCAAAGAGCGATTCGCGGTTTACGATATACGGCACATTGACCTCCGTAAATCCGCGCTTTGTGTTAAAATCCAACATATAATTTATCAAAGCCCGCTCTAATTTCGCCCCCTCATTTTTTAAAACGCTAAATCTACTCTTAGCAAGCTTCACGCCCCTTTCAAAATCTATCCAATCCGGCGCCAGCTCAAAATGCTCTTTTGGCGTAAAGTCAAATTTTGGCACATCAAGCACGGTTTTTAAGACTATATTGTCATTCTCATCTTCGCCCTCGGGGACATCGCTGTCAGGGATATTTGGTGTAACGGAAGCGATATCCAAAAGCGCTTCCTCTAAGCTCTTCACCTCTTCGTTGCCAAGGGCTATTGCCTCTTTATTGGCGTCCAATTTTGCCTTTAATTCGCTCGTATCTTTTTTCTCTCTCATTAACTGACCAAACAGTTTGCTGTTCGCGTTTTGCTCCGTCTGCAGGGACTCTAAATATTGGCGTTTTGCTTTGAGCGCCAAAGAGAGCTCTTTTAATTTTTCAAGCAGCGTGGGGTTCACGTGCTTTTTTTGGAGTGCTTTTTGGACAGTGTTAAAGTCATTTTGGAGTAGTTTTAAGTCGAGCATTTTTCTTCCTTATTTATATATTCCCACCGCGTCGCGGATCTTTTCCATCATCGGCAGAGCGATTTCGCGCGCTTTGTAGGCGCCCTCTCTTAAGATTTCATATACATCGCTTCTATGCTCATCAAAATAAGCTTTTCTATCGCGGTGCGGCGCGAAATAGTCCCAGACAAGCTCTTTCAAGTAAGCTTTAAAGTGCCCGTGCCCCTCGCCGCCTCTCTCATAACGCGCAGCCAGATCCAAAGCCCCTTTTTCATCCAAAAAGAGTTTTGCTAAAGCGTATACATTACAAGTGTGCGGATTTTTAGGCTCTTCTACGGGGGTCGAGTCGGTTACGATTTTGCCGATTCGGCTTTTGAGCTCTTTTTCACTTAAAAATATATCTATGGCGTTGCCGTAACTCTTACTCATTTTAGCGCCGTCGATCCCGGGAACCGTCGCCACATTCTCATCTACTTTAAATTCAGGCAGTGTAAAGATATCGCCGTGTTCGTTGTTGAACTTTACCGCGATATCGCGCGTAATCTCCACGTGTTGAATTTGGTCTTTACCCACGGGGACTCTATCGGCGCTATAGAGCAAAATATCCGCCGCCATCAGCACGGGATACGAAAACAGCGCGTGGCTGGCACTTATACCTTTGGCAATTTTATCTTTGTAACTATGCGCGCGCTCCAAAAGCCCCATCGGCGTGTAGGGCGAGAGATACCAGTAGAGCTCCGTCACCTCTTTCACATCAGACTGCACCCAAAATATCGTCTTATCAGGGTCTACGCCTAAAGACAATAGCGTGATAGCAGCCTCTATCGTGTTTTCGCGAAGTTTTGCGGAATCTTTGAGTGATGTCAGCGCGTGGAGATTTGGGATAAACAGAAAAAGTTCGTCGCTTTTTTGCAAATCCAGCATCTGCTTTATCGCGCCGAAATAGTTGCCAAGATGCAACGCACCTGATGGTTGAATGCCTGTTAATGTTCTCATCTATTATCTTCCTAAAAAATTTTATTTATCGTAAAGAGTTCTCAGCGTCTGCGCAGTTTTGGGCAAATATCTTTGTCGCTTTGTCATTTAGCCAGATACTGTTTTGTGTGCATATACCCTTTAGCTCCAGAGCCGCTCTTTGCTCTTTGATAAAAAAGCCGACTCCAAGTTCTTCTTTGTTGTATTGCAGCACGCTTTGGGGAATTTGCTTCACATCGCCCTCGATACTTTCGGTAATCTCCTGCCTAAAAACATAGACGCCGACAATCAATAAAACGATTACCAATAGAACTTTCATCGGATTTTTCCCCTTTTTTTAGCCGCAATTATATCAAAACAAATTCTTATAGTTTCTATGCGCGGGCAAGTTTTTTTATCTCTTTTACTATATCTTTCTCATTTTTATAATTTTCTATCTCTATGACAAAATCAGCGCACTCCAGATAGTGCTCTTCTCTTGATAAAAAGAGCTCTTTTGCTCTTTTTTTGTCCTGCAAAAGCGGTCGTTTGGCGAATTTCTTTTTGGACTGCGGGTGGTTTTTTAGCCTTTTTATGATGCCCTCATAGCTTGATTTTAGATAGATGATTGTGCCGATTTTTTTAAGATTTTTCACGTGGATGAAGCCGCCGCCGGTTGAGATGATGCTGTTTTGCACATTTTTTTCAAGCCACAGCGCGACCTTTTTTTCAAGCTCTCTAAAGTACTCCTCACCCTCATCCGCGAAAATCTCTTTTATCTTTCTGCTCTCCATATTTTCTATTATCTTATCAGTGTCGAGGCAGACGGTTTTGAGCTCTTTGGCAAGCATCTTTGATAGTGTGCTTTTGCCAACGCCCATAAAACCTATGAAGAGTAGATTACTGCTCTTCATCTTTCTCCCCTCTGGCGCGCGGTATCAAGATAAGCGGCGTCCCCTCAAGCCCGAACGCCTCTCTTAGCTTGTTGATAAGATATCTTTTGTAGCTAAAATGAAGCTTTTTGGGTCTGTTCATCACAAGCGCGAAGCGCGGCGGCTTGGTGTCAAACTGCGTAGCAAAATATATCTTCACGTGCTTGCCTTTGTCTGATGGCAACTGGTGCTTGATGGAGGCGTCTTTTATCACTTCGTTTAGTTTTGAAGTGGGGATTCTAAAGCTGTAGTTATTGAAAACCCTAACGATAAAATCATTTATCTTATAAACCCTCTTTTTAGATAGCGCCGATAGTGTTAACACGGGGGCGTAGGCTAAAAATTTAAATTTATATCTTAACTCCTCCACGCTCTTTTCGTAACTTTGCATAGCTTTGTCCCATTTGTTTAAGACTATGATTGAGCCAAGTTCGTACTCATCTATGAGGCTTGCTATCCTCTCGTCTAACTCCGTCAAAGGCTCGCTGGCGTCCAAAACCAATAGCGCTATATCAGCCCTTTCAAGCATTGAGCGCGTTCTGTTGAGGGCGTATTTTTCTATACCCTCTATCCTGCCTCGCTTCCTGATGCCAGCCGTATCTACGAAATTTAACTTCAACCCCTCATATATCATCATCTCATCAACGGGGTCTATCGTGGTGCCGGCGATGGAACTGACAACCGAGCGCTCTTCGCCCAAAATCGCATTTAAAAGTGAACTTTTGCCGACATTCACGCGCCCTATGATGGCTATGTTGATGGTGTCGTCCTCTTCTTCTACGACCTCCTCTTTTTCCTCCAATATCTCTTCAAGCGAAAAGTCGTCATCCTCTTCTAATTTCAACTCCTCTTGCGGTGCGGGCAAAAATGAACATATCCATAAGAGCAGTTTTGCCACGCCGCGGTTATGCGAGACGGATATCGTAAAGATATTTTGCGCACCGAATTGGTGGAACTCCCACGCCTGACTCTCCTCTTTTTCATTGTCTATCTTATTTATGACTAAAGCTATGGGTTTTTTTAGTTTTTGCAGTTGGAAAAAGAGCTTTTTCTCTTTATCAGATGGGAGCATTTTGCCGTCTGTTAAAAATAGTATGACATCAGCTTTTTTAGCGGCTTTTAAAGAGTGTTTTTGGACATTTTCAAATAGTTCTCCCGAGTCGTCAAGCCCGCCCGTATCAGCCAAAATACAGGAGCGCCCCTCTATCTCTACTTCGCGATACCGCACATCTCGTGTTGTGCCGCTCACTTCGGAAGTTATGGCGAGTCTCTCTTTTGCTATACGGTTAAACAGCGAACTTTTGCCGACATTGGGAAGTCCTACAAGCGCGATTGTTTTCAAATAAAACCTTGTGATTAAAAAATAAAAAAATATTTTACACTATTTTCCCTAAAAATTCGGTGCATAGCAAAGTTTGCTAAAATTTGTAACAAGGTTATAAGCCCAATTGCTATAAAATCGCCCAATCTATTTTAGGAAAAAAGTTGAATTCAAAGATAAACGAAGGCGTTTTGTGGATGCTCGCGGCATCTTTCTGTTTTGCCCTGATGGGCGTTTTTGTTAAACTCTTAAGCAGTTCGCTTGGCGTTTTGGAGATAACATTTTTTAGGAATATCTTCGGCGTTGTAATCATCGGCGCAACACTGTTTAACGCCCCTTTGAAAAACAGGGGCGGCAAGATAGGGCTTTTGTATTTTAGGGCTATCGTGGGCTTTTTGGCGCTTTTAGCGTGGTTTTACAATATCGCCCATATACCCTTAGCCGACGCTATGACATTTTCAAGAACCGCTCCCATATTTACCGCTGTCATTGCCTTTTTTGCTTTAAATGAAAAGCTTAGCCCAAAGGGGTGGGCGGCGATTTTTGTGGGATTTGTCGGGGTTGTTTTTATAATGAAACCAAACGGACTTAGCCTTAAAATCACCGATATGATGGGGCTTTTCAGCGGTATAGGCGCGGCGTTGGCGTATACGAGTGTGCGGGAACTGAAAAAATATTACGATACCAGAACGATAGTGCTCTTTTTTATGGGTGCGGGGACGGTGTGTCCTGTTTTGATGGTTTTGGCGGATAGCGCTATGGGGATATTCGGCGGATTTTTCGGCGAAGTGAGTGTACCTGTGGGGGTGGATTGGCTTTATATAACTTGTATGGGAGCGTTTGCTACCGCGGCACAGATTTTTATGACGAGGGCTTACGGGGCGGCGAAGGCGGGCATCGTGTCGGCTGTGAGTTATGTGGATATAGTTTTTGCCGTTGTATTTAGCGCGGCTTTGTGGCGGGTATTTCCGGATTTGCTTGGTTTATTTGGTATAATACTCGTCATTTTGGGCGGCCTGTTGGTCGCGAAGGAGAAAGTATGATTTTGATAGCAGGACCGTGTGTGATAGAGAGCAGGGAGTCGCTTTTTCGCGTTGCAAAAGCACTTGTGAAATATCACGAAGATGAGAGTATAGATTTTTATTTTAAGTCGAGTTTTGATAAGGCGAATAGGACGAGTATCGGCAGTTTCAGGGGTCCGGGGCTCCAAGAGGGATTGAAGCTTTTGGGTGAAGTAAGAGGCGAGTTTGGATTTAAACTTTTGACCGATATACACGATTACACGCAGGCAAAACCTGTGGGCGAAGTGGTGGATGTGCTGCAAATACCGGCATTTTTATGCAGGCAAACAGACCTCTTAGTCGCGGCGGCAAACACAAAATGTGTCGTCAATATCAAAAAAGGGCAGTTTCTAAACCCAGCCGATATGAAGTACTCGGTGCAAAAAGTGTTGGATACAAGAGGGGCGAAGCTAAGCGGATATGAAGCCGCTAAGGAAGCGGGAGTTTGGCTGACTGAGCGGGGAAGTACATTTGGATACGGCAATTTGGTCGTGGATATGAGGGCTTTGGGTATTATGAGGGAGTTCGCACCTGTAATTTTTGACGCGACGCACTCGGTACAAATGCCCGGAATGGCAGAGGGTAAAAGCGGCGGTAAAAGAGAGTTTGTAGCCCCGTTAGCAAGAGCGGCGGCGGCTGTAGGAGTTGACGGATTTTTCTTTGAGACGCACTTTAACCCGTGTGAAGCGCTTTGCGACGGACCGAATATGTTGGATTTGGAACAGTTGGGAGTCGTGATAGACTCCATCAAAAAGATACAAAATGCGCTTAGGATTTAAGCGCATTTAAATTTTTTTCTATCTCTTTGCTCATCTCGTCTAATATATGAAATCTCTTTCTATATTGCGACCTTTTTTGCGATTTTAGCTCCTCTTCGCCTTTTCGCCGCTCCTCGATAGGGATTTTGTAAAATCTCTTATCGCGGCAGCGCACCCCTTCGCACTCTTCCCAAAATCTGTCCAAGGAAGTTTTTACTTTTCTATCTATCCTGATGTTATTCATCGCGTAATGACCGCTATTTGAAACAGCGTAAATGTGGCGGCAAGCGAGGAGTTTTGCTACATTGCGCAAAGCGTAGAAGATCAAATTTTTCGTGCGGTATCCGTGAAAGGCTTTTGTCAGCTCCTTGATGATATCCGCGCCATCCAGCAAGCCCTGCAAAGCGCCGATATAAATTGAGGGGGCGTTATCCTCAAAAGAGGCAGCAAACCAAAATATTATCTGATAAAGCTTCGTCTGTTTACCGTCGCTATCCATCAGCAAAACTAACGACAAACACCCCTCTTTTCGCTGACCCGCCTCAAATAGCAGCTCCATACTCAAGTTGCCATCCTGCCACAACTTCAAACTCTCATTTTTGACATATAGCCTATTCAGAGCCTCTTTTTTTAGAAGGGCTTCCAAATGCCCTATATGGCTTTTTATGATATCCGCGCGCTCCGAAAATGTGGACTTTTTGTAAAAAAAGCTGCGCGTAGCCTGCTCCACAAAAGAGGGACTCTTTAAAAGCATCTGCTCTCTTTGCGTGGTTTTAGCGAAAAATTCCAGCAGATTTTCTATTTTGCGCCTATGCAGATGGCATCTTATCAAAAAGATGATGTATCTTTTGCGCTCCTTTAAGAGATGAGTCTTGTACAGACTACGCCCTATGTACTGTATCGTACTGTCGATATTCATAATGTACCCCTACCCTAACAAACTCTAAAGCGGTCATTGTCACATATGCAATCAAATTAATCTTGTATGCAAAATTATCATTAATCCAAAGATTGGTTACTTTTTTTGCGAAAAAAACGATTTTTTTAAAGATAAGGGGTCGTAAATTTGTTATAATTGAGCCTATTTTATAAAAGGAAGTATGATGAATATAATAGAAGGAAAGCTGTCGCTAAGCGGCAGTGAAAAGATAGCTATCATCAACGCGAGATTTAACCATATCATCACCGATAGATTGGTCGAAGGGGCGAAGGATGCGTTTTTAAGACACGGAGGAGATGAGAAAAATCTTGATTTGATTTTGGTGCCGGGCGCTTTTGAGATACCGTTCGCGTTGGATAAAGCCTTGTCAAGCGGCAGATATGACGGCATCGTCTGCGTGGGGGCAATCATAAGAGGCTCAACTCCGCATTTTGATTTTGTCTCGGCTGAAGCTACAAAAGGGGTTGCCAATACTACTCTTAAGTATCAAAAACCGGTAACTTTTGGCATTTTGACGACGGATACCATAGAGCAGGCGATAGAGCGCGCAGGCAGCAAAGCGGGTAACAAGGGCTTTGAGAGTATGACGGGGCTAATAGAGCTTATCAGCCTATACAGCCATCTTAAGGCTTAATGTGGCAACGCGTCATCAAGTAAGAGAGACAATAGTTGGATTTTTGTATGCGCAGGATGTCGGGAATGATAAAATTTCCAACTTTAAAGATGAGATTTTTGAAGAAAAAAAGATAAGAAACCAGCAAAAAGAGTTTGCCGTAGAGCTCTATCAAGGCATCCTTGATAATCTTGGCGCGGTAGATAAAGCTATCAATGAGTACTTAAAAGAGTGGGAGCTTAAAAAAGTAGGAGCGATAGAGCGCGCTATTTTGAGGCTTGGCGCGTATGAGCTTTTATACACAAAGCTTGATAGTGCGGTCATCATAAACGAGGCTATCGAACTTGCAAAAGAGCTTGGAAACGAGACAAGTTCCAAATTTGTAAACGGCGTGCTTGACTCTATCAAAAAGAGTCTATCGTGAAGTTATGCGTTGCTTTGGATTTGCCCACCGAAAAAGAGAATATATCTTTGGCAAAAACCCTAAAAGGGTGCGATATCTGGCTAAAAGTGGGGCTTCGCTCATTTATAAGGGACGGCAAAAATATAGTAGAAGAGTTGAAGGCTATCAGCGCGGATTTTAAAATTTTTCTTGATTTGAAGCTGTACGATATCCCAAACACTATGGCGGACGCCGCGGAGTCTATAGCCTCTTTGGGAGTTGAAATGTTCAATGTCCACGCCAGTAGCGGCAATGAAGCTATGAAGATGGTGATGGATAGAGTAAGACCCTTGAAAAACCGCCCCTTAGTCCTCTCCGTAACCGCGCTCACCAGTTTTGACGAGCATAATTTCAAAGAAGTTTACGGCGAAAATATCAAAAAAAAGACACTTCAATTCGCCCAAAATACGCACGCCTGCGGACTTGACGGCGTTGTCTGCTCCGTATATGAGAGTTTGATGATAAAAAAACACACGAGTGAGGATTTTTTAACGCTGACTCCGGGCATAAGACCTTTTGGCGAAAAGAGCGACGACCAAAAGAGGGTCGCGGATATAAGAGCGGCTCACGAAAACAGATGCGATTTTATAGTAGTAGGACGCCCGATATATCAGGCAAGTAAGCCGTTGGATGTGGTAAAAAGGATCATTGAAACTTTACCCAGGGGGTAAAATATTTGCGGGCTGGGTCGGCAAGTTAAATCTGCAACAGCGCGCGGATTTTACCCGCCGCGCCCACCTTGCCGATAAAAGCATCTCATAAGCAAATCTTATTATAATATACGCTTTAAATTGCCGGATCGTCTAACGGCAGGACGCGAGACTCTGGATCTCGCTATATAGGTTCGAATCCTATTCCGGCAAAACCAGTTTAAAACTCACATAGCCACACAACGCAACTCTTAAAAATCATTCCGTAACAACAGATAAAACTATATGGTAACTTAAATTTTAGTGGTAATTGTCATCCGAATTTTACCGCTTACGCGCATGTCATTTAAAGCCAAGCGCGATTTGAAGCCTATACGCGGCAGATATTGTCTTTGTTTTGGAAAAAGAGGCAAATTGCGCAATAAAAAAATCCGCAATAATTTCTAAATACAATATTTTGAGAACTACCGTTCTACTTAATCGCTATTTAGAAATTAAGCGGAAATTGCACAATTTGCTACTTTTTATTTCCATTCTTAAGCTCTTCCTCAAACAAAAAGCGTACCAGTTTTCTGTAGCGAAGTCCATCTATCATAAGATCAAGTTTTCTTGGCATACTTGTCCTATAACTATCTACAGTACCCTTTACGATGCCGAGTTCTTTGGCTAATTCGGCGTGCGTAACTTTTAATTTCCGCATCAAAATTCTTGTTTTTGCTTCCTTCATCCTTATACCTTTATAAATTCTGACAAATAGTATCATACTATTTATTAAAATTTATTTTAATGGAGGTCTACGACCTAAATAATTTGGTATATTATAAACAAAAATAGTAAAATTTAAATTATATTAATGGAGTAACCAAATAACTTTAATCAATCTTTCCGGGCTTTTTGAAGCCGCACTATAGGGCAAAGTTTATATATTGATACAATTTTTACAGCAGTTGGAGAAAAAGTTTATCGGGGTATTGATTTTATAAGTTTTTATGTGCAAAAGTGAAATTATAAAGAGTTAAAAGCTTCAAAAGTTATGATTTTTACGGTGGTTTGGGGGTTTGTAATTGGTTGCGGGAGGAGGATTTGAACCTCCGACCTTCGGGTTATGAGCCCGACGAGCTACCGGACTGCTCTATCCCGCTACTCAAGATGTGGATGGGGAGGAGGGATTCGAACCCCCGAATGACTGGACCAAAACCAGTTGCCTTACCGCTTGGCGACACCCCAACGAATGTTGCTTTTTAGTCCGAAACAAACATTGAGGTCGGAATTATAGTAACTTTTTATCTGTTTGTCAAGGAGTAAAAGATATAATTCGCCCCTATATTTTAAACTTTTAAGGATTAGAGGATGAGTGAAGCGAGAGTAAGGGCTGCAATAGAGGAGATAAAAAACGGCAAAATGGTCGTGATAGTAGACGACGAAGATAGGGAAAATGAGGGGGATTTGGTCTACGCGGCGCATTTTTCTACGGTTGAAAAAGTCAATTTTATGATAACGCACGCAAAAGGGTTGGTTTGTATGAGTATCACGGAGGATACGGCAAAAAGGCTTGAACTGACGCCGATGGTGGCAAATAATAATTCTGCCCACGAGACGGCTTTTACCATCTCTGTGGACGCCAGAACGGCAAAAACGGGCATTTCGGCACGCGAGAGGGATATGACGATAAAGGTCATAAGCGACCAGCAAAGCGCTCCTGAGGACTTGGTGCGTCCCGGACATATATTTCCGCTTATAGCTAAAAAAGGCGGCGTACTGGTCAGGACGGGGCATACGGAGGGGTCAATAGACCTTTGCCGATTGGCGGGCGTGAGCGAGAGCGCAATTATCTGCGAGATAGTCAAAGAGGACGGCGAAATGGCGCGCAGGGATGACATCGACATTTTTTGCAAAAAACACAATATAAAAGTGGTCTCTATAACCGACATCATCGGGTATCGCTTAAAGTATGAATCCTTAGTGAGAGAGAGCTCCAGCGCCGATGCAAAGTTTCTTGGCGCGGATGTCAAAAAGATAGAGTTCACAGACCACTTGGACAATATCCACACAGCTTTTATATTCGGACAAATCACAGACAAAGCGGCGGTAAAGTTTCACCACATACTAAAAGATATAGACCTTTTGTCGCTTGATAGGACTTATGATTCGCTTACCAAATCGATAGAATACCTCAAAAAAGCGGGTGGCGCGCTTATCTTTTTGAACACCTCCAAAGAGGGAGATAACGCTAAAGAACGCGGCATCGGCGCGCAGATATTAAACGCTCTTGGCATCCGCAAAATCACACTTTTATCAAAGCAAGGCGGGAATGAATTTGCCGCTATGGGCGGGTTTAATTTGGATATTTTGGAAGAGATTATCCTATAGTGTTATCGATTTTTATTTTTTTGTATGTTACAATAATGGGCAACTTTATATGAGAGGGTAGTTATGGAAACGTTACGCTTTGCCAAAGATTGGGATGATGATTTGAGTGACGATATAGATGACGATGATGAGAGCTTTGAAGACGAAGACGATGAGTTTTACAAAGATGACGATGATGATGATTACGAGTATGACAAAGATGAGTACGATATAGATTACGATAGCGATTACCGTGAGTAATTTTGGGCTTTTGACTGCATTGGGGTTTGGCTCTATGCGGTCAAAAGTCTGTCAAATCCCCGTAAAATCGCGCTCCTCTTGCCCCCTAAAAATAAACTCTAATAAAGTTTATTTTATCAACTAAATTTAAACCTTCTGCGCTTATAATTTCGTTTGTTTTTTGCTTCGCAAGATTCGTCCAGGACCGTAGTCTGTCCGAACCTTTTGCGGTAATGATGCCAATATAAGGAAAGGGGACAGATGCCCACACTGCAGATATTAAACTATGAGTTGAAGCATTTTAATATGCACACAAAGTCCATTATGGAGACATACCTCAAAGAGGTCAATGTCGATCTTAGCGATTACACATTTGCGGCGAACTATCTGTGGCTCTCATCTGCCAGCGGTTTTTACGCTATCATCAACGACACATTTTGCCTTTTTATAATGCAAGGCAGCGAAATCTCTATGCTGTTGCCGCCGCTTGGTCAAAAAGATAAGGTAAATGACGCGATAGTGGAGTGCTTTAAGGTTATGAACGAAAACAACACATCCAAATACTACTCGCGCATTGATTATGTGCACGAGAAGATTTTGGAGGGGTTCACGGACTTTTTGGAAGAGGGCACGGTGATGTTTGAGCTGCTTGCCGACTATATCGTTGAAAAAAAGCTTGTGGATTATGTCTATAAAAGCGAGGATTTGATAGAACTTAAGGGCAATAATTACCACTCCAAAAGAAACGAGATCAATAAATTTAAAAAAGCCTACTCCGATGTGCGAGTAGAGGAGTTGGAGCCAAAAGTTCACACGCAGATGATAAACGCGCTCCACCGCAAGTGGACAAGCGATCGGGTAAAATATATGCCAAAAGAGGAAGAGGATAGGTTTTTGGAGGGCATTTTATTTGAGCAAAACGCGATAAAAAGGCTCTTGCAATATTATGAAGAGCTGGAGCTGACGGGGATTTGCCTCTTTATCGGGGGTGAATTAAAGGGCTTTACGGTGGGCGAAAAGATAAACAGCCATATCGCCAGTATCATCATAGAAAAGACCGATTTTGAGATACTCGGCTGTGCACAATTTCTGTTCCGTGAATTTTCAAAGGTACTCAGGGATAAATATGAGGTAGAGTATATCAATGTTGGCGATGATATGGGCTTTGAAAATTTAAAAAAGGTCAAGATGAGTTACCGCCCCGAAAAACTCATCGCCAAATATACGATTTACCAAAAATGACGATAAAAGCGGCAAAAAGGGAAGATTTAAATGCTCTTTGCGAGATAGAAGCGGAGGCATTTGATGAAAACTCTTTTGCTCTCTCACGCCGCAATTTTCTCTATCATATAGACAAAAATTCCATCTTTATCTGCGAGATAGAGGGCTCTGTCGCCGGCTATATACTGCTTTTGACGCGTAAAAATTCCATTAGAATCTACTCTCTTGCCGTAAAAAAAGAGTTCAGGTCTTGCGGGGTTGGCTTGAAGCTGCTTGAAAAAAGTATCGCACACGCGAAAGATAGGGACAAAAAAAGCATCAATCTTGAGGTAAACGCGGCAAATCTATCCGCTATCAGACTCTACGAAAAGGTGGGCTTTGTAAAAACCGGCGTAGCTTTAAAATACTACCCCGACGGCGCGGACGCTGTGTTGATGGAGAAAGTTTTAAGCTAACTTTCACGCTTTGCGGGGGCGCTAATCTGCGCTTTTTGTCTGCTCCACAAAGCCAAATTGCGACGCTTTAAAGATGCGCGTATCGTACTCTATCTGCCCGTAGTTATTTATACTCTCTTTAAAAATTCTATCCACATCTTGGTTAAAAAAGTTCACATTCAAATATTCCATACCGATGGAGATAGCGTAATTGACCCAATCATACTCCATATTATTGCCCAAAAATGCGTTAATACTCTCAAGATTTTGGTCAAACTTGCCTATGGAGTTGGCAAGATATAGATTTTTCCTATCCTCGTACTGCGTAAGGTTTAAAAGGTCGGGGTGGAAATTTATCTGCGTGGATAAAAGCGCGAATGGGGAGTGCTTATAGGCTCTAAGCTGTGAAGCAAGCAGTCCGGACATAAAGCGGGGCATATTCAGATAGATAGAGGCGTTGTCAAGCTTTTTATTGTTCTCTATCGATTTTTTAAAGTTATCTTTGGGGCTTGCAAAAAATAGTGTCTCCGTGACCGTTTTGTCTTGGCTTTTTACCATATCGTTTAAGCTTAATTCCAGCTTGCTCCCGCCGGAGAATATGACGACATTATCGTTCGCGAACTCATTTAAAGTGTCTATTTGAGCGCTATAATCGATACCGCCGAAGAGGATATTGCTGGGTACATATTCGTACAGCGACTTATGAAGCGTGGGGATGAACACATACAGACCGTGACTATTTTTTACCAGCGCGTCAAGCCCGTCTTGCGTTATGGGGGCGATGACATACAGATATTCGCCCTTTCGTATCTCATTTAGCGTAACTCTTATAGCCTCTTCACTCTCGTCACCGCTGTTAAATACGGCAAGCTCAAAATTGCTCCTCTGCCTAAAAAGATATGCCAGCGCGGCATTTACGGAGGTGAGCGCGTAATGTTTGATACTTTTTTGCGGCACAAGAACGGCGAGTTTGATAGTTCCGAAGACAGGCTCTACATCGTAATACATCAGCAGATTGAATATTTGCGCGTAGTTAAGATAGTGCTCTTCCAAAGACGGCGTGGAGTACTTCTCAGTATATTTACTCATAAAACTAAAAAATTTCTCCTCGCTAAGCAGTTTATTTAAACACGCGTTATCGCATTTTGTGGGGTTGGTATCCAAAAAGATGCTTTTTGGAAGTGGGATTTCGGAGGGCTTATCGCTTAGTGCATAAGCCATACACGACAATACAAGAAAAACAACTATCTTTTTCATAATAGAGCCCTCACTCTTAACATATCTTGATAAGCCTCTTTTTTGGCGGATTCATTTCTTAAAAGATAACTTGGATGAAAAGTAGGTATAAGTTTGGCGTTTTTGTAGTCTATTATCTCGCCACGCACTTTTGTGATGCCTCTCTCATCGCCCGTGAGATAGCGGTAGCTTGTGTTACCCAGCGCTACAATTATCTGTGGGGCTACTATCTCTATCTGTTTAAAAAGATACGGTTTGCACATATTAGCCTCTTCGGGAGTGGGCACGCGATTTTCAGGCGGACGGCATTTGACAATGTTTGCGATATAAGTGTCGCGCCGTTTTATATTCAGCACATTTTCTATCATTCTTGTGAGAAGCTCTCCCGCTTTGCCTACAAACGGTCTTCCTTGCATATCTTCATTTGCCCCGGGACCTTCGCCTACAAACATAACTTTAGCGTGCAAATTGCCTTCGCCAAAGACTACATTTTTGCGTGTTTTACAGAGATTGCACAAAAGGCATCCGAGCGAATTTTTTTTCAGCTCGTCCATACTGTTTGGTATAGAAGCGCTTGGCTTTTGGGGCGCAATCTCACGCTTTTTATAGTATGTAAATCCAAATGAGCGGTAGATATACAGCTCTTGTAACATTTTTAGGGTTTCAAGTTTTGACATAGGGGTAATGATAGCTAATCTTGACTTAAAAAACTGTTTTTTTAGCGCTTATAAAAAAGGGGGTGGTTTTTAAAAAAATGGCGAGGATAGATTTAATACCAAGCCTTAAAAAAAGCTTGGTATTAATGAAAATTACTCCGCTACTTCAACGACAACGGGGTCGCTCTCCCACAAACCGTGCTTTGTACAGTAGGCGTGGGCTGTGAAATTTAGCTTTGAGCCTGTCGGGACTATATTGAAAACTACCTCCAACTGTCCTTTAGCGCCTTGACCGCCAAGCGCACCCGCGACAAAATCGGCTCTTGCCAAAAGCGTTTCGCCGTCATACAAAGAGACATTTGCTATATAATGGTCAAAATCATCCGGATGAGAGTACTCATTTCCGACCTTTACCGTTACGGCAAATTTCTCGCCCTTTTTGGCGGAGGAGGCACAGTGAACAAACGGCGAGTGTCTGTCTATGTAGTCTTTTCTAGACTCTCTTTCTACCGTATCTATATCTACATAACGATTAATCTTAGGCATTAAATTCTCCTTATAAAAATTTAGTATTACAATATTACACGATAATTGATAAGCCCTATATTAAAAAAAGAGATTATTTTTGTCTTAATTAGATAGTTTTATAAAGGGGCAGTTTTTTTCGCCAAAAAACGATAAAACCGCCGCCGTTTGGATCACAAAAGCGTCGGTTTTACATTATGCGCGTTAAATCCTAAGATTTTTTTATCGGTGACCCCATACGCCATCAAAGCCACTTGCGGCAGCGTCAAAATGTATATCGGTATCTCCCGCCCCACAGCCCTCTCTACCTCTTTTCGTTTCGTGTCCATCAGATAAAAGGTGCGCGTATCGTTTACTATCAAAAAGTCCGCCCCGCTGTCAAACGCGTCAAGCAGGATATTTCCCGCCATCTTTAGGGCGATTTCAGGCGCGTAGCGAAGCAGCTCGTAGCCGCTTGGATTAAGCTCCCTACTAAATCTCACGCGCTTTAAGTCTATCGTATCAAAAAATGTGTTCAACTCTCGATTGGAATACTCGTCCGACCTTATATCCGCCCCATAATAAAACGCCGCTTTAAAGTCGCTAAACGGGTATTTGAGGTTTTTTTTCATATGCTTGGTCGCGTCTTTTTCTATGATAAAGGCGTTGATATGTAACGCGTCTGCCAAAAAATCAGTCGTAAGTTCGAACGGATTTAGAAAATTCTCCATCTCCTCTTTCACATCGGCGTTATCCATAATGAAATTTTTCGCAAACAGAAGCGACAGATATGAGCTGATATCATAAGTGATGATGGTTTCGCCGTTTTTACCCGCTTGGGCTAAAATCTTGACAAAATTTTTGGCGAAAAGTTTGGGATTTAGTATGTAATTTTCAGCGCCTATGTCGGATAGATTCGTCTTTATAGCGTAATTTGCGACATAAAACTCTCTTAAAAAAACCTCCCCTGCGGATTTGAAAGGTTTGGTAACAAGTTTTTTGTTCATTTTGTCAAAAATGATATAGTTTGCCATCATTGCGCCTTAAAAACTTAAATTTTGGGCGCGTTTTGCTTCGCGCTTTGTTGTGGGGTTAGTATCGGGAACATACCGCAAAATATCTCTTTTCAATTCCGTGATACTCGCCTCTATGCTAACTGCTTTTGAGTAGAGCATTAGAGCGTTTTTGATGGAGGTGTGCAGCCATATACCGCGTTTTTCGTCGGCACACAAGCGTAGTATCGCGTCTCTTTTGTGCGGATATTTTTCAATTAAAAACTTCGCAAACAGCATAAACGAATCGCCAAAATACTCGCGCTCAAACTCAATAGTCGAAGATGTATAGTAGTACGATACAAGCTCGTCATACTGCTCCTTGTCGTCCTCTTCCATAAACTCTTCAAGATAATCCAACTGCTTCAAAAACGAGCTTGTGTCTATATCAAGATCGCGCACAGCATAAAATTCGCTTAAAGGCTCAAGTGTCAATTTGTCTGTTTTTAAAAATTTAATGAGAGTTTTGATGTGCAGATTTACAGAAACCACAAAGGAGTTTACCCTGATGCCTATAAATTTATTGTCCGAAAAGGAAAATCCGCCATCTTGTTCTTTTATACCGTTTAAAACATCCAGTAATGTATCGTCTTCGCCGACTTTTATCTCATACTCTTTATAATATGGCAAGAAATCGCTCTTAGCGTTAAAACGAAACACGTTTACGGTAACCAGACAGGACATATTTCCTCCGAAAAAGCAAGATTGATTAGTTTAACTTAAAAACACTTAATATATTTTTTCTTTTAAACTCTTGCGCGAAAAAAGTATGCAAATGTAACGAAATGAAGCTAACCTTATATTAAAGAGGCTGCTACTATAATAACAGACTTTAGTTTTTTTCGGAGGATTTTTTGGATAAAGAGTCGTTTATCATATCGCAATTTCAAAATGCCGCGATAGGCGATGACGGCGCGGTTGTCGGCAAATGGGTCTATTCAAAAGACCTCTTTTGCGAAGATACGCACTTCAAACAAGGCTGGCTTAGCCCGTACCAAATCGCGCAAAAAGCTATGCTTGTCAACATCTCCGACGCCATCGCGATGAATGCCAAACCAAAATACGCGCTTTTGGGGTTAGGCTTGCCTAAAAATTTTAGCAAGCAAGATATAGAAGAGTTATCAAAAGGCTTTAACGAGAGCGCCCGCGAATACGGCGTAAAAATCATAGGCGGCGATACGATTGCGAGTGAAAAGATTATCATTTCTCTGACGATTATCGCCAAAAAACGAAAACATACACTCTATCGTTCAGGCTTAAAAAAGGGCGATATTTTGGCATATACGGGCGTTTTGGGGCAAAGTGCTTGTGAGCTGCAAGAGCTTTTAAACGGCGGAGTTGTAAAGGCGGAGTCGCGTTTTGCAAAGCCAATTTTAAGAGCTAAATTTATCAAAGCCGCCGCTAAATATCTGCGGTGTGGTCTTGATATCTCGGACTCTCTTAGTAAAGATCTGTCGCGCCTTTGTATTTTGGGCGGCGTTGGCGTGGAATTTTGCGAAAAGATAGACAAAAATACCCTTTGCAGCGGGGAGGAATACGAGATGTTGGTGGCGTTTGACCCCAAAAATACGACCAAAGTTTTACACGCCGCAAAAATAACAAAAACGCCGCTTCATATATTCGCCAAAGCGTGCGAGGGCTTGTATGTGAGCGAATGCAAAGAACACCATTTTGAAGGAGATATGTGAGCAGATTATTTTTTATGAACCACGCCGCGATTAAACAGGCGCATTTTAGCAAAAACTCGAGCGATTTTGTCGTGAGTGAGATACCGCTTTACGAATTTAGCGGTGAGGGCGAACACTTTGTGATGCACGCGCGAAAAAAGGATTTGACCACTTGGCAGATGCTTCGGATTTTCAGCGATACGAGCGGGGCTAAGATGCGCGATTTTGGCTACGCGGGGCTAAAAGACAAAGAAGGTATGACAACGCAATATGTGAGCATACATAAAAATTACGCAAAAGCTTTTGAGAATTTTTCGCACCCGAATGTCAAAATTTTAAACACTTTTTACCACAACAATAAGATAAAAATAGGACATCTCAAAGGCAACCGCTTCTTCATAAGGCTAAAAAAAGTGCTCCCGCAAGACGCTTTGAAGCTCTCATATGCCTGCGAAAAGATAGCTAAAGAGGGGTATCCCAACTATTTTGGTTATCAACGCTTCGGCAAAGACGGCGATAATTTTGAGCTTGGCAGAGCGATACTTAGCGGCGAAAAAAAAGAGCGCAACCCAAAACTTAGGGATTTTTTAATCAGTGCGTACCAGAGCGAACTTTTCAACAGATGGTTATCTAAAAGGATAGAGATAAGTAAATATTTTGAGGACTTTAGCCCGACAGAGCTTCAAAACGCGATAAAATGGGACAAAGAGACGATAAAAGAGATAAAAAAACAGCCACAATTTTTCAAACTTTTAAAAGGCGACATCTGCTGTCACTATCCGCACGGAAAGGCGTTTTTATGCGAGGATTTGGATGCGGAAAATGCGAGGTTTTTGGCAAGAGATATCACCGTCACCGGCTTTCTTGCAGGCGGTCGCGCGATAAAAGCCGAAGGATTAGCCGGCGAGATAGAGAGTGAGATTTTTAACGAAGCAGAGCAATTTTTAGACAAAATAGACGGCTCAAGACGCTACGCGTGGAATTTTACAGAGGATTTTGAATACAAATACAAAGAAGAAGAGGCGTGGTTCGAGATGAATTTCACCCTCACAAAAGGGGCATATGCCACGGTGGTTTTGGAAGAGATATTGCATAGAAATTTAGACGAATAAGCCGCAAATATAGCGGCTATCGTTTGCTGATATTGCAATATTTGATAGTCGCTATCCACTTTTCGGATAAAACCGCTCTTTTTGCAAGCACTGTCGGCGGAGTCGCTTTTTTATTGAAACAACTTCTTATTTTCCACAACCTTCACTATATATCTTCTCGTCTCTTCGCTGTCTACTTTTGTGGTCAAAATTTTGTAAATCTGTTGCGGGGTTTGGCGGTTTATCTCTTTGAAGGCTTTGCTTTTGTCGCTGTGAAACGCCTTCAAAACCAAGCCGCTGCCGCCGTTGTAGGAGCTTATCACGCAGTACTCTTTTGAGGTTTTGTCCGTTATATCTTTCAGGTATCTGCTTTTTAGTATGTCAAGATAGAGTGTGCCCATCTCTATATTATTTTGCGCGTCAAAAAGATAGTTTCTTGTCGGCTGTCCATCTTTTTTATAAAGCTCCCTGTACGCATCGGCACCGGCAGTGGAGGGCACTATCTGCATTAACCCCACCGCACCCGTGCGGCTTATGGCGTATTGGTTAAAATCGCTCTCGGTTTTGATGATAGCGTAGATGAGTTTTGGCTCCACGCCGTATTTGGTAGCGTATTTGTTGACGATATTTTGATACTTTTGCGCTCTTATATTTTCGTGTTTTTTACTCATATCTATGTGCACAAAATACAACTTCGCGCCGTTTTGAAGGTTTTTGGTCTGAAGCTTTTGACCTACTAAAAAGTCCGCAAACTTTTGCGCCCTCCACTCCCATCTGATAGGCTCTCCCTCGTTATCCAAAACTTCATTATATAGATACGGCTCGTCGCCAAGTTTGATATCATTTGAGTTAAACAGATCCTCACCGCTTGGGTTAAACGGCATCAAAAGAGCGGTTTTTATCGCCTTTTTCAAACTCTCTTTTGGCTCTTTGGTATCCACCGTCTCAACCTGTACAAAACCTTTTTCATAGTCGATAAGCGCACGCGATTTGTAGTTATCCAAGTATTTGACATACTCTTTGGGTGCGGGCTCTTTGGCATCTTTTTCGCCCCATACGTTGACTACTGCTTTTTTAAGGTTGGAAAATTGCTCAGCTATATTTTCAAGCCGCGCGATGTCGCTTTTGATAAGATTGGGATTTTGCGCGTATGAAGTTGCTTTTGCTTTTGCTATCTGCTTTATGACAGCTTCGGGACTATCCGAACTCACCGCTTTGGCGATTTGCATATACTCTCTGGTGGTACAGCCGAAAAATAGAAATATGATTAAAAATGCGAAAACTTTTTTCATAAAAATCATTGTAACAAAAAAAAGGCTTGTTTTAAAACTTATACTTATCAAAAAGCCATATTATCGCGAACATTGTGCCGGCGGTTTTGGGTTTGGAGGAGTCGTACATAAACTCTTTTGCTTGCGATATGGGAAGGTGGAACACCTCTATAAATTCGTCGTTTATGCCGCCACCTTTCTCTTTTTTCATACTTTCATCTATCTCAGCAAAAAATAGTGTCTGTTTCGCGCCAGCAAATCCGACACCCATATAAAAGTGAAACAGCCGCTCTATCCGCGACAAGGGCACATCGTAGCCGCACTCTTCCAGTATCTCCTCTTGCATTGTCTGTTCGTCGCTCTTCTCTTTATCAAGCAATCCCGCGCATATCTCATAGGTAAAGCCGTCCGTTTTTTGGTCGTGCATATATACGGAGGGGCGAAACTGTTTTACTAAAACAAGCTCTTTTTTTTCGGAGTGATAGAGGATGCACGCGACGCTATCGTGCGTTTTGATACAGTCCCACCGCTTCTTTTTGCTGTTCTCTTCATAAAATACGCTAAAGGGTTGTACAAATTGGGACGGGAGATTGTCTTCTATCTTTAAAATCTTAATCTTGCGTCCCATCTTGCCTAACTCCCTATATCATCGAGTATATCGACCGCATATACGAAACTTCCATACGCTTCCGGAAGGGTTTTTCTCTCCCGCGCCTCGTTTAGCTGCTCTTTCATGCTGTTGGTGTATTTGTTAAAGTTTGTCTTTTCTGAGCCGCTAAGCGCGCTTTTTGCCACTTTGATGACGCTTGAGGGGTTTATGGGCTGATTGTTTTTATAAAGTCCAAGATGTAGGTGCGGACCTGTGCTCACACCCGTACTGCCAACATAAGCTATGAGTTCGCCTTTTTTGACATTTTTGCCGCTTTTTAACGACTTCGTAAATCCGTTTAGGTGCGCGTAGAGCGTCGTATATCCGCCCTCGTGGGCGATTTTTACGGTTTTACCATATCCGTTCATCGTGCCTACAAAAGTTACTTTTCCATCCCCTGCGGCTTTTACCTGAGTTCCCGTAGGCGCGGCGTAATCGATACCAAAATGGGCGCGGTATTTTTTCAGTACCGGATGCCAGCGTTTAAGCGTGAAAGGCGATGAGATTCTTGTGTATTTTAGCGGAGTCATAAGAAAAAAGCCCTCTATCTCTTTGCCGTCATTATTATAATATCTGCTTTTTGGCTCATAATAAAAGACATAATCTTTCTTGCCGCCGGCGTCCACCATAGCGGCTTTTATCAAAGGGTTTGAAAATTGCGAGCCAAGTCTTGTTTTCTCTTTATATAAAATCACAAAATTAGTCCCGGGTCTTAATCTTTTAAAATCCACACTGCCCTGAAACGAGTGTACAAATTCGTGCGCCAAAAGGGCGTTGTTCGTGGTCGCTACGATATCTTGATAAGGGGAGACTTTAAGTTCAAATGTAAGCTCTCTATTGCTCTCTTGATACGCTGCCGGCGTAAAACGGGCGGTGAAATTGTTATCTTTTTCTTTATATATATGAAGTTGCAACTCGCCGCCGCCCACAGGAATCAATATCTGCCTTACATCCCCCTCGTTACCGCGCAACAGATAGTATTTCGTTCCGGCATATATCTCTGCCGCCATCTCTTTATCTTCTATATCAAGACCGTAATATAGCGAAAACGGAAGAGAGTTTCTCTCTAAAAACATCAAAAATGTTTCGCCCTTTTCCCAGTAGTACTCTTCAGCTCTTGAGCCCAAAGCCAAGCTGATTAAAAGTGTCAGGAAGAGGAGGATGCGAACCATATAAAAGAGCCTTTTGTTTTAAGTTTCAATAAAAATGCAAATTTTAGCCTATTTTTTCTTATATTTATATTGTTAGGATTTGGGTGTTAATCTTTTTTAAAACCAATTGAGATATAATTCTCGCTAATCTTTACCACAAAGGCGTACTTCGTGTTACAACGACTACTTATGATTTTATCTATATTTATGACTTCTGTTTTTGCCGCATATGATAAGCCTCTCTTTGAAGAGTATGAGACCACACTAAAATCCGTAAACAACAATCGCGCTGTTATTGACGACTCGCCATCTATCGTGGTGGGTTCGGGCGGTATTGTGATGTATCTGTTTGAAAATGAAGAGTCTATGATAACGGCAAGGGCTACGGTTGTAAGCAAAAACGGCACAGACGCCGTACTGGAACTTACCCCGTTTGACACGCTCGTACAAAAAAATTTTCCAAGAATGTCCGTCACACCAAAAGAGGGCGATATCGTCAAACTAAACTACCTCTACAACCGCTCACTTTTGGTAACTCCAAACTACGAATCATTCAAAAAAATAACCGACTTTTTTGTAGACATAGAGTGGATACACCCCGACATCGCGGCAGCATTTTTAGCCAAAAGATACATCCCAAATCCCGACAAAAAGAGTTTTGTGGAGCTATGCAACATCAATATGACGGGACTCATCACATTTAATATCAACAATATGGGCTACTTTGTGGACTGCACATCGTTTAAAGTGGTAAAAGCCTTTAAGATACCCGTAGAAGGCGAAGAGATAGTTTTGCCGTTCTATAGCCGTATCTCGGACAATGTCAAAACTTCGCCGCTTGTTGTCATAGGCAATAAAAATATAGAAAATTACGGCGAATACTACAGGCTTCTTCTGGGACTTAAATAATGCTGGATACTCAGCATATCAAAGCCTTCGTCGATATAGTAGGACAAGAGAATATCTACACCGACAAAGCCCACCTTATCGCCTACTCATACGACGCTACAAGAAGCAAATTTGAACCAGACGCCGTTGTTTTTCCGCGCGATGAAAAAGATGTGAGCGAGATATTGCGATACTGTAACGAGCATAATATCATCATCACGCCGCGAGGGGCGGGAAGCGGCTTTACGGGCGGCAGCCTTGGCATTAACGGCGGCATAATCCTTGGCTTTGAAAAGCATATGAACAAAATCCTTGAGATAGATATGGACAATATGGTCGCGGTAGTGCAACCCGGCGTCATCAATATGGACCTGCAAAAAAAGGCTTTGGAACACGGACTTTTCTATCCGCCTGACCCAGCAAGCGAAGAGCACTCCACGATAGGCGGCAATGTGGGCGAAAACGCTGGCGGTATGAGAGCGGCGAAGTATGGTATCACGAAAGATTATGTGATGGCACTGCGCGCGGTTTTGCCAAGCGGCGAGATAATACGAGCGGGAAAACGCACCATTAAAGATGTCGCGGGCTACAATATAGCGGGCATTTTGATAGCGAGCGAAGGCACCCTTGCCGTGATAACCGAGATAACGCTAAAGCTCATCGCAAAGCCCAAATTCACCAAAACAGCCTTTGGCGTTTTTCCAAGCGTGAAAGAGGCTATGAGCGCCGTATATAAGACATTTGCCGAGGGTATCACGCCTGTGGCTATGGAGTTTTTGGACAATCTCAGTATACGCGCCGTTGAGGAGAGATTTCACAAAGGCTTGCCAAAAGAGGCGGGCGCTATCCTCATCACCGATGTAGACGGCAGTGCTCTGAATGTCTTGGACGAGCAGATGCAAAAGATAGATGAAGTCTTCAAGCAAAACGGATGCAGCGAATTTAAAATAGCAAAAGATGAGAACGAAGCCAAAGATTTGTGGTTCGCCAGACGCAACTGTTCCCAAAGTATCACCATATACGGAAGCAAAAAGTTAAATGAAGATATCACCGTCCCAAGAAGCAAATTGCCCCGGCTTCTCGAAAAGATAGACGAAACGGCGAAAAAATACGGCGTTTTAGTCCCCTGTTTCGGGCACACAGGCGATGGAAATGTGCATACAAATGTTATGGTAGACGGCAGCAACCCTGAAGAGCTTAAAAAGGGGCACGAGGCTATAGAGGAGATATTTAAGATCACAGTCGATCTTGGCGGCACGCTAAGCGGCGAACACGGCATAGGTATCTCAAAAGCGCCGTTTATGCGTTTGGCGTTTACGGAACAAGAGATGGAACTTTTTCGCGCGATAAAAAAGGCGTTTGACCCCAACAATATACTCAACCCTCACAAAATGGGGCTATGATGAAGCTCCTACAAAAGTGCAAAGAACTCTTCGCGCTTTTGGGCAGACTCAACGACAAAGACTTGATGACATACGCTTCAAGTCTTAGTTTTCACACGATCCTTTCGGTCATCCCCGTGCTACTTTTGACATTCTCCATAGTCACTAAATTGCCCAGTTTCAACGAACACTACAACACGATAAAAACATTTATCTTTAACTCCATCTCGCCGTCAAACCCAGAGGTCATCTCCGAATATATAGACAAATTTTTGGGCAACACAACGCAGATAGGGATATTTGGCTTTGTGACGATGCTTATTGTATCGGTGCTGTTTTTCAGGGATTACGAGGCAATTTTTAATAAAATTATGCACACAACCCCGCGCCCCTTTTGGCAGTCCCTCTCTTCATACTGGACGCTTGTGACGCTCGCCCCCATACTGCTTGGTGTATCGTTTTATCTATCTACCGTTATACAGAAGTTTTTGGCGGGGTATGGCTTTAGCAATATAAATATCTTAGCGGCGTTTCCATATCTTGTCGTATGGGCGCTCTTTTTTACCGTCTATATGATATCTTCAAGTGCGAAAATATCTATGAGCGCTGGTGCTTTGGCGTCATTTTTGGCGTCGCTTATCTGGTATCTCTCAAAGACCCTTTTCGTACTCTACGCGACCCACAACCAGATATATCAGACGATATATGGACCATTTAGCGTCATACTATTTTTATTTGTCTGGATATATATCTCGTGGGTTATATTTTTGTATGGCATAAGAGTCTGCTATCTTTTGCATCTAACGCAGCAAAGATATAAAGAAGCCGCCGCCCAAAAGAGCCAAAGCAAGAGTGAAAATCCTCCTCTTCGCCGCGCCAAACGACAAAAGGATATAGACGGCAAGCAGCCATAAAGGGGTCTTTACTTCTAAACTTTGGACTTGAAAACTCAAAAATTTTACGATAAAACTATCCAATATCCCGCCCCATCCTATCAAATGCAAAACCGCCTCTATCGGATAAAAGAGAACAAACAAAATGCTCAACGGCACGCAGGCAAATTGCATAACGCTTAGCGCCCCAAACCAGTAATGCACCAACGGGGTCATCGCCAAAAAGAGCCAGATATTGATAAGAACAGCGCTCTGCCACACTTTGAAACTATCCCCAAAATGCCTCACATAGACAAATATAAAAAATACACCAAAGCACGAGAGTATAAAGCCCACATTAAAAGCTAAATGCGGAAAGAGGCTCACCAAAAACGCCGCGCATAAAAACAGCAGTTCAAAATTGATGACATTGACGCCTCGCCACAAAAACAAAAATCCAGCCGCCCCCATCACATAAGAGCGCAAGAACGATGGCGTCATATCTATAAGCCACAGATACCCGCCAAGCAGCAAAAATACGACAAGCGAGATGTCCCAGCGGGCGTTGCGGTACGGGAAGTATCTGTTTTGAAAAAAGCGGTAGGGGAGATTTAAAAGAGCGTACAAAAAGGCAAATATTATACCAAGGTGAAAGCCACTTATGGCGATTAGATGTGACACGCCAAAGAGCTGCACCGCGTCCCTTAACTCTTTGGATATAGGTGTAGCCAAAAAAAGCGCGCCGAATAGCTCTTTGGTGAGTTTATCTTCGTGCTGAAGCGCGATAGCGTCAAAAAGCCTATCTCTTAAGCTCGCCTCCGCCTCGTTTGCCCAGACTAAAACGGACGGCGCGTAAAACCTGCGCGATAAAAAATCGGCAAATGTGACCCCATCCGTTTTGACGCGAAAGCCTACGCGCATATTTATTTTAAACTCATCTTTGGCAAAGTAGGCTACCGTGAGCGTGATACCGTCGTCGTTTTTTACATAGAGGCGCTGATATGCTCTGCCGTTTTTTGCGATTAAGGGCACGATATTTACCAAATCGCCGCGAAACGACGCCCACGAGCGGCTCTTGAACTCCAAAAAATCGGCGTATTTAAAAGCGATATTTACAAGAAGTATACAAAGCAGCCCGGCAAACAGCGCCGCCCCCTCAAGCTTTCGTTGAAAAAGCGGCAGATAGGGCTTCACCGCTTGCCTATGAGATCTCTATTTTGCTGAAACTATACGACTGCTCGGCGCCGTCCATCTTATCTACAAACTTCGTATAGGATTTGTGAAATACAACATCCACCGTACCGATAGGACCATTTCTATTTTTGCCCACAAGTATCTCGGCATCTTCTATCGGGCGTTTGACAAAGGTGCTTTTGTACTCTTTGCCGTCCCTTTTTGCCTTCTCTTCGCGCTCTTTCTCTTCGCGCTCTTTATAGATGTCACCCCTGTAGACAAAAAGTATGATATCCGCGTCCTGCTCGATAGCGCCCGACTCCCTTAGGTCGCTAAGCATCGGTCTTTTATCGTCTCTGCTCTCAAGGCTGCGGTTAAGCTGCGAGAGGGCGACTATAGGCATATTAAGCTCACGCGCCAACAGTTTTAACCCACGGCTGATTTCGCTCACCTCCAAGTGCCTCTCTTTGCCGCCGCTTGAGCCCGTCATAAGCTGTAGATAGTCTATAACGCAAAGCGAGATTTCGGGGTGTTTCATCTTTAGTTTTCTAAGCTGCGCGCGCACTTGGTGGATATTGATATTGCCTTGGTCGTTTACGAAAAACTTTTTTCTTGAAAACTCATCGATAGCGTCGGAGAGCCTCGTCCACTCATCATCTTCCATATTGCCGATTTTTAGATTTTGAAGCGGGATAGATGTCTTGGCGCTGAGCATCCTTAGCATCAACTGTTCGGCGGGCATCTCCAGCGAAAATATCGCAACGCCTTTGTTTTCATCAAGGCAGTGTCCTGCTATATTAAGACAAAAGGCGGTTTTACCCATAGACGGACGCGCCGCGATAACGACAAAATCGCCGTTGTTGAAGCCCGTAGTGAGCCTGTTGAGATTGTAAAATCCCACATCAAGCCCCGTTATCATCGTATTGCCTCTGGCTTTCATCTCTTTTATGTGTTCAAGCGTGGCGTGCGACATCTCGGGGGATTCTCGAAACTCCTTCTCACCCGACTCTTGCATTATCTGATACAACTCTTGCTGCACGATATCCACCGCTTCGCGCGCGGGCAGATCCTTCTCGATAGCCGTGTCGTTTATCGTCCCCGTCAGAGCCACAAGCTCCCTTTTGACGGCTTTATCTTTTATCTCTTCAGTGTAGGCTTTGATGGCGAGCAGGGGATTGGTAGATAGGATATCCAGCAGCGCCCCCTCGTCAAAATTGCCCTCGCGGCTTAAGACCTTCTTCAAAAACTCTTCGTCTATTGGCAGCTCTTCCCTCTCGCAAGTTATCATCGCCGCGAATATATGTCTGTGTGAGGGCAGATAAAAATCGGTCGCTTTTAGCTTCGCCGACACCTCCTCAAAAAGTGTCGGGTTAAATATAATGGAGCTTAAAATCGAACGCTCTATATTTATATTGTGCAGGTTATCCATTGAATTTCTCCTTTGCCGCTTCCATCTCCACCTCCTCTAAAAATCTCTTTACCAAATCTTTCTCGTCCAACTTCGCGATAATCTCGCCTTTTTTTATGATAAGCCCGCTATTTTTCCCAAACGCTATCGCCACATCCGCCTCTTTTGCCTCACCTATCGCGTTTACAGCACAGCCCATCACGGAGATATTCAAAGGCGTTTTTATATGCGCCGTCTTCTCTTCTATCTCTCTGACCGCCGTTACAAGGTCTGCTTGTATGCGCCCGCAAGTGGGACAAGATACTATATTGACCCCGTCAAACGCTCTGCCGCTGTACCTTAATATCGCACGCGCCGTCTGTATCTCTTTTTCAAGCTCGCCCGTTATGGAGACCCTCATCGTATCGCCGATACCCTCCATCAACAACGAACCCAACGCTATGGATGACTTGATAGTCGAGTGAAACAGCGTACCTGCCTCCGTCACGCCAAGATGAAACGGATACTCCGTCAAAGGTCGCAGCATCCTATACGCCTGCGCCGTGCGTACCGCGTCGCTCGCTTTTAATGAGACTTTTATATCGGTAAAGCCCAAATCTTCAAGGTATTTTATATTGTACAGCGCCGACTCAACCATACCTTTTGGCGTGTTGGCGTATTTAGTCTCAAACTCTTTCTCCAAGCTGCCGCCGTTGACGCCGATACGGATGGGGATATTGCGCGCTTTGCACGCGTTGGCTACCTCTTTGACTCTTGATTTGGAGCCGATATTGCCCGGGTTTATCCTGATACAATCAACCGTCTCAGCGGCAATGAGCGCGAAGCGATAGTTAAAATGTATGTCTGCCACAAGCGGGATAGATATCTGCGATTTGATAGCCCTCAAAGCTTCGGCGTCTTCGCGCTCGGGTACAGCTACGCGCACTATATCGCACCCTGCAAGCTCAAGCCTCTTTATCTGCTCTACGGTTGCTTTTACATCGCGCGTTTTGGAGAATGTCATAGACTGCACACTGATGGGCGCGTCACCGCCTATAAGTACGCCGCCGACATTTATCTGCTTTGTCTTAAATCGCTCTTGCATCGTTTCGTTTTGCCTCTTTTAAATAAGCTAAAATGATACAATCTTTTAAATTTATCTTCGCTTTATGAAAGAATGAATATAATCGTCGCGTTAACGGGGTGCTGATTTTATCGGCTGAGATTATACCCTTTGAACCTGTACGGGTAATGCTGTCGTAGGGATTTTCCACTGTTTTTACAATTCCTAAACGCATTTTGCCCCCATTTTTAAAAAGGACAAAAATGCTTTACTACACACAAAAAGAGGCTGCCAAAAACGGCTTCATCACCAAAGAGTTGCGAGAGGCTGCACGACACGAGGGTATAGAGCCCAAAGTATTGATGGATATGGTGGCACTCGGACACGCCGTCATACCGGCAAACAAAAACCACACAAGTTTAGAGCCAAGAGCCATCGGCGAGAGGTTGAAGACAAAGATAAATGTCAATCTGGGCACTTCAAAAGATAGCAGCACTCAAAATGATGAGTTCGAAAAGGTGAGAGGCGCCATCGAGCTTGGTGCGGACGCCATAATGGACCTAAGCACATTCGGCGATACAAGGGCTTTTCGCAAAGAGTTGGCGCAAATCTCCACCGTGATGTTGGGCACCGTCCCGATATACGACGCCGTGGTCTTTTACAACAAACCGCTTCAAGAGATCACCGCAAAAGAGTGGTTAGATGTCGCAAGAATGCACGCTGAGGATGGGATAGACTTTTTGACTATCCACGCGGGGCTTAACAGACAGACGGCGGAGCGGTTCAAAAAAAACAGAAGCCGTATCACCAATATAGTCTCACGCGGCGGCTCTTTGATGTTCGCGTGGATGGAGATGACGGGCAATGAAAACCCTTTTTATGAGTATTATGACGAATTGCTCGAAATCTGCCGCGAATATGATGTGACGATAAGCCTCGGCGACGCCTGCCGTCCGGGCTCCACGCACGACGCGAGCGACGCGTGCCAGATAGAGGAGCTCATCACCTTAGGAGAGCTCACAAAAAGGGCGTGGGAAAAGGATGTGCAAGTGATAGTGGAGGGTCCCGGGCATATGCCGCTTGACCAGATAGAGGCAAATATGAAGATACAAAAGACACTCTGCCACGGCGCGCCTTTTTATGTCTTGGGACCTTTGGTGACCGACATAGCGCCCGGATACGACCATATCACTTCAGCCATCGGCGGGGCGATAGCGGCGTGGCACGGGGCGGCGTTTTTGTGCTATGTGACACCTGCGGAGCATTTGAGACTGCCTAACTTCGACGATATGAGAGAGGGTATCATAGCCTCCAAGATAGCAGCCCACGCGGCAGATATCGCTAAAAAGATTCCAAACGCTAAAGATTGGGACGATAGTATGAGCAGGGCGCGCCAGAGGGTGGACTGGGAGTGTATGTTTTCCCTTGCTATCGACCCGCAAAAAGCAAGACGCTACAGAGCCGAGTCTGCCCCTGAGCGCGAAGACACCTGCTCAATGTGCGGCGAATTTTGCTCGATGAGAAATATGAATAAAATATTAAGCGGCGAAGAGGTCAATATAATTTAACCCAACATTTCGGCAACGGTAGTATAATAGCACGCATATCAATAAGGACACACAGATGAGCGCCGCTTTTTTAGCTATCTTGCCGATATTTACACTCATAGTCGCGGGCTGCGCGGCGAAGAGGCTATTTGTCAAAGACGAGCGCTTTTGGGACGGGGCGGAAAAGTTTGTATACTATCTCTTCTTTCCCGCGCTGCTCATACTTGACATAACAGACGCCGAGTTTGTTATGCAAGATGTGAGTAGAGGTGTTGGCGTGACGATAGCCTCCACGCTCATCATCGCCTTGCTAATCTTCGCCGTCCAACTATTCGCCAAATCCAAAAACGACACCTTCACCTCCATCTTCCAAGGCGGCATCAGATACAACTCTTACATATTCATAGCCCTCTCAAACGACCTCTTCGGCACAGCGGGCGTCGCGCTATCGGGCATTTTCATAGCCTATATGATAGTCATCACCAATGTTTTAAGCGTCATAGTACTCAACCGCTACGGCTCCAAAACCAAGAAAAATTTCGCGGGCGTACTGCTATCCCTCATCAAAAACCCCCTAATCCTAAGCGTCATAATAGCCCTATTCTTAAACGCCCTTGACTTCCGTTTCAGCGGCGCCGCAAGACAGACAGTGACCTATTTCGCCGCCGTCGCCACCCCCTTAAGCCTAATGTCCGTAGGCGCAGGACTGATGTTCATCCTACAAACCGACAAAACATTCGCCGTGATCTACTCCGTCACCCTAAAACTCATCGCGATGCCCATCACCGCAGCCATTTTATTAAACCTCCTCAACCTCCAAGGCACCACCGCAGCCATAGCCCTCCTATACTGCACCCTCCCTTGCGCCGCCAACTCCTACATCCTCTCCAAACAAATGGGCGGCGACTCCGTAACAATGGCGTCAATAATAACTTGGAGCACGATAGCTTCTGCGGTGACGATACCGGTTGTGTTTTGGGTGGTTGGGGTGTGAGGGAAACTACCCAGCCCCTCTTCCGCTATTCCCGCGCCCTCACACTCACTCTCCTTTCCGTCATACCTGCGCCCTACTTTTCGTCATTCCTGTACAAGTCAACCATTTCGTTGACACTTTTACCCAAAAGATAAGATACGATAAGAGTATCTCCACTTTTGATTAAAAGTGTAAATTTTAATAAAGACGAAAGGATCAAC
>JAISQB010000027.1 GCA_031274495.1 Campylobacteraceae bacterium | reverse complement strand
GAGACAACATACAAAGATATCAATGAACTAAGAGATGAACTATATCAGTATATGTTATATTACAATGAGATGAGGATACATCAGTCACTGAATAATATAACTCCTAAGAGGTTTAGAGATAACTTGAGAGATAAAGAGAGAGATAACAACAAACAATGAGGAACAAGATAGAAGAGATAAGAAACAGAGTAGTAAGTTGCATAAAAACATACTTAAAGGGCAAAACAGTAAAATGAGAAAAAACAGAACAAAACAACTAAGAGTTGACACTGAAAAGTGTCAACGAAATGGTTGACTTGCACAATTCCGTTGGAGCCGATTTATCGGTGACGAGGAATCTTTTACGGTCACTCCGTTTTAAGTGTGGGAATGGTGAGAGAAGATAAACTATCTGTCGGTTAGATTACCGCCCTGCAAGATATTTAGTACTTCGCAATCGCCGAATTGGCAGGCGCTTTGTGTGTCTTGGGTGGCTTGTTCGTAGTTTTGTTGGTCGGCATATGCGCGGGCGCGGTGGGTGTAGGGGAGGGGGTTGGTTGGGTCTATCCTGATGGCTTGGCTAAAATCGTCAATTGCTCTGTTTGTGTTGCCTAAGTTGTAGTGGATCATCCCGCGGTTGATGTAGGCGTTGGCGTGGTATGGGTTTAATTTGATCGCTTGGCTGTAATCGGCGATAGCTTTGGGGTGGTCGCCCAGATCGACATAGACAAGGGCGCGATTGTAGTGTGCGGCGGCGTCTTTTGGGTCGATCGCGATTGTCTGGCTAAAGTCGGCGATAGCTTCGGAGTAGTCGCCGAAGATTCTGTAGATAGCCCCGCGATTATTGTAAGCGCCACCGTTTTTGGGGTCTATATCGATCGCTTGGTTGTAGCTGACAAGCGCTTCGGAGTAGTTGTCTAAATTGTAGTAAGCTATCCCTTGCGCAAAGTAGGCGTTGGCATATTTTGGATCTATCGCGACCGCTTGGCTAAAATCCTCTATCGCTTTAAGGTGCTTTCCCAGTTTGGCGAAAACTTCCCCTCGCTCGTAATATGCTTTGGCATAGCCTGGATCAAGCCTGATCGCTTCGGAGTACTCTCTCACGGCTTGTTTATATTCACCCGAATCACGGTGAGAGAGTCCGCGCTCATAATGTGCCGAGACCTCTTTTTTAAGTGTGACATAACCGCTCAAACGGGGGAAGATGGTCCACGCTACAACTAAAACGCAAGCTAAGACTATAAAGTGACGCATTGTTATCCTTTGGTGCAACTATTCGTCGGTTAAATTTTTATCACGCATACTTTGCAGTATACCGCAATCGCCCAATTGGCACGCGTTTTGCGCGTCTTTGGCGGCTTGTTCGTAATCTTGTCGGTCGATATATATAAGGGCGCGATAGTTGTAGAGTGCGGGGTCGATGGGGAATAGCCTGATGGATTGGCTAAGGTCGTCGATCGCCCTATCCGCATCGCCCAGTTCACGATAGATAAGCGCGCGATTGGTGTAGGCTTTGATATGGTCGGGGTTTAAGTTTATCGCTTGAGTGTAGCTCTCAAGCGCGTTTGCGTTGTCTTTTAAATGTTGGTAGGCAAATCCGAGATTGTAGTAGGGGTTGGCGTCGTTTGGGTCGATTTGTGTTGCTTTGTTAAAGTCGGCTGCGGCTTTGGGGTAATCATTTAAAACGATATATAAAAGCCCGCGATTGTAGTAAGCTTTGATGTCATCGGGGGCTATCTCTATGGCTTTGCTAAAGTCGGCGATAGCTTTGGCGTTGTCGCCAAGAGTTCTGTGGACAATCGCGCGATTATTGTAGGCGTCGGCGTAGTTTGGGTCTATCTTTATCGTCCTGTTATAGTCCGCAGTCGCTTCAAAGTATTTGCCCAAATTGTAGTAAGTAAGTCCGCGGACATAGTAAGCGTCGGCGTAATCAGGCTCTATCGCGATAGCTTGGTTAAAGTCCTCAACTGCCCTAAGATGCTCCTCCAAATCCGTATAAGCAAGCCCGCGGTAGTAATAAGCCTTAGTATAATTTGCATCCAGCCCGATCGCCTGCGAGCAATCTTTTATGGCTTGTCTGTAGTTTTCTGATTTATAGTAAGCAGCTCCGCGATAGTAGTAGGCGTCGGTGTAGTTTGCATCCAGTCTAATCGCAGCGGAGAAATCTTTTATAGCCTCTTTGTAATCGCCAAACTCATAGTAAGCAACCCCGCGCTCATAATACTCCTCGGCGTTTTGAGGCTCCTTTCTCTCTTCGCCGGATATTAAAGGGAATGCGTCGCTCCACACTTCAGCACCTTGGGAACTCTCTTGGGTAGCCGTTGTATGCTCTTGCAAATCCGCTATCCACTGCCTAAGCGCGATATAAGCGTCCAAATGCGGGACGATAATCCAAGCTACGACCAAAACACAAATCAAAGCTATAAAATGGCGCACTGTTATTCTTTCGTAAAAAATTAACCGCATCATAACAAAACAAATCTTAATGCGAAGCGATACGCGCCGCCGCTAAGCCGGACGGAGGTGAAAAGGAGATTTACCTTTTTAGCGAGGGTTTAAATACGGATAGATAGAGCGCCGTTAATAACAGTGCTATTACGATAATCAACGCCGTCAAAAATATGCTTTTTGAGGTTTGAAATTCTGATGAAAAAATGGCATTTTCACCCATTATTTCGGCTACAAAAAGCATATTTAAAACCGATGGCGCTAAAACTGCCGCACCTAATATTATCGGCACAATATTGATAATGTATTTTACCGCTATCCATCTACGCTTGAAAAATCCCCACGGGGTTGTTGTCGAAAAGATTGTGCCGGTTGTGAGCGTCATTAAATTGGACGGGATGACAACCGCCAAATCTATATAGTGGATAGCGTGCAGTGTCTGCGAGAGGTTCTCTTTATCTAAAACGCATATCAACAAAAACAGCAACGCAACACCGCCGCCAAGATAGACGGAGGTGAAAAAGCTTGATAATTTTGTAGCTATTTTTGCTTTTCACTTTGGCTCTTACTCCTCGCCTGCCGTATCGACAAAGTAAGCGCGCATAATATGAAAAATAGCGATACGATAAATGTCGCGTGCATACCGAACATAAAGAGCTCCTCCTCACCTTTGACATATGTGGATACGTGTTCGCCCGCCCTAAAGCTCATCACGGCGAAGAGTATCGTCGTGGCGAATGTGACGCCGACTATGTTGCCGATATTTCTCGCGAGCGCGTTGAAGCTGCCTATGACGCCAAGGTAACGCTTATCGACGGAGCTCATAATGGTCGTATTGTTGGGGGATTGGAATAGCCCGTTGCCAAGCCCCATAAGACCCACAAGCGTGATGAAATAGACGATATTCATATCTATCTTGATGAAGATGAGCAAGAAGTTGACAAGCGCGATGAGGCTAAGACCTAATATCATCAGTTTGCCCGCACCCAACCTATACGAGAGGCTTCCCGCGATGGGGGCGGCTATGACCATAACGATGGGAAATGCCATCATTATAAATCCCGCGGCACTTGGACTATAGCCCCTTGCCGTTTGCAGGTAAAAGGGCATCAGTATGGCAAAAAAGAAGTTCGCACCAAAGACGATAAAAGCGCAGATAAGCCCCACGCTAACATTTTTGTTTTTAAATATGGCAAATTCGACCAGCGGGGAGCTTTTGCCGTATTCGTATTTGATGAAGAGCGCCGCCAGTAGAAGCGAGAAGGCAAGGAGCGCTTGAATTGCCGTGTTGCCAAATCCCACCTCTTGCCCCGCAAACATAGTGGCGAAAAAGATTATAACCGCCGCCGCATAGATGAAAAAGCCCGTAAAATCGACATTGCTTTTTGTTTTTGATATATCTTGCGGCAGGTATTTGACACCCAAAAAAATCATCAAAAGCCCGAACGGGACATTGAGCCAAAATATATACTGCCACGATAGATAGTGCACGATGATGCCGCCAACACTGGGACCCGTGATACTGCCCAAAGAGACGACCGAGCCTATAAAACCAAGCGCTTTTCCGCGCTCTTGCGGCGTGAATATCTCCGTGATGATGCCAAGATTGGTGGACATCGTCATACTCGCCCCCAAAGCTTGCACCATCCTTGCGGCGATAAGCGTTTCGATAGAGTAGGAGAGCCCGGCTAAAAATGTGCCTCCGACAAATACGAGCGTGCCTATGCGGAAGATTTTAATCTTGCCGACGATATCGCCTATCTTGCCGAAAAGGACTAAAAATGTGCATATCGTTATCATATAGATAGCCACTATCCAGATGGATTTGTTCATCGGTACATCAAGGCTGTGGGCGATTGTCGGAAGTGCGATATTTACGATGCTCCCATCAAGCGTCGCCATAAATGTAAACAGCGAGACGCTGACAAATATTTTCCAGCGGTTGCGCCTCACTTCGGGCATATCGTAAAAGCTCTTAGTGTTCAAATCCGTACCATCCCGCAGTGAAGTTTTGAGAGTTTTTGGCGCATATGAGCTCTTTATTTTACAAGCTTGACATTTTCTAAGGCGTTTATATTTTTAAGCGAACCATTTTTATTGGCGCCTTTCCAGTATTGCATTATGATACCCGTCATCACCCTGATGCCATAATCTTCGCCGTTGTCGTAGATGAGGTATGTGGATTTTTTATTTTTGAAGTTTAAAAACTCTTTTTTATCGTCTAATGAAAATTTGAAGTTATCCCTATCGGCACACTCACCGCCGTTTGCCTTATCGCGTGCGGGGCACTCAAACTCCACTTTGCCGTCCTTATCAACGAGCGTGTAACCAAGCTTGCTCTCACTCTCAAAAACGGTAATTTTCCCGCCGTTGTTTTGGAGTTCAAAAGAGAATACGATAGTTTCATTGGCATTACCAAAAAAAGCCGATAGCAGGATGAGCGCGAAAATGCGGCGCGTAAAACTTAACAATCTAAAAATTCCTTTTGGCAAAATGTATTTGTCTGGATGCGCTCAAATGCACCTTTTAAGGAGACAAAAAGGGTAGGGTGCTCTTTTTCGAGGTTGGAGAGGAGCGCTTTTGTCTCATATCTTGCGTGCGGCATTTTCACATCAAAGCGCATAGCGGGACACGCCTCGTCGCCCACTACGGGGAGGTTGTTTAAAACGGCGTTGTCTCTTAGCTGTCTCTCTCTTACGTGTATTAATGGTCGGATGACGATTAGTCCGTTGTCGGCGCGGTATTTTGGGGACATCGAGCGCAGTGTGCCGTTGTTCATAAAATTCATAAAAAAGCTCTCCGCCGCGTCGTCCAAATGGTGCGCTAACGCAAGCTTGTTGAAACCATTCTCAAGCGCGTAAGTATACAGTGCCCCCCTTCTCATACGCGAAAAAAAGCTGCAAAATGAGGAGTTCTTGCGAATTTTGTCTTTTGCCAACTCAAATATGCTCGTGTCTATGATATTGTGTTTTATCCCGTAATCTTCGCAGTGTTTGTGCAAAATCGTCAAATCCTCGCCCATACCGTACGCCACAGTCGCCGCCTCATATGTAAAATCAAACGGCGCGTGGGCACGCATATGTTTTAGGGCGTGTGCCAAAGAGAGCGAATCTTTCCCCCCGCTAAGCCCCAAAAGGACTTTGTCGCCCTCCGCGATGAGCTCGTATTTGGCGTTTGTCCTGCCAAGCGAGCGTAAAATCGACTTGCTTATATTGATATCTTCCATCTTAAACCATCCTATCAAGCATCGCGGCGATAAAATCCGCGCTTATCTTTGAACTACTTTGTAAAAATTCATTAAAATCAAACCCCGCCTGCGCGTCCGCCGCGTCGCTTATGGAGCGCAAGATAAAAAACGGCACGCGCAAAGCCTCACACACAAATGCCACCGCAGCCCCCTCCATCTCGATAGCGCTTGCGTTAAAAGTCTCTTTTATCCACTCTTTTTTCGCGCCGTCGCAGATGAATTGGTCTCCCGTGGCTATAACGCCTTCCTTTAGCGTCAATCCAAGCGCGTCCGCCGTCTCGTGGGCTATCTTCAAAAGTTTCTCATCGCTTTTTATGAACACTTTGCTCTCAGGCACAAAGCCGTAAGGGTGTCCGAACACCGTGATATCAAGGTCGTGCTGCGCTAAAGAGCTTGCGGCTATAAGGTCTCCTATATGAAGCGCCTCATCCACAGCTCCCGCCACGCCCGAAAAGAGCAGTTTTTGCGCGCCGAACCTGTTTATCAAAATGCCCGCAGTCAAAGCGGCGTTTACTTTGCCTATCTTGCTGTAGGCTATCGTCAAATTTATGTTTTTGTATTTGAGAGTATAAAATTTGTTATCCGCAAATTGGGTAGTTTCGTAGTGTCCGAACTTTTCAAGCAGGGGGGTTATCTCTTCTACCATCGCCCCCATTATCGCTATTTTCATTAATTGCCTCTACTTTTTGATAAAATCTAACGCCTCGTGAAGTGTCGCCATATCCGTTATACTGATGGTCGGCGCCTCATTGAGCCGTTTGTTTAACCCCTTTAATACGCCTGCGCCAAACTCTATGAATGCATCTATCTTTTGCTCTTTTATGATCTGCTTATACAAGACAGGCTTTACAAGCTGCGCTTCCAAAAGTTCCAAAGCCTCTTTTTTACTCTTATAAGGTTTCGCGTTCACATTTGATATAACGGGAGCGGTGAACTCATCTTTTACAAAAGCTTCCAATTTTTCGCGAAGCGGTGTGCACGCACTTTGTAAAAGCGGACAGTGGCTTGCTACCGACATTGGTAAAAGTATCGCTCTTTTGGCGCCAGCGGCTTTGAATTTGTCGGCGTAACTATTAAGGTCGTCTTTGAGTCCCGCGATAACGATCTGTCCGTCGCTATTATAATTAGCCGCCCAGATTTGTGCGCCCTCTCTTCTTGCCTCTTCACAGGTAGCTTCAACTTTTGCGTCATCAAGCCCGATAAGCGCCATCATACCGGCATTCTTGCCCTCGCACGCCTTTTTCATCAAAAGTCCGCGATTTCTTACAAGCTCCAACGCGTCATATATATCAAGCGCGCCGACGCTGATGAGTGAACTTATCTCGCCAAGCGAGTGTCCTAAGACAAATTTGGGAGTTATATCGCACTCTTGGGCGAACAAAGTAAAAGCCGCCGCGCTTACAAGCAAAATAGCGGGTTGTGAAAATTCTGTCTGGTCTAAGTCGTCGTTTAGTGTGAATAGCAAAGAGTTTATATCTATATCTAATCTTTTTGAAGCTTTTTCAAACATCTCCCGTATGATGGGGCTGTTATCGTAAAAATCTCTCCCCATACCAGCCTCTTGCGAGCCTTGTCCGGGAAAAATAAACGCTACATTTTTTGACATCTCTATCTCCATTGGTTTTTAAGGTATTTGCGAAGTTCCAATATCTTTTTGCGCAGTGTGTTTCTGTTTAGTCCGAAGCTTTTAGATATCGCAAGCTGTGAGCGGAACTTCTCTTCTCCTGCCCTTAACATCGGAACATCAAACAGATATAAAAGCTTTCTATAATCATCCCCGCTGCCGAGCCTGCTTGTTAAAAATTGCTCCATAATCCCCATAATATCCTCTTCGCTAAACTGCGCCGTGATGAACGCGATATAGACCGAGCGTCTTAGTGAATAGGCGTTTTGGGTCAGGTTGAAAGAGATATTTTTCAAATCAACATCAACTGTCCCGTTGTCCAAAAACAGCCCTTTTGCCTCTTGTAAAAATTTTGTTGCCAAAGCCTGCACATCTTCGGGTCTTTCGCTAAGCGGGGGGATGGATATTTTGAGTCCGAAAAAGGTGTCGGCTATGTTTTCGTCTATCTTTTTGGAGGCGGTCGCGATAATGCGCACAGGCGTTTTTGAGAGTGCCTCTTTTAGGATGATGTAGTTGCTTATCTTGTGAAAATTGCGGATAATCAGCGTGGAATTTGAACTAATCGCGTTTAAAAGCGCATTCAAATCAGAACCATCCACGATGTTGGCGTCTATGATATTAAGCGCGAGTGTTATTTTACCCACGCCCTTTTCGCCGAGGATTAGCGCGTTTAAGTTGAGATTTTTCAGAAGATTTGCAAGTCTCCCTGCCTCTTTTGAGGCGCGGGAGTTTGCTATAAAGTTAGTGTTTGCCACAACAATCGCCGTCTTCGTGATGGTGTCCGCCGCAGCACTCGTCGTCGTTATCATCAAAATCGTCACAACCGCACGAGCACTTATGCGCGCCCGCTACGTAGCCATCTTTCAACTCATCTTCGGTTGCGTCTCTAATCTCGGCGATTTCAATTTTAAAATACAGATCTTTTCCTGCCAGTGGGTGGTTAAAATCGATAGTAACCTCTTTATCGTTAAACTCTTTTACGATTGCTTGGACGGTGTTGCCGTCTTCGCCTTGTCCGTAAAGTGTCATACCGTTGGTTAGTTCAAGTCCTGCGAACTGTTCTGCGGGAAGTGTCTGGACAGCGTTATCGCTGTATTCGCCGTATGCTTCGGCAGCTTTTACCGTGATATCGGAACTTTCTCCTTCGTTCATATTTGCTATTTCGCGCTCAAGTCCCGGGATGATCTGATTTTTACCGGTTATGAAAGATAGAGGCGCGCTGCCTATGTTTGAATCAAGCAGGTTTCCCTCAGCGTCTTTTAACTCGTAAAACATCGATACGACCTGATTTTCTGCGGCTGCCATTAAGTCTCCTAATTTTAATATAAAGGCGGATTTTACCATAAGTAATATTTAGAATAGTTGAGGCTTTACGGGCAGGGTTTCATAACCAAACTTTTAGTCCGAAGCGGTATAATTAGCTATTTCATTTTTGAGGATTTGATATTGACATTCGGAAAAATCGACTATATAAACCTACTCCCGTTTCATATATTTTTAAAAAAAGCGTCGCTTTCAAACTCATTTAAGCAGTCCATAGCTTACAAAAAAGGCTATCCATCAAAGTTAAACGACGCTCTTAAATCGCGCCAAATCGACGCCGCTTACATCTCCAGTATCGCAAGCACGCGCAAAAGTTTTCGCACGATAAAGTCCGGTATCGTAGCCAAAAAAGCGGTCAAATCGGTCATCTTAAAAAAGGGCGCCTACGCGCAAGATATCCACTCGGCGACATCAAATGTTTTGGCAAAAGTGCTGGGATTTAACGGAAAAGTGACGATAGGCGACAGCGCTTTAAAGCTCTATCTTGAAAATCCAAATGGCTATATAGATATGGGTGCGGCGTGGTACGAAAAAGAGCGTTTGCCGTTTGTCTTCGCAAGGCTTAGTGTCAACAAAAACCACCGTTTTTTCAAACAAATCGCCGATAAATTCAAAAAGCAGAAGATTTTCATCCCCCAATATATCTTAGAAGATTACTCCCAAAAACGCGGCATCTCAAAGGGCGACATAAAAGAGTACCTAAAACTCATCACCTACGACATAGACACAAAAGCGCAAGCGGGGTTGGATAGATTTTTAAGAGCGGCAAGGCTTAAGCGGTTATAGATAATATCTAATTTACCCCTTAAATATTAAGGGGTAAACGGAATATGGCTTTATTTAATTTTATCTTCTAAACTTTGTATATAAGTTTTTATATCAAGATCTTTAACTCTTGCTACACCCTCATCGATAGCAGCTTTTGCGACTGCGGAAGAGACTCTGGAGAAGACTCTTTTATCAAAGGGTTTTGGTATCACATAATCTTTGCCGAATGAAAAATCTCTATTGCCGTACGCCTCTTTGACATAGCTTGGCACAGGCTCTTTGGCAAGGTTTGCTAACGCTAAGGCTGCCGCTATCTTCATACCTTCGGTTATCTTTTTGGCGCGTACATCTAAGGCACCTCTAAAGATAAAAGGGAAGCTTAGGACATTATTTACTTGGTTGGGGTAGTCGCTTCTGCCCGTGCCCATAATGACATCATCTCTTACCTCTATCACCTCTTCGGGCAATATCTCGGGCGTGGGGTTTGCAAGCGCGAAGATGATGGGGTTTTTGTTCATTGATTTGACCATATCTTGCGTAAGGAGTTTTGCGCGGGAGAGTCCTAAGAACATATCCGCACCCTTCATAGCGTCCGCCAAAGTCCTATCTTGCGTCTCTATGGCAAATTGCGCTTTATGAGCGTCAAACTCTTCTCTACCTTTATATATGACCCCTTTTGAGTCCACCATCACGATATTTTTGGCGCCCAAGCTTTTGTACATTTTAGCGCACGCAGTTCCTGCAGCTCCGGCTCCTGATACTACTATCTTTATCTCTTCTATCTTTTTGCCGCTGATTTCAAGCGCGTTTATAAGTCCCGCACTCGTTATAATTGCCGTTCCGTGCTGGTCGTCGTGCATAATGGGGATATCCACCGCGTCTTGCAATCTAGCCTCTATCTCAAAGCACTCAGGCGCTTTTATATCTTCAAGATTGATACCGCCAAACGTCGGAGAGATGGCGCGTACGATTTCGACAAGCGCGTCTATACCGTTCTCGTCTATCTCGATATCGTATGCGTCAATGTCTGCGAATTTTTTAAACAGGACAGCTTTGCCCTCCATCACCGGTTTGCCCGCTACAGGGCTTATCTTGCCAAGACCTAAGATAGATGTGGAGTTTGTAACGACCGCAACTAAGTTTGATTTGTTGGTGTATCTGTACGCGAGTTCATTGTCTCTTTCTATCTCAAGACAAGGGACGGCAACACCCGGTGTATAAGCCATACTTAAATCTTTAGCGCTTAGGCACGATGTTTTGATATTTACTCCGATTTTACCGCCTATATGGTAATCGAGAGCTTCCTGCTCAGTAACTTTACTCAATGTTTACCCCTTTAATTTTCTATGAAATCTATAAATTTTTGAATCCGTTCCAAAACGGCTTTTAGCCCTATAACGCCCATAACTTCAAATATGGAAGGGCTTACGGATGAGCCCGTTAGGGCTATGCGTATCAGTTGAGCGATATCTTTTAATTTGAGCGCGTTTTTTTCCAAAAACTCATTTGTCGCGCCCTCAAAAGCATCGCTTTGGTCATAATTTTTTAAAAACGCAACATAACTTTTCAGATATGCCGCCGCCGTAGGTGTAACAAACTTTTTCACAGCCTCCTCGTCGTAAGATAAAGGTTCGTCTATGATAGACTTTGCCATATTTGCCAGCTGAATCATAGTCTTAGCACGCTCTCTTAACATATCCGCTAAAGCCGCGCTGTTTTTATCGCTGCGCAGATCCACCCCAAAGTTCAAAGCTTCATCCCAAAGCCTAGAAGAGGGGGCGTTTTTGATATATTGAGCGTTCAGCCATTCGAGCTTTTGCTGGTTGTATGAAGATGCGGAGGCGTTGATATCGTGCGGGTCGAAAAATGCTATCATCTCTTCCAATGAAAATATCTCTTGGTCACCGTGACTCCAGCCAAGACGCACGAGGAAATTCAGCAGCGCTTCGCTTAGGTAGCCCATATTTTTATACTCCATCACATCCATCGCACCGTCTCTTTTTGAGAGTTTTTTGCCTTGCGGGTTGTTTATCATAGGTACGTGGAAAAATTTGGGTACGCTAAAGCCAAAAGCCTCGTATAAAACTATCTGTTTTGGCGTATTTGAGAGGTGGTCGTCGCCTCTTATGACGTGATTGACGCCCATCAAAGCGTCATCAACCACAACTGTGAAGTTATATGTAGGTGTCCCGTCGCTTCTGGCGATGATAAAATCGTCCAAAATATCTTCAGCCTTAAAACTCACGCGACCTTTTACGCCGTCCTCAAAAGCTATCTCTCCACTAAGCGGCGCCTTTATGCGTACAACAGGCTCTATGCCAAGCGGCGGTGTGCCTTTGAAATCTCTATATTTGCCGTTGTAGCGCGGGCGCTCTTTTTTGGCTATCTGCTCTTCGCGCATAGCGTCAAGCTCTTCCTTGCTCATATAGCAGTAGTAGGCTTTTTCCTCTTCTAAAAGTTTGCGGACATACTCTTTATATAGGTCAAATCTTTGAGATTGGTAAACCACTTCGCCGTCATACGAAAGCCCCGTCCACTTGAAAGCCTCCTCAATCGCCTGCGCGGCTTCGAGGGAGTTTCTTTTAAGGTCGGTATCTTCGATGCGAAGCAGAAATTTACCTCCCGTTCGTTTTGCCCATAGATAGTTATAAAGTGCGGTTCTAAGTCCTCCGATGTGCAGATATCCGGTCGGAGATGGGGCGAATCTTGTGATGACCATATTGTGAAATCCTGTAATTGCAAAGAAATATACGGCAATTTCCGCAGTTTTAATTTTGTTAATACGAAAAAAATGCTAATATTGCAGTTTTTAAGTGCGTTATTATATTGATTTTTACTTAATAAAGGATTATAGTGATACTCAGAAAAGGGTTGTTTGCCGCCATTTGCGGTATTTTTTTAAGCGTAAATTTAAGTGCGGCTTTGATAGACGCGGTGTCGGTTACAGTGGATAATGAACCTATAACCATATACGAGATATATAGGCTCTCCAGCCAGTATGATATCCCGACAAAAGAGGCTTTGGAAATCCTCATAAGGCAAAAGTTGGAGGTGTCGCAGATAAAGCAGATGAACATCCAAGTGGACGATTTTGTGCTCAATCAACAGATAGAGACGATAGCTGCCAAAAACAATATGACTATCCAGAGCTTTTACGGCGCGCTCCTTCGCGAGGGCGTTTCGGCGGATGCTTATAGGGCGGAGCTAAAGCAAAAAATGCAGCGTGACAGACTCTACCAATACATCCTAAGTAGCAAATATGAAAATATAGACGAGGATAAACTGCTTGTCTACTACAATAATAACCCAGTGGAGTTTACGAGATTTGAGAGTTTTGAAGTGGTGAAATTCGAGAGCGCAGACGCCGAAGAGCTCGCGGAGCTACTTTACGGAAAAGATGGGCAGGCGGATGAAAATCAAACGGACGCGAACGAAGTAGCCACAGATGAAGCAGCTGCAAATCAGACGGATGTAGTTTATACAGACGGAGAGATAACGGATGAGAGCAATGCGGACGCTAATGAAACAAACGAGAGCAAATCAGACGAAGTGCAGACAGCCAAAATCAATACAGCCGCAAATCAGACAGCCGAAAATGAAGCAGATGAAAGTCAAATAGAGGCAAACAGGACAGCCAAAAGCGATACGGACGCAAACCAAACAGATGAAAATGAAACAGCCGAAAGCGAAGCGAACCCTGACCAAGGTGTAAAGCGTTCCAATGAACATATCTTAAGCGTGGACGAAGAGCCAAGAATCGTCGCCTTATTGTCCCAATCCGAAGTCGGAGAGCGCACACCCATAATACAGACACAAGACGGCTTTGCGGCGTATGTCATCATCGCCAAAAACGGCAAAAGCGTCATCCCCTTCGATCAAGTCAAAAACTCCCTAAAGACAAAACTCTCTTCAGATCAAGAGACTACAATCATAAAAGAGTATTTTGAAACGATAAGATCAAGAGCAAGTATTACGATAATAAGACTCCCATAACAAACAATATCCCGCTTTAAGCGGGATATTTTGCAGTATCTTTCATGCTTTCACCGTAAAATCACAACCATTTTATTAAGCTTTAATGGAGAGTTTTGTAAAAATTACTAACGATACGAGCGCGAATATCACGACAAATCTATTTGACGAGATATTTGGTCATATATAGGCAACAGCAAGTTCTCATCCATCTCTCTTCAAAAAGTTTTTGACGGCAACAAAACCTGTGTGTCTCAACTATAAGCGAAAGAGCTTATAGATGCTGGGTTTGAAAAAGTGACAAGTCTATTTCGCAGTTACGAATATGAAAAAAGAGATAATAAATTTCTCTACAGATGGACACCATCTTAATTTTTCTCTCCCGTTTTGTATAAAAATAAATTATCATAATAATTTATCGGCACGAGTTGAAATATGATATTCACATAAGGTAAAAACCAGAGTTTTGCACTTTTAGGCGAAAGCTAAGGAGATTTTACGGCACGATTTAGAGCGCACCGAAGTAGGAAATGACTTCATATTTTAGAGAAAGTGTATAAGATAATTAATCTATCTAAATAGCCTTTATTCTTGCTTGCTATATACTTTGATGAGATAAAAAATTATAAATATCAGTTATGGTTTAAAGGTAAAAATGATGACTTTAAATTATGAAGTTAAATTAGCTTCGATGTTAATAATTACTCCCCCCTAAGGAAGAGTAATTATTTTTATTTTTAATTTTGTTGGACGCTTAGTTTTCCGCTTTTACCGGTTCCAAGACCACCTTTTACAGTTTGTGCTTTATAATTCTTAGCTGCTTTAATTAGATTATTGAAAGCATCAGTTGCTGCAGCAACTACAGTCTTACCTTCAGGAGTATTTGAATAACCGGCAACTTCAGCTTTAGTGCTACCGCCAAATAAACTTATAAGTCCGCCATAGTCTACATTTTTTGCGCTTCCTTCAGCTGCAACTACTTGAACACCGGATCTATTTTCTATCAATGTTAATATGGCCGAAGATTCTGTTTTTGTACTATTTCCGACTATAAGACTTGCAATACTTCCTATCAAGCCTCCTACTTCCGCAGCGCCTCCTCCTGTTACCCCGCTAAATAGTATCTCCGGAGTGAGAGTAAAATCGGCTGCGACCATCTGTCCTTTGCCCATATTGGATGTTGTACGCAACTCTCCCGATTGTGATAATGCACGCTCTTGAGCCATATTTTGCATAGCAACTCCGCGTTCAACAATGACAAAGCAGTTTGATTGCTGTGCAAACAGACGAAGTACCGGTGTAACCGGTTGTAATTTATAATCATGACGAAGTATTTTATACCATTCAGCATTTGGATCCTCGTGGATAGCCAATGTACCTAAAGTCTCATCGCATTTTTCAAGATCAGCCCTATCACCTTCAGCATTTGAGCCTGAAGCGCTTCCTGTTGCTGTTGTCTTTGCACTTGATGCACCCAACTGCATACCGCCGATACAACCTGTCAATCCAACCATAACGGCACCTAAAATGAAACTCTTAACAAAAAGCTTCAACATATCCACTCCTTAAAAGATTTTATTAATGTACAAATAGAATTTGTAAAAAAATGCGTTATTGTAATATTATTTTTCTTTAATATAAATAAAGAGTGTGCATTTTATTTTACTCAAAGAGCTTGATATTTTGAGTTAAAAACTTAGAATATGCCATATTAATATTTTAATTATTATAATTACAAAATGCCGGTATATATTTATAAATTTTTAGAAAAATAAGCTATTATATTAAATAATAATATAATATAAAAATCTATAAAAATATAGATTTTTAGTGTAAATTAAGGTTTACAGAGTTAAAAGTTTGGCATAAATTTCTATGCGACAATATTTAAATTGCAGTCATATAGAAACAGTCAAAATTAAAGAAATAGAGTTGGAATTATTTATGGTGCAGCATATGAATTGGAGGCAAAAACTTTGGAATGAGGCTTCAAAATAGAATAAAGAAATAAAAAATATTTCAGGTAAAAATATCAATGTTCTAAATAATTTTAAACTTACAATGAGGTGGGGATAGATAATACAATACCCATTTAAGTATTTAGCAAAGTTGTTTTACTATGCTGTTTATCAATTACCCAATGATATATCATACCATTTGGCAATAAAACCTGTCTTTACTCCCTGGGTTTTCACCAGATTTGAATTGATAAAAACAAATCACAAAATAAAAAGCACAATTTACTTTAAAAAACAGAGCGCGCGACGAAATTAAATACGTGCGCGCCCTGTTTTTTTGTTAGTGGTTTGAGAGATAATTTGTATCGTAGTTGTTGTTTATAAAGTCTTGGTTGTCCATCATTTTCAGATGGAATGTTTTTGTGCAGCTGATGCCTTCTATCGTGAGTTCGCTGAGGGCTTGTTTCATTTTGGCTATTGCCCTTTCTCTATCCTCCGCCCATACGATGAGTTTGCCTATCATAGAGTCGTAGTAGGAGGGTACGACATAGCCTTGATATGCGTGAGAATCCATACGCACATTTCTGCCGCCGGGGGCTATGTATTTGCTGATTTTGCCCGGACTTGGGATAAATCTCACGGGGTCTTCGGCAGTTATCCTACACTCTATGGAGTGCCCTTTTAGCTTGATGCTCTCTTGCGGCGGGAGTTTTTCGCCTTCGGCTACCCTTATCATCCACTCTATTATGTCAAGTCCGCTTACCATTTCGCTAACGCAATGCTCGACTTGGAGCCTTGTGTTCATCTCCATAAAATAGAAGCTTTTGTTTTCGTCTACTAAAAATTCAAATGTTCCTGCCCCCTCGTAGCCGATGGCTTGCGTGGCGCGGATGGCTGTGTCGTGGAGTCTGCGTCTGGTCTCCTCGTCTAAGAGTATCGCGGGAGACTCCTCTATAAGTTTTTGATGGCGGCGTTGCATAGAGCAGTCGCGCTCACCGATGTGGATGGCGTTTCTGTATTTGTCGCCCATCACCTGCACCTCTATGTGGCGCGGTTTTTTGATAAATTTTTCCATATAAAGCGTGCCGTCACCAAAGGAGGTTATCGCTTCGCTTTCTGCGGCGAGATAGAGTTTTTCCAAATCCTCTTTTTTCTCCACCACCCTCATACCTCGTCCGCCGCCGCCGGCAGCTGCTTTGATGATGACGGGATAGCCTATCTCTTCGGCGTTTTTATACGCGTCGTGTAGGTCTACAAGAGCGCCCTCGGAGCCTGGTATTACCGGAACGCCCGCTTTTCTCATCACATCTTTTGCTTTTGATTTGTCGCTCATCATTATCATAGCGTCAGCGCTGGGACCTATGAATTTTATCTTGTGATGCTCGCAAATCTCCACAAAATTTTGATTTTCGCTAAGAAAACCGTACCCGGGAAATATCGCGTCACACTCGCTTATCTCCGCCGCGGATATGATTGAGGGGATGCTAAGATAACTTTGAGAGGATTTTTCGCCGCCTATGCAGATAGAGGCGTCTGCGAGTTGTAGATAAAGAGCGTCTTTATCAGCTGTAGAATAGACCGCGATAGCTTGCTTGCCCATCTCCTTTATAGTTCTAATAGCCCTAAGCGCAATCTCTCCGCGATTGGCAATCAGTATTCTTTTGATTTGGCTCATTATAGTTTCTCCACGCTAAACAGGGGCATATCAAATTCAACGGGTTGTCCGTCTTCGACCAAAATATCTACTATCCTGCAGTCAAATTCGGCGTCTATCTCATTCATAATCTTCATAGCCTCCACGATGGCTATAGGCTGTCCTTTTCTGACTACGCTGCCGATTTTTACGAACGCTTCGGCGCCTGGGGAGGGGGCTTTGTAAAATGTGCCTACCATTGGGGATTTGAAAGTGGGAAGAGTGCTTTTGGGGGACTCTTGAGTCTCCTCTTTGGGTTGAATTGCCGTAGTGGTTACTACGCTGACAGCTTGGGGTGCTTCACTTGAAAATGGCTGCGAAGAGGACTCTTTTCGCATATCTATGCAAAAATCACCCTCTGTGATTTTGAGTTTCGTCATACCGCTTTTATCAAAGATGCGTATCAACTCTTTGATATTCAAGTCCTGTTTGTTCATATTATGTCTCTCCTGTTTATTTTCACCGCAAATAAAGTAATGCGCGGTAAGTTAATGTGTTATAATATCATACTTCATTATAACTTGTTCTTAAGGACGCATATGGGATTGAAAGCAGATAGCTGGATAAGAGAAAAATCTTTAAAAGATAGGATGATAGAACCGTTTGAAAGCGGTCAGGTAGGCTCAAATGTCGTAAGTTACGGCGTTAGCAGCTACGGATATGATATACGGGTAGGCAGGGAATTTAAGATATTTACCAATGTAAATTCCACCGTTGTAGACCCAAAAAATTTCGAAGATAAAAATATTATAGACTACGAGGGCGATGTATGTATCGTGCCTCCCAACTCTTTTGCGCTGGCAAGAACGATAGAGTATTTTAGGATTCCAAAAAATGTGCTTGCCATATGTCTTGGAAAAAGCACATACGCAAGATGCGGCATTATAGTCAATGTAACCCCTTTTGAGCCAGAATTTGAAGGACACATCACGATAGAAATTTCAAACACTACGCCGCTTCCGGCAAAGATTTACGCCAATGAGGGCATTGCGCAGGTGCTGTTTTTCGAGGGTGATACGCCGTGTGAGATTACATATAAAGACAAATCGGGAAAATACCAAGGGCAAAAGGGTATAACGCTGCCGAGGATTTTGAAATAAATTTAATTACAAGCGCGCAATATCTTGCCGCTTGTAAATCCGCTTTGAGGCTATCTTTTAAGCTTATCCAACAGTATCTTTTTACCTATCTCCACTCCCGGCTGTCCGTAAGCGTCTATCTCCAAACTAAGCCCGCACAAAGATGTCAAAAGTTCAAAATAATATATCAGATACCCCGCACAAAAAGCGTCCGCTCTCTCAAGCGTTATCTCATCTGTCAGCACACCCTCATTGACGATGCTTTTTATCGTGGCGAGAGCTTGTTCGTTTAGAAGCGTCGCCGCGCTGATACCGGTTTTGATGTCGGCTTTTTCTATGTATTTGAGCGAAAGGTCGGGGATGGGCGTATCGTCAGCCATCTTTTCAACCCTTATAAATGTTACGCTTTTATCTTTTGGGCCTTCCATAATGAGTTGCAAAAATGAGTGCTGGTCTATTGCCCCTATAAGCCCCACAGGCGTTAATCCTACGCGCTCATCGCCCCTTTTTTTACCCAGCGACTCAGCCCACAGCTGCACATACCACGCGTTAAATTCGCGAAATATATCCGAGTATGAGAAGAGAACATTTATGTTTTGAGCGCCTTTTGTCGTGTAGATGAGAGCTTTTTCAAGAAGCGTGTCCAATTTGCGCGCGAAAAAATCCTCTTTGCACTTTGCCCCGCCTTGCAAAAGTTTTACCGTATCAATCCCGCAAAGCGTGAGCGGCACGACTCCTGCCGCACTCAATACCGAAAAACGCCCGCCGACATTTTTGGGTATAAAAAAGCTCTTTAGCCCGTACTCATTTGCAAATTTATCCAAAGCCGACCCCTCGTCCGTGACGGCGGCGAAGTGGTTGGCAAAGTTTTTATCGTTCGGAAAAATACCAAAATGTACCATAACGATTTTGGCGATAGAAATAGTATCTAAAGTGGTTCCCGACTTTGATACGAGCAGGAATAGACTATCTTCCAGCCCTATATCGTGAAGCGTTTTTTTGATGGTGATGGGGTCGATGTTTTCCAGAAAACGAAGATTTGGCGTGCCGCTTTTTTTCTCGTGAAACAGCATAGAGTACAAAGCCTTTGCCCCCAAAGAGCTGCCGCCAACGCCGATGACTACGACATTTTGTAGATTTTTTAACCCCTCTCTCCACGCCTCGATATCTAAGAGCAACTTTTCGCCGCTATCAGGCAGGTCGTAGTAACCGACCGCTTTTGAACTGTACTGGGCTGATATTTTGTCCCAAAGTATTTGCGTTTTTTTTGCGTCTGATGTATCAAAATAGAGTCTATTTGTGAACAACGGCATCCCCTCGTTTTCAAGATAAATCTTGTAATTGTATATAAATTTAGCTTCACTTTGCAAGCTTTTAGGAAGTTTTGGTTAAAATTTATCAATGCAGACATTAAGCGATATCAATTTTTGCCGATACGAAGTCAAAAAATCAACTTTCATAGCCTACGCCGCGCCGATTGGCGAGTTTGACAAGTTACACGAAAAGTTAAAAGCAGAGCACCCCAAAGCCGCACACATCGTCTGGGCGTATCGAAACTTAAACGAATTTCACCAGATAGTAGAAAACGGCAGCGACGACGGCGAGCCAAAAGGCACATCCGCCCAGCCCATACTCAATGTGTTGCGGGGCGCCAAATTTATAAACATATGCGTCTTAGTCGTGCGCTATTTCGGAGGCATAAAACTTGGTACGGGAGGACTCGTGAGAGCCTACGGCGCCGCGGCAAAAATGGTCTTAAATGAGGCTGTAATCACCCCGTACGAATTCAAAGAGGAGTTTAAATTTGCCTGCAAATACAGCTTCGTCCCACGCGTGGAACACTTTTTAAAAAAGCTTGGAGTGGAATTTAACGACAGAGATTTCGGCACCGATGAGGTCGTATGGCGCCTCCAATTGACACTGCGCGAAAAAAAGGAGTTGGAGGCGTTTTTGGATACATTTGCGTGACGCAGGTGCGTTATCTGAGAAAACCTTTCCTATATTATCGCCCCCTTACTTGCAACATTCAAACGCTTTAAATAATCTTGCTACCTTCGCGATACGGCTGCTGAGAACCTCGCAAGCCATACCAAACAACAAAGCAATAAAACCTTTTTCACGCTCTACCTACCATTTTCAACCTTGCGAGGTTATTATTTAGTTTTAATTTGTTTATGGCAACTACTTTAGCCACTCTATATTCCACATCTTCGTCTATTCTAATACTTCTTGTCTTAAAATTTTCGCTTTGG
>JAISQB010000006.1 GCA_031274495.1 Campylobacteraceae bacterium | reverse complement strand
CGCATAGACTTTACCATCCCAAAACTAAACGAACTTTGGGAGATAGAGAGCGTGTCGGCAAAACATCCGTTCGAGGGGAAGTGGGCGGACTGTTTTTACCGCGATGGGGCGCTTGTTTGTGGGACATATTTCACCGTGGAGCAGGGCGATAATGTATGCAACGCCGACTGGTATCGGGCAAATAAGGATGACTACTACATCGCCATCGCGCTCTATAAAAGGCAAAACGGACATATCAAGCCGGTCAAATTTTGCGACGAAAACGGCGCCGACTCATACGAATACACCGGCTGCGACATTTACGAAGACGGCTACGACAAGCAAGGCAGAAAAACCTACCGCACGGGTGTACCTTTTGCGGATTGGGAGATAGACGACGACAAAAGCACAAAATGGGGACAATCTTTCCGCCAACCCCCCTCCTTCTCCACAACCCTAAAAACCCCTTTCCTACCGAATGAGAGAGAAGGGCTGATCCAAACCAACAAATGGCTGCAAGATTGCTTGAATTATAAGGGGGAGTAGGGGATACGCCTTTTTGTTTGGGTAAGATACGGATAGGCGCAGTTGTGATGTGTCGCTTTTCATTAATATATGCAATGGTTGTTTTGTTTAACTTGTCAGGTTTCGTGTGGACAAATAAGGCGTTACGCGAGGCTCAATATATAGTTGTGTTATTTTGTCCGGATTCCCGTTTGCGAGGAAACATTTTACCTCTTGTGTGAAGCGCGTAAATCACGGAGGAATGCGGGAATCTAAAGAATGTAAAACAATGAAATGGTCACCACTTGCTGTGAAACGTCCCCTTTTCGTCATTCCCGCGCAGGCGGGAATCCAAACTAAAAAACCCAACAAGTCAAAGAAAATATCCGATTTAAAATCATCCATAAATTAAATACAGTCTTTAACAAAAAGAGACACTACACATATGGAGATTGCGGGTCAAGCCCGCAATGACGAAGAGAGTTTCAAGGAAACATTTTACTTCGTAAAAGCGCTTCGCTTGTTTTGGATTCCCGCCTGCGCGGGAATGACGGAAGGAAAAGTAAAGCGTCACTTCCCGAGGCAAAATTTGTTGAACATTGTTTCTAATATCTCGTCGCGTTCGTAGGGTTTTGTGATTGAGGAGAGGGCGGTTATCGCTTCGTTTAGGTGGAAGGAGAATAGCTCTAATGCTCCCTCTTTTATTAACTCTTTTGAGGCTTTGAGATTTTCCAGTGTTTGGCTTACTGCTGTTATCTGTCTTGCTGAGGAGAGCATTATCTCGTCTCCGATGTCAAGTGTGTTTAGATAGTCGTTTAGCGCGTCTGTTAGGGGTTTGATGTCGTATTTGCAGCTAAGCTCTAAGGGGGTGCTTAAGAGGGTTTTATCGAAGCTGTTTTTTAGGTCGCATTTATTTAAGATATGGAAGATTTTTTTATCGCTGTCCATTTGAGCTAAAAGCTCTAAAAAAGCTCTGTCTTCGCTATCTGCCGCTCTTTCGTTGTCAAAAACGGCGATGATGATATCGGCTGTTTGCATCGCTTTTAATGAGCGCTCTATGCCGATTTTTTCTATCTCGTTGTCGGACTCCCTGATGCCCGCTGTGTCCACGAATTTGACGATATGCGTGCCTATCTTTATCTCTTCTTCGATAGTATCTCTCGTGGTCCCCTCTATCGTGCTTGTTATGGCGCGCTCGTATTGGAGCAGCTTGTTTAAAATGGAGCTTTTGCCGACATTTGTTTTGCCTACTATCGCCACTCTAAAGCCCTCTATCAGCCCTTCGCGCTGCTTGGAGTTTTCTAAAATGCGCTCCATCTGTGAACATAGAAAGTTTAGTTTTTCCTCTATGCGCTCTTCTAAGTCTTGGGGCAAATCCTCTTCGGCATAGTCAATCGTCACCTCCGTAAAAGCGATGATTTCAAGCAGTTCTTCGCGCGCTTTGTCCGTAAAGTCTTTCAGCTCACCCTTCAAATGGCGCGAAAGCAACTTCGCCGCGCTTATGCTTTTTGCCTCTATGAGTTTTCCTATCGCTTCGGCTTTGCTTAAGTCTATGCGCCCGTTTAAAAACGCTCTTTTTGTAAATTCACCCGGATTCGCCAATCTTGCGCCGTTTCTTATGACGCTTTGCAGCACCATACCAGCCACAACAACGCCGCCGTGGCACTGGAACTCTACGACATCTTCGGCGGTGTAACTATTGGGAGCTTTGAAGTAGATGAGTATGGCTTGGTCTAAGGCGTCGCCATTTTCATCGTAGATGTATGAGAGGATAGCGCGTCTTGGGGCTATGCTCTCTTTGCGGCACAAACGCAGAGCTATCTCGTAAGCCTTCACCCCGCTTACCCTTACAATCGCGATAGAACCCGTCCCGTGTGCAGTCGCGATAGCCGCGATAGTTTCTATGTATTTTTCCTATTGAAGTCGTTTACCACGATAAATCTCCCGCCGTCTCTGCCGTTTTTGATACCGACATATTTTTCGGGAAATTCGCTTCTTAGTCTCTCAAGGGCGATTTTGATAAGCACGCCGTCAAGTATCTTCGTCTGTCCCCTACCCTGCGCATAAATGCGCTCGATGATAGGCTCTAAGTAGTGCCCTATCATCTCCTCTTGATTTTTCAAAAATTCGGCGATTTCAAGTCTGATGCCAAGGGCGTATTTGATATTTATCCAGCTATAGAAAAGATATGAGAGCGCCTTATATCTGCACCCCTCTTTTCCTATCAAAAGCGCGGCGTCGGGACCGTCAAGCTTTATCAAAAGCGTCTCTTCGTCGTACACTGAAACATCGATATCGTGAACTTCAAAGCAGAGGTTTGAGAAGAGCATTTTTATACTCTCTTGCACTTCGTATATGACATTTTTGGGGTCGGTTTTCTCTTTGTGAAATCTATCATCAAATGGCGTAGTTATATGTATAGGGGCGCTTTTTTTGACGGTTGGCGCGGGTGCGGCGGGGATGACCTCAGGCTTGACGCTTTGTGTTATCTCCTGCTTTTTCACCTCTTGTTTTAACGCCTCTTGTTTTGGAGCGCTTATCTCATCTTTTATTTTGCGCTCTTTTTTGTCAAATTTATCGAACTTTTTGCGGTTGTTGAAGCGCTCGTTTCTGTTTTTATTTTGAAAATTTTTCTCGTACTTTTGATGGCTTGTATTTGTGTTATTGTAGCCACTGTTTTTACGCTTAACTTCCACGATAGCGCTCTTTTTGCCGATACCCAAAAATCCGCTTTTTGGGTACTGCAAGACTTGCAAGTCAAGCTCAGTGACCGAGCAAGACAACTCTTTAGCCGCTTTTGAATAAGCCTCTTCTAAACTATTTGCTTCTACTCTCATTGCTGCGCCTTTTCCTTCTCTTTTAAGCGTTTAAAGTGTTTGTTGACATACATTTGCTGAAAAATTGAGAAGAGATTGTTTGTAAACCAATACAGTGTAAGACCCGCCGGAAACCACAAGAAAAAGATGGTAAATATGAGCGGTAAGAATTTCATAATCTTCTCTTGCATAGGGTCAGTGAAAGCCGTGGGCGTCATCTTTTGCTGTAAGAACATCGTAAGACCCATCGCGATAGGAAGTATATAAAAGGGGTCTTTCACAGCCAAATCTTGCACCCAAAAAATCCACTCCGCGTTTTTAAGCTCTATCGTATTTGTCAAAACCCTATAAAACGCGAAAAATATAGGTATCTGCAATAGTATCGGCAGACACCCGCCCAGAGGATTTGCGCCGTGCTTTTTGTACAGATCCATCACGTGGATGTTTAATTTCTGCTTGTCGTTTTTGTACTTCTCTTGAAGCTCTTTAACTTTTGGCGCTAAATCTTTTAATTTGTTCATAGAGACCATACCGCGGTATGTGAGCGGATAGAGTATCAATCTTATGATTATCGTTATGATGACTATCGACCAGCCCCAGTTGCCGACTTTGTCGTGGACAAAATACAAAAATGAAAAGAGCTGTCTTGATATCCAAGTAAAAAAGCCGTACTCTATAACATCGTCAAGTCTTTTATCTACCGCGTGTATATTTGCCCTTGATTTGGGACCTATGTAGCCTGTGAGTTTTAGATTTTCTCTGCCCTCTATGAAGATATTTGGGTTTTCATCTTTGGCGGGGCTTACTACGACATTTAATTTTTCATCGAAGTTAGAAAGTAGCGTCGTGTAGTATCTATCGCTCGCTGCCGCAAATGAAGCGTTGGAGAAAGTTACCGTCTTTTTGATATCACCATCGTCTATCGTCTCTATCGCGCTGTCGCTTTTTTTGACGATCGCGCCGTGAAACGCGTAAGCGTCAGCTAAGACATTGGGGCGAAAACCCGTCGAGATAAAGTAAGCTTTGGGCGCGGATAGCGACACCTCCACCGTATAGCCTCTATCTTGCGTAAATGTTATCTTTTTCGTGATAGTTACGCCCTCAAGCTCTTGCGTGAGCGTCAAGACTTTGGGCTCATCGCTTAAAGTTATCTCTTTTGCGTCCGCGCTGTAAGTTTTCCTAAACGCATCTTCATTTAACGCCCTATCGCTAAATCTCACCTCCAAAGGCAAAAGCGAAAACGAAGCGTCTATAAGCTGTATCCTCTCACCGTTTTCATCTTTAAAATCAACGCCGTTCAAAAAGTACTTTGAAATGCGCCCGAGCCTATCTATATATATCTCAAAATCCTTCGCCTCTACCTTAGCGATGATCTCCTCCATATTGACACTTGCGACACTGATAGGAGCTGATGCGGCGGTAGTTTGGGCGACTTGCGGGGCTTCGTTGGCTTGTGCGGCGGTTTGTGTTTGAGTTGTATTGTTACCATCAATCTGCGTTTTGGGTGAAAAATAATACGAGTAAAAAACAAAAAATATTACCGCCAGAACGGTAGCTAAGACCACCCTGCTTTGCGAGCTCATTTTATCTATCTTTTCTATCACGAAAAATCCTTAAAATTTATTTAAATTACGCAGTGATTTCACGACGAAAAAGGAGCTCTTTTTAGTCGGCACAAACCAAACCGCGATATGTGTATTGTTGAACGATTTTAACAAAAGCGGGGGTTTTTTAAAGGCGCTTTTTCCTACGGTCGGATAGTCGATACCGCCTTTAAAAAGTTGATTACACCGCAATATCCTAAGCGCGCTTTTTAAAAACGCCAAGATAAGATTGTCGTATTCAAACAGCCACTTCGCGTACTCCGAGCACGTCGGGTAGTAGCGGCAGCTGCCGAAACTGAAAAGTGTAAAAAACTTTTGATAAAGTCCTAAAAACCACAGTGCAACTCTTCTCATCACTTTAAACATTCAAGTCGTCTAAATGACCACAAAAGCGAGCTTTTTAACTGTTTATAATCCATACCCTTCAAGCCCTCTTTTGCCACAAAGATATAAATGCCGTCTTTAAGTTTTGTCTCTAACTCCGTAAAAACCGCTCTAAGCCTTCTTTTGGCGCGGTTCCTAAGAACTGCGTTACCCACCTTTTTTCCCGCGGTAAACCCTGCTTTTTTATCGTTTGATGTTTTGTAAAAGACCACGGCACCCTCAGAGTGCCATCTGTTCGCAACCTTGTAAATCACCGAAAATTCGCCGCTTTTTTTCAGCGAACTATAAGAGCCTAAACTGCCAATCTTCTTCTGCCTTTTGCACGGCGAGCGTTGATAACCTTTCTGCCGTTTTTCGTTTTCATTCTCGCACGAAACCCGTGAGTCCTCTTGCTTGGTGTTTTGTGCGGCTGATATGTGCGCTTCATAAAATTCCTTTAGTAAATAATTTAACGCGAGATTTTACTCTAAAATTACTTAAGATGCCTTTATGCTGCCCTCGTTCCGAGTGAGCGAAGCGACGAGAAACCCACACCCATCCGTCATTACCCGCTATCTCTTCCGTCATTACTGTACAATTCCTCGCCTCTTTTCCGTCATTTTATACTCTCATTCAGTTATTCCTGTCCCATTTTCCGTCATTCTCGTCTCACTTCTCCGTCATTCCCGCGCAGGCGGGAATCCAAACTACGCGAAGCGCCTCTTTCTACCAAAACCGTATGTATTTTATGAATGATTTCAAATCCGATACTTTCTTTGGTTTGTTGTGTTTTTTGAGTTTCAAGGAAATATTTCGTTTCACGAAAACGCTACGCTTATTTTGGATTCCCGTCTTCGCGGGAACGACGGAGAGAGTGGTCATTCAGAGTGAGCGAAGCGACGAGAAACCTTGACGGTCACACATATCGCGGAGGAATGTGGCAATCCAAATGTGCTAAGCGCCTTTATCTTGACAAAATATTTCCTCAAAAATAGAAATAAAAAAAGGCGGATAAGTGAAAACCTATCCGCCATATAAGATGTAAAAACCTCTCAAACGAGGCTTTTCAATCAACTAAGGATTTTGC
>JAISQB010000011.1 GCA_031274495.1 Campylobacteraceae bacterium | reverse complement strand
CGCGTATCTTGTGCCGTCGACAACTATCGTGTGTCCCGCGTTGTGACCGCCTTGGTATCTGCATACCACATCATAATCTTGCGCCATCATATCAACTATCTTGCCTTTTCCTTCGTCACCCCATTGCGCGCCTACTATCAAGTCCGCTCTATTCATTTTACCTTTTCCTCTTTCGTTTTTATAATTGTTTCAATAATCGCATCCGTGTACAAGCCAAACCCCACCGACTCTTGCCCCTCAAAACGGTACGCCCCGCCGCTTCCTAAGACCTCATTTTTGTCTATGAAGCTGAAAAACAGAGCGTCATAATAGCGCATTTTTGAGTAAAACAACGGCGCTATGACCATATTTTGATAAGATATCTTATCGGCTAACGACTTTAGTTTAAGAAGCTCTTCTCGTATGGGCTTTGGAGATATATCAAGGGCTGCTTCTATCTCTTCGGCTTTTTGCATTGTGGCGAGCTTGATAAGCCAATCCTCATTGATATTTAATATATCCTCCAACTGCCCGTTCGCAAAAATCTCAAGCGGAATATTCAAAAGTTTGGATATAATCTTTGGAATTTTCACATTGCTTATGTACAGCAGCGGCGCAATGTCAAAGTGGCTAAATATCCCGCTCACGGCATCCACGCAGAGCTTCAAATCCGTCCCGCCTATAAATTCCGCCCCTATCTGGTTAATTTCCGTACTGGGGTAGTGAAAGACAGGCTGGATATAAAACCACCTCTTCTGCTTTGTCGCGCGCCCAAGCCGCCTTGAGATGATCCTCACCATATCAAGCGTACTGTCGGCTCTTAAAGAGATGATGTGGTTGTCCGCGTCGGAAAATCTTATGAGCATTTTTTCATCCACGCTTTGGTGCTGATGGTACGAAAAAAACGGAGTTATAATCTCCTCAAAACCCTCTTTGGACAGGATATCACTGGCGATCGCCTCAATCTCTCTCTTCAGCTTCGCAGATCTTGCGAAATATAACTTACCGCCCTGAGGTATTTCGTGTTCGTAAATCACTGCACGCCCTTAAAAGCTCTTAGGACAAAAACGCGATTTGCCGTACCGTCGTAACTTCTTATGTCAAGTTCGTCAAGCGCCAACTCTACGGCATTTAGCGCCCACGCCGTCTCGTAAGATGGTATCAAGCCCATATTATTTATACGGAAAAGCTTATCTTTTAGGTCGTCTTGCCCGCCCGCTATATTTACGGCGTACTTTTTCTTGGCAACCGCCCTTATCTCTTTGGCTCTTTCGTGATAAACCGTACTCATAGCTAAAGCCGGCGTCTTTGGATATATCTTTAATCCAAGTGCTTCAAGCGCGGCGTTTGAGGCTTGCGCCCTTACCTTTGTGTCGGCGTAAAATTTATCAAGCCCTATATCGTCGATGCTCTCCAAAACCGCCTTAAGACCTATGATAAGCGTAGTGGCGGCAGTATATGCTGTAGTGTTTTTTCTCTGATTTTTAAGTTCGCTTGCAAGGTTGAAGTAAAACCCCTTCGGCGCGCTCTCTATCTTTAAAATCGCATCTTGACTTAAACCTATCATAGCAAGTCCCGGAGGGAGCATAAAAGCTTTTTGGCTTCCCGTGATAAGTGCGTCGATATGCGTAGTATCTATCTTTTCAACGCCTACCGCGGTTATGCCGTCCGCTATGATCATAATATCTTTATTTAGATTTTTAACCGCCTTAGCGATATCTTCAACACTGTGACGAAGTCCGCCCGCACTTTCGCATATCTGGATGCAAAGCGTGTCTATCTTGGGATTATTTTTTATCACATTTAAGATATCTTCAACGGGTGCGGGGGTGTCCCAGTTATATTTTAATTCTGTATACGGAATATCAAAAGCTTTGCAGATCTTGCCGAATCTCTCGCCGAATTTTCCGGCGTTTATCGTCAGAGCGTGTGATTTGCAAAGATTGGTGACCGCCGCCTCCATAGCTCCCGTTCCGCTCGATGAGAGCATAAGAACTTCGGGCATATCCATAAGTTTTATCAATTTCTCTTTGACAACTTTAAAAATTTCCTCAAATTCGGGTGTTCTGTGATGAATCGTGGGAACGCTCATAGCGACCCTTATAGCTTCGGGAGTCGGAGTAGGTCCCGGTGTAAAAAGCAACATTTTGATAACCTTCAAAAAAAATGACCTTTAATTTTATCCAACAATACCTTTGTGACTTATAAGAGTTCAGCAAATTTGCAGTTTTTGTATAATATTCTTTTGCTATAAAATAGTAGGAGTTGTTATGGTTAAGTTTAGTTTTATGGTGCTATTTTTTACCGGTATGCTTTGGGGCGTAAACAATATATATCAAATCTGCGAAATGGACTACTACTCGCAAACGCCTAAGCGCTATGAAGAGTGTCTGAAAAGTGAAACGCTAAAAGAGTTTGAAAATCATAAGCAGGAGATGGAAAAGATTAAAGAGGAGATAAAAAAATCAGCCAAAACGACTAAGGAGTTTAGTAAAGATGAGGCGGGGATGAAAAAGGAGATAGATAAGCTTACAAAAGAGATAAAGAATATGCAAAAAGAGATAGATAAATTGACAAAAGAGACGGCGGAGATGAAAAAGGAGATAGAGAGGTTAAAGAAGAGGTAGAATCTTAACTCTTTGATTTACCAAAATGCGAAAAGGGTAGCGTTGTCGTCTATCTTTGTACCGCTTTAAAAACGCATATGATATGATGAGCACCCGCTATCTTATCCCGCCACGCCAGAGGCACCTTGCAACAGTAAAATAAAACCGCACTGCATAAAGATGAAAGGGCGCTTTTACACGCCCTTATTGCCGTAGCTTAAAACTTATAACCTACATAAAGAAGATATGTCTGTTTTGGCTCAGCCTTTGCTTTAACTGTGCCGCTGGCGAATTTTACATCTTTTTCTACTCCGCCAAATATGCGTTGTCTAAACTCTGTGCCGACAAAGAAATTGTCAAACTCCACATTTACGCCCAAATTGGCAGTACCGAATACTCCGTTCTTATCAAGAAAACCGTCCTCTTTAAAGTGAAACATACCGACGCCAACTCCCAAAAACGGTTTGATATTATTGTGCAAATCCTCAACAACATAAGCGCCGCTTGCTAAAAGATAATTCGCCGTGCAGCCGTCACATTTAAGATTTGTATAAGAGAGTCCGAATTGACCATTTTGCATACGATAGCCGCCGTATATGTCAAACGCGCCGCCGTTATCCGAACTTTTTCCTCCACCGGAAGCTTCTACTTTCAAGCTCGATAATCCATAACCCAATCGCCCGATAAATCCACTCTCAGCAGCAGCAAGTGTACTGCAAAACAATCCTGCAGCAACTGCCGCAATTAAAACTTTCCCCATAAAACGCATTGTTTCCTCCTTTATAATGAAACAACCTACAAAGCCCCGTTAAAGGCAACTCCTTTAGACCCATAACTTGCTATATTTAAGTTAAAATCAAGAATTACTATTGCTTGAAACCGCCTTGTCATAACAAGTTGCGGCGGAATTATATTGCGTATATGCTTGCATTGAAATCAATTTTACAGGGAAATAAATTCGGATAAGTTTTCCATAGAATAGCCCGAATTCATAAGCGCTGAGATAAAATTTTTTTATGAAAATATTTGTAAGAAATGAAGAAAAACAGAAGAGCGAAGAGATAAGCTTGCCTTGTCTGTGAAATTTAGTTTTACCTTATCAGCAACTGAATCATAAATTCTTACAGACGATAAATTATTTTAACTTAGAGTATTTCCATAAAACAGTAAAATTCTTAAAGCATAAAGATAAAAGGGGTTTTTGAATAAAAATCTCCGGATAGAAGCGTTAAAATGGGCTATGGGATAGCTATATAAACCTGTTTTGAGTTGAAATCAGTATGGTGAGAAAATTAAAAGAGCGCTTTTGTGCGCCCTTTTTATATTGTGGCAGCTTAAAATTTATAACCGACATAAAAAAGATATGTCTGCTTGGGTTCAACTTTTACATTCGTTGTATAAATATAACCGTTGTAGTATACATCTATGTCCTCGTCTATTCCGCCAAATATGCGCTGCTTGAACTCTGCACCAAAAAAGAAATTGTCAAGTTCTACATTTACGCCTAAATTGACAGTGCCAAATAGTCCGCTCTCATCAAAATAATCAGACTCTTCATAGTTGAGCAAGCCAAAGCCAAGCCCTAAAAAAGGTTTGATATTTTTGTGCAAATTTTCAACGACATAAGCGCCGCTTGCTAAAATATAATTTGCATCGCCTCCGTCAAAATTAGCTTTTGCATAAGAGAGTCCAAATTGCGCATTTTGCATACGATAGCCGGCGTATATATCAAATGTGTTGCCCCTATCTGAGCCTTCATCGGTAACTCCTCCGGAAGAAACTTCCGTTTTCCCACTTGATGAACCAAAGCCTATTCGCGCGACAAATCCATTTTCCGCGGCGATAAGTGTATTGCAAAACAATCCTGCGGCAACTGCCGCGACCAAAATTTTTCCCATAAAACGCATTGTTTCCTCCTTTATCAATGAAACAATCTACAACAGCCCTGTCAAAGGCGACGCTTTTTATGCCGATTAATCACTATACTTAAGTTGAGTTTTAAAAATCCTCCATTATTTGAAATAAAACTTTACCATAGTGAATTGTGAAAGAATTATATTACATCTAAACTTGCATTGAAATTAATTACTATAGGGAAGTGAATTTGGACAAGTTTTCCATTGAGCCGATTGAATTCACAAGCGATGAGATAAAAGTTTTTTACGAAAATATTGGCAAGAAAGTAAAAAAATTAAGAGCCGAAAGGGGCGTTAGCCAATTGGAGCTTGCCTTGTCTATAGGATTTAAATCTGTCTCCTCGGTTGCCAAACCTGAAATTCTTATAGACAATAAACATTTTAATCTGGAACATCTCTACAAAATAGCAAAAGTCTTGGATGTAGAGATAAAATACTTTTTCGAATAAACCTGCCAAAACTATAGATATTTTAACAAAGACGAGATAGATAAACTTGCAAAAGATAAGATTTGCATTACACGCTAAAATCAACTTGCGCTTATTTTGAATGTAGGTGGTTAAAAGCAGTAGAATGGTATCGTTGTAGATTTGATTCTGTTTTAGAAGGGAGGGGTTTACCCTCCCGCTTAAAACAGAGGTGAGATAGTTTTATACTAACTGTATAAACGCCATCTCTGCCGCATCGCCGCGGCGGATTCTTGTTTTGATGATTCTTGTATAACCGCCGTTTCGCTCAACATATTTAGGAGCTATTTCGGTTACCAATTTTTTTACAGACTCTTTATCTTGCAACACGGCAAATATCGCTCTGTGCGCATTTAGGTCACCTTTTTTTGCCTTTGTGATAAGCTTTTCAACAAAACCTCTAAGCTCTTTTGCTTTTGGAAGGGTTGTCTCTATTTTGCCCTGTTTCACAATGGCTATAGTCAAATTTTTAAGAAGCGCGCCTCTGTGAGAAGATGTGCGCCCTAATTTTCTATATCCGTGTTTATGTCTCATAACTTATCCCTTATTTCGCTTTTAATTCGCTGACTTTTTTTGACAAAGCTTCAGCGTCTTCAGGTGAGAGGCTTCCTACCGGAAATCCCATCTCTTCCATCACGGCTTTAATCTCATCAAGAGATTTTTTGCCCAAATTTTTCAGGTTCTTAAGCTCATTGTCGCTCAAAAGCGCAATCTCCGCAACATATTTTATCTGCGCTTTATCAAGCGAATTGAAGCTTCTTACGCTCAAATTCAAATCGTTGATATTCTGTAAAAGGATCGCAAATTTGCCCGCATCCGCGCTTTGAACGCTGACGCTGGAGTCAAGTATATTGCTAAATACGCTCATCTGATCGTACATAGCCTTCAAAGAGTGTTTGAAAGCGTCCATCGGAGATATCTGTCCGTCCGTTTCTATGGTAAATACCACTTTTTCGTAATCGGGATTATCTTCGATAAGAATATTTTCAATATCGTACATAGCCTTTTTAACGGGCGTAAAAAATGCGTCAAGCGCGATAAAACCGTCGCTTGCGTGCTCGCGGATAATCTCGCTTGGAACATATCCTATGCCACACTCTATCACGACTGTGAAGTTAAGCTCTGCGTCTTCATTGATGGTCGCTAAGTGAATTTCAGGCGTTACTATATCAACTTCGTCGTTGATAAGGTCGGCGCCTTTTATCTCTTTTGGTCCTTTGAACGAGTAGTTTACGACTGTTTTAGGATTGGCGTCTTTAAGCTTAAAGCGGATAGCTTTTAAGTTTATGATAAAGTTCGCGACATCCTCAAACATACCTCTCATACTGTCAAATTCGTGCGTAACGCCCTCTATCTTGACCGATGTCGGGGCAAAACCTACAGTGCTTGCGTACAATAAACGGCGAAGCGGATGAGCCAGGGTTATACCAAACCCTGTCTCAAACGGATAAACGCTAATCTTAAGACTATTTTCGCCTATATTTTCTACAGTCAGCTCTGTGGGAACATAAGCTGATGTGTTAATTTTTGTCATCATAATGTATGCTCCTTATTATTTAGAGTAGAGCTCTACAATCAATCTCTCTTCAATCGGAATGATAACCTCTTCTCTTAACGGCAATCTTGTGAATATGCCGAATACTTTATCTTTATCTATATCTACCCACGAAACGATACCCGTCTGCGCGGTAAGCTCCAAAGACCTTTGAACTTGCGGGTTCTTTTTCGTCTTTTCGGCGACCTCTATCTTCTGTCCTACTTTTACGCGGTATGAAGGGATATCCACTCTTTGTCCGTCCACTAAAATGTGTCCGTGCGTTACGATTTGTCTTGCAAAGCGGCGAGTTGTGGCAAAGCCCATTCTGTAGACAACATTATCAAGTCTTTGCTCGATGAATGTTATAAGATTGGCTCCCGTATTTCCCTCTTTTCTGGCGGCGTCTTCAAACAGTTTACTAAACTGTCTCTCAGATAAGCCGTACATAAATTTCGCTTTTTGTTTCTCTTTTAGTTGCAAACCGTATTCGCTGAGTTTCGTTCTTCTTTGTCCGTGCTGCCCGGGCGCATAAGGTCTTTTATCAAGCGCGCTCTTGCCGGCTAGTCTTCTCTCTCCTTTTAACGCAAGACTAACGCCTAATCTTCGTTCAAGTTTTTCAACAGGTCCTCTATATCTTGACATTTTCTATTCTCCTATTATCTTTAAAACTTATACGCGTCGTCGTTTTGGAGGGCGACAACCGTTGTGAGGCAGCGGAGTGATATCTTTTAAGAAAACCACGCGAATTCCCTCGTAAGCGCCTATGCTCTTTATCGCCGTTTCGCGACCTGAGCCCGGTCCTTGAACTTTTATACCGACCTCTTTTATACCGTGCTCTTTAGCTTTATTTAACGCATCGTCCACAGCTTGTTGAGCCGCATACGGCGTGGATTTTTTGCTTCCTTTAAAACCAAGAGAGCCTGCGCTGCTCCAAGCTATAACATTTCCCATCTCATCCGTGACAGTTACAACCGTGTTGTTAAATGTAGCAGAGATATAGACAATGCCTTTAGCAATATTTTTTTTGACAACTTTCTTTCTTACAACTTTCTGTTTTGCCATATTAATCTACCTCTGCCTTAACTTGCTTTTGAGCCAACGGTCTTCTTTTTGCCCTTGCGGGTTCTAGCGTTGGTCTTTGTCTTCTGTCCGCGTACGGGAAGTCCTTTTCTATGTCTTATACCGCGATAGCTACCGATATCCATCAACGACTTGATATTCATCGCGACATTTTTTCTCAAATCTCCCTCAACGGTAAAGTGGCTTTGTATCTCATTTCTGATAGCCGCCGCTTCATCTTCGGTAAGCTCTTGAACTCTTTTGTCATACGAGATGCCTGTAGCATCTAAAATCAAGCGGGAAGTATGAAGACCGATGCCGTAAATATAAGTTAGTCCGTACTCAACCCGTTTTTTGTTGGGTAAGTCTACACCTGCAATTCTTGCCATCTATTCTATCCTTGTCGCTGTTTATGTTTTGGATTTGCGCAAATAACTCTTACAACGCCTTTGCGTTTAATCACCTTACACTTATCGCACATCATCTTTACAGAAGGGCGCACTTTCATTCTCAATCTCCCAAATTTATTCCACTTGAGTAAACGGAAGAGGTTTGGAGAAAAAATCCAAACCAACTGTTGAAAAAATAAGTGGTACCTTTTTCAACAATTCTTCACGCAGTCTTACAAAAAGGGTCAATTATACAAAACTTTACCTGATAGCTTACTTATAAAAAGCTATTTTTTATCCCGCGTCCACGCTATGGTCTGCGCAAACATTTAAAGCGGAATTAAAAATATTATTTATAGCGGTAAGTTATACGTCCCTTATCCAAACTGTAGGGGGTTAGTTCTACTTTGACCTTATCTCCGGGCATTATTTTTATATAATGCATTCTCATTTTACCTGAGATATGACACAATACTTTGTGGTTATTCTCAAGCTCCACCATAAAATTGGCATTTGGCAATGCTTCAGCCACCTTGCCGTCAAGTTCGATTACATCGTTTTTTGCCATTATTTCTCCGTATCAAAATTCACTATCGATAGACAAAATCTTAGCTTTTTTATCTACTATCGCTATCGTATGCTCATAGTGGCTCGTGCGCATTCCGTCAACGGAAACAACAGACCACTTATCGTCTAAAACCTTTGGGGTTCCCTCTTTAACACATATCATAGGCTCTACGCAAAACACCATACCCTCTTTTATCCTAGGGCCTTGGTTTGGATTGCCGCCCTCCAGATAATTTAGTATTTCAGGCTCTTCGTGAGGACGCCTGCCTATGCCGTGTCCGCAATATCCGCGAAGAGGCACAAAACCTCTTTTGATGATATACTTTTCTATCTCATATGAGAGCTCTTTAAAGCGCATCCCATCGCGTATGATATCCACAGCGTGCATCAAAGCGCCATAGGAGCAGCTTATCAAGTCCTCATCCCTTTTGTCTATCTTGCCCACGCCGACAGTCTTAGCGGCGTCGCCGTACCAACCATCTATCTCAACGCCAACATCAAGACTCACGATATCGCCCTCTTTTAGTTTATAACTATTTGGGATACCGTGGATAACAACCTCATTTACAGATATGCAAACGCCGTCAGGAAAGCCGTACAAGCCCTTAAACGCAGCTCGTCCGCCCAGACTTTTTATATACTCTTCGGCAAGGTTATTTAACTCTTTTGTGGTGATGTCGGGTCTAATCTGTTCTGTGAGGTAGTCTAACGTTTTCGCAACCGCTCTTGATGCGGCTGCGATTTTTTTAATCTCTTCGGGGCGTCTTAAACTGATAGACATCTATTAAAGACCAACGGCGCTTAGCGTCTCATATTTACTCATATAGATTTGCGCCTCTATCTTTCTCATCGTATCAAGAGCGACTTGAACGACGATCAAAACGGATGTGCCGCCGAAATAGAAAGGCACGCCCATAAGTTTAACAAGCACCCACGGCAGTGTGGAGATAAGAGCCAGATATATAGCTCCCCAAAAGGTCAAGCGGCTTGCTGTCTCATTTAAAAACTCCGCCGTACTGGCACCCGGACGAACGCCAGGGATAAATCCGCCCTGTTTTTTGAGGTTTTCGGAGATATCTTTCGCGTTAAAAACTATGGAAGCGTAAAAGTAGGCGAAAAATACGACAAACAAAAACATCAAAAGGTTGAAAAAGTATCCGTTAGGGCTCAAAAAGTCGTTAATGCTAAGGATGATAGGATTTGTGCTGGCTTGTAAAATGGTCGCCGGAAACATCAAAACAGCCGAAGCAAAAATCGGCGGTATAACGCCGCTTAGGTTGATTTTGATAGGCACATAGTTCATAATGCGCTTATTTTGGTTCTGCATTACAACTTTTCTTGAGTATGATATGGGGATTCTTCTCTCGCCAAGTTCTACGAAGATGATAGCTCCCACCGTCGCTATGATGATAACAAAGATAGCAAGAACTACGAAAAAGTTAAGGTCGCCCATATTAAGAAGTTTGATAGTTCCGCCTATAGCTGTCGGGATACCCGAAACTATACCGGCGAAGATAATGATACTAACGCCGTTTCCGACGCCGTGTTTTGTTATCTGTTCGCCAATCCACAATAGAAGCATCGTGCCCGCAAGCATTGATATCGCCGCGATTGGGACGAATTTTGACATCTCTATCGTGATAGCGCTCTCGCCGCCGCCGATGCTTTGAAGTCCGATAGATACGCCTACAGCTTGTACGATGGTGATAAATATCGTAGCGTAACGGATGATTTGCATATATTTGACCATACCGTCGCGCTCTTTTTTGAGTTTACCGATAGTTGGAAATGTAGCGGCTATCAACTCCATAACGATGGAGGCGGTAATGTAGGGCATAATACCCAAGGAGATAATGCTAAATCTCTCAGCCGCACCGCCGCTGAACATATTAAAGAGTCCCAGAGCGTTTGAACTGTTGTCGTCAAAAAAGCTTTTGATGACATCAATATTTACGCCCGGAACACCTACATAAGCTAGCACCCTGTATGCAAAAAGAGACACCAACACAAATAAAATTCTGTTGGTTAGCTGCTTGTTCATTTTTCACTTCCGCTAAATGTTATGTTTTCATCTTTGATTTTAGATGATAACTCTTTGGCGCCAACTCCTATAAGTTTTACCTTTACAACGCTGCCGGACAATTTGTGCACGCTTTTGATGTTCTCTATGGTAATTTCCGATAGAGCCGCCACGGCTGTGATTTTGTCCACGTTGATAGTGTAAGGTTTCTCTATTTTAGAGGTAAAGCCGACTTTTGGAAGTCTTCTTTGAAGTGGTTGTTGTCCGCCCTCGAAGCCTCTTTTTATTTTGTAGCCGGTACGCGCTTTTTGACCTTTGTTGCCGCGTCCTGCCGTTTTGCCGTTGCCGCTGCCTTGTCCGCGACCTACTCTTTTTTTAGAGTGGGTTGATTTGGAAGCGGGCTTAAGATTATTTAATGACATCTTTTTATCCTTTTATCTTTGGCTTTTAATCATACTAAGAGCTTTTATCGTCGCTCTTACCACATTCGCGGCGTTATTTGAGCCAAGCGATTTTGTGAGGATATCTTTAATGCCCGCCAACTCCACAACAGGTCTTGTAGAGCCGCCGGCGATTACGCCCGTACCTTCGCTGGCAGGTTTTAAAAGAATCTTGCTCGCGTTAAATTTAACTTCGATATCGTGAGCGATGGTTGAGCCTTTTATCTCTACTGAGACGATATTTTTAAACGCATCGTCCACAGCTTTTCTTATGGCGTCGGGGACCTCTTTAGCTTTTCCGAAACCATATCCGACAAGCCCTTTTTTGTTGCCGACTACGACAAGGGCTGTAAAACGAAATCTTCGTCCGCCCTTTACGACCTTTGTTACACGCCCGATATTGACGATTACCTCTTCAAACTCTTCTTTATTAATTTTTTCCATTAACCTTTTCCCTCACTTTACAGCGTAATGCCGTTATCGCGGAGCGCGTTCGCGAATGCCGCTACAACGCCGTGATACAAATAGCCGTTTCTGTCAAACGCAACTTTTTCTATGCCTTTTGATTTGAGACTTTCGGAGAATGCTTTTGCTAACTCCGCCGCATCATTTTTGTTGGCTTTCAGGGAGAGTTTTTTGCCGTCCACAGCCGCAATCGTAGTTCCGTTGACATCGTCAATCGCCTGCGCGTAAAAATGTCTGTTTGACCTAAAAACCGAAACTCTCGGCAAGCTTGATGTGCCTGATACTTTCGCTCTTATTCTTCTTTTGCGTTTTACGCGAAGTTTAAGTTTGTTTTCTAATATATTTTCTCTCATCTATCTCCCCTTACTTCTTAGAAGTCTTGCCGGCTTTACGGATGATGATCTCATCAGCATATTTGACGCCCTTGCCTTTATATGGCTCCGGTGGTCTAAAACCGCGTATTTTGGCTGCGATTTGTCCGATTTGCTGTTTGTCGCTGCCCGATATCGTAACCGTATTTTTCTCAACAGTGATTTGAACGCCTTCGGGTATATCATATTTTATGGGGTGCGAATATCCCAGCTGCAATTCAAGCAATTTGCCGTTTACAGCCGCTCTATAACCTACTCCGTTAATCTCAAGTTTTTTCTCAAAACCCTTCGTAAGCCCTACGATTACATTGTTGCATAGCGCTCTGTATGTTCCCCAAAAAGCGTTTGACTGTTTGTCTTCGCCCTTTGGAGAAAAAACTATTTTGCCGTCTTCTATTTTAGTGAAAACATTACCTTTTGTGTCCAGCTCTTTATTTAAGTTGCCTTTTTGAAAAACTAACACATTGCCTTCAAGCTTAACCTCTAATCCATTAGGGATAGCTACGGGCTGTTTACCGATTCTTGACATTATTATCCTTTCTACATGTTCTACGATAATTCTACTTTTTTGAATGGTTATCGAATACCATAAAAAGTCCCAAACTCATTACCAAATGCTGCAAAGCAGCTCGCCGCCGACGCCGATTTTGTGCGCCTCTTCATTATCCAAAACACCTTTTGAGGTGCTCAAAACAAGAGTTCCGTACCCGCTTTTAAATCTTTTAACTTCATCGAAGCCTTTATAGACTCTACGACCTGGAGTTGAAATTCTCTTTATCTCATTTATGACGCTTACGCCTCTGTCATTATACTTCAACACAACATTTATGAATTTTTTGTTGCCCTCTTCCGCCACATTAAAGCTCTCGATATAGCCTTTATCCTGAAAAACTTTCAAGATAGCCTCTACGGCTTTTGTGTGGATAAGACGGGTAACGTCAAGTCTTCTCATAGAAGCGTTTCTGATGCGCGTCAAAGCATCTGCAATCAAATCATTTATCATTAGATTTCCTTACCAACTTGCTTTTTTTAGTCCGGGAATTAACCCCTCGTTTGCCATTTTTCTTAGGCACACACGGCAAATTCCAAAATCCTTATATACGGAGCGCGCGCGTCCGCATATCTTACAACGAGTATATCCCCGCACTTCAAACTTAGGTTTTCTTGCCGCTTTGGCAATCATTGATTTCTTGGCCATTATTTATGTCCTCTTACAAACGGAATACCGATTAATTCCAATAGTCTAAACGCCTCTTTATCATTTTTAGCCGTCGTTACGACAGTTATGTTCATACCGTGCGTTTTGATGATCTTATCATACTCAACCTCGGGGAACATAAGCTGCTCTTGAAGACCGAAGTTATAGTTGCCGCGTCCGTCAAATCCGTTTCTTGGCAAGCCCCTAAAGTCTTTCACTCTGGGAAGCGCCACGGAGATAAGTTTCGTTAAGAAGTTGTACATATTCGCACCCCTTAGCGTAACTTTGATACCCACGGGAAAACCCTCTCTTACTTTAAAGCCCGCAACAGATTTGTGAGCGTTTGTAATGATGGATTTTTGACCGGCTATAAGCGAGATAGTGTCAGCCATATTTTGCATAACTTTCATATCTTTAGCAGAATCGCCCGCACCCACGCTTATGACAACCTTTTCGACAGCCGGAATAAGCATAGGGTTTTGGATATTTAACTCTTTAGCCAAAACAGGCTTTATTTCATTGTTAAATTTAACTTTAAGCGTACTCATTATTGCTCCTCTGCCTTCACTACATTTGAGACGTGGATAGGCATCTCTTTGTTTTCCCATCCGCCATTTTTTGTTTTATCGCTTGGTTTGACGGCTTTTTTAGCCACTTTGCATCCCTCAACGATAACTTGTGAAGTTTTGGGGAATACGTGCAAAACTTTTCCGCTCTTGCCCTTATCATCGCCTGCGATAATTTTTACCACATCGTTCTTTTTAAATTTTATTTTAGCCATTATAGAACCTCCGGCGCCAAAGAGACGATTTTCATAAAGTTAGCATATCTTACTTCACGGCTAACAGGTCCAAAAATTCTCGTTCCTATCGGCTCGCCTTTATTGTCAAGTATGACCGCCGCATTTTCGTCAAAGCGAATCAAAGAGCCGTTTTCACGGTGAATCTCTTTTTTTGTTCTTACTATAACCGCTTTTACAACTTGACCTTTTTTCATCTTTCCGTTTGGAATGGCTTTTTTAACAGACGCAACGATAACGTCGCCGACTGTGGCATATCTTCTTTTGCTGCCGCCCAAAACTTTGATGCACATAATCTCTTTCGCGCCGCTGTTATCAGCAACGGCAAGTCTTGTAAAACTTTGAATCATTACTCAACTCCCGCCGTAACAATCTCTTTTAAACGGAAAGATTTTCTCTTAGATAGAGGTCTGCACTCAACTGCTAAGACCACATCTCCCGCTTTTGATTCGTTTGCCTCGTCGTGCACCAAATATTTTTTAAATCTTTTAACAATTTTTCTGTATTTTGGGTGCATAACTCTTCGCTCTACTAAAACAGTAGCTGTCTTATCTCCGGCCTTTTGTACTACAACGCCTTGAATTTCTCTTTTTAATGCCATTTTGAACCCTTAATCTTTATTTCGCCGCTGCGATTGCTGTACTGATTCTAGCGATATCTTTACGAACATCGCTAATTTCGTTAGGGTTTGTCAGCTGCATAGTTTTAAGCTTTTGCTTTAATCTAAACAAAAGCACCTTTTTCTCTTTTAATAACGCGTTCAAGTCTTGGACGCTCTTCTCATTTAACTCAGTATATTTCATTTTCACTATCCCTGGTTATGATTTTTGTTTTAAAAGGGAGTTTATGCATAGCCAATGTTAAAGCCTCTCTTGCCAACTGCTCATCAACTCCGGCAATCTCATAAATAATGCGTCCGGGCTTGATGTTCATAACCCATAATTCAACACTACCCTTACCTTTACCCATTCTCGTCTCTAACGGTTTTTTCGTGATCGGCTTATCGGGGAATACTCTAATCCAAGTTTTAGCCTGTCTTTTGACGTGTCTTGTCAAAGCGATACGGGCCGCTTCTATCTGGCGCGAGTTGATTCTGCCTGCCTCTACGGCTTTTATTGCTATATCTCCGAAAGCGATTGTCGTCGCGCGCGTAGCTTTACCGCGGTTGCGACCCTTCATCTGCTTTCTGTATTTTGTGCGTTTGGGCATTAACATTGTTAATTACTCCTCTCTTTTTTAACTCTCGGAGCTTTAGGTTTTCTGGGCTCTTCGCTTGTCTTTTCTGCTTGAATTCCTTTTGAAAGAACTTCGCCTTTGAAAATCCAAACTTTAACGCCTATAATTCCGTATGTTGTATAAGCTTCCGCAAAACCGTAATCAATTTTTGCTCTTAGGGTATGCAAAGGAACTCTTCCTTCCAAATACCACTCTGTTCTTGCCATCTCAGCTCCGCCAAGACGACCGGAGACGCTGATTTTGATACCTTTTGCGCCTGATTTTTGCGCTCCTTGGATCACTTTTTTCATCGCGCGTCTAAACGCTACCCTTCGCTCAAGCTGCATTGCTACATTTTCTGCGGCAAGTTGAGCTGATGCTTGCGGACGGCGCTCTTCTTTGATGTTTACATTGACCTCTTTGTTGACAAGCTGCTGGAGTTTCTCTTTTAGCTTCTCAATGTCGGAGCCCTTTTTGCCTATGATGATTCCGGGGCGCGCAGCAACAACGGTTACTCTCAACTTTCTTGCAGTACGCTCGATCAATATCTGGCTCACACCCGCGTAAAAAAGCTCTTTTTTCAAGAATTTTCTTATCTTATAATCTTCACTTATATTAAGAGCGAGAACTTGTTTTCCGGGAAACCATCTTGATTCCCAATTTCTGTTGATTCCAAGTCTTAGACCAATCGGATTTACTTTCTGACCCATAATTAATCTTCCTTCTTTGTTTTGCTTACTTCCACAAATACGTGAGATGTGGGTTTGCGGATAGACGAAGCGCTGCCGCGTGCTCGAGGCATAAAGCGTTTTAGTACCGGTCCTGCGTCCACTCTGCAAGAGGAGACGACAACTTCGCTTGGCTCAAATCCGCCGTTTGAAACAGCAGAAGCGATAACCTTAGAGATGATTTTCGCACCTTTATTTGGCGTAAACTCCAAAGACGCAAGCGCCAATTCCGCATTCATACCCTGTACTTCCCTTGCTATCAAACGCGCTTTAGTCGGTGATAGGCGGATAAATTTTAATATTGCATTACTCATCATCTATCCTTATTTACCGATTTTCTTTTGAACGGAGCCTTTGTGGCCCTTAAATGTACGCGTAGGAGCAAATTCGCCGAGTTTATAACCGATGTGATTTTCGGTAACATACACGGGGATAAATGTCTTGCCGTTATGAACATTTAGCGTCAGCCCAATCATATCGGGCGTAATCGTACTTCTTCTTGACCAAGTCTTTATCGGCTTGTTATCATTGGACGATTTTGCAACAACTACCTTTTTTTCAAGGTGGCTATCTACAAAAGGTCCTTTTTTAAGTGATCTTGCCATCGCTATTTTCCTTTTCTTCTGGAAATAATCAATTTATCGCTCGCTTTTCTTTTGCGAGTTTTCGCACCCTTGGTAGGTTTGCCCCAAGGAGTAACGGGGTGGCGTCCTGAATTTTTCTTGCCCTCGCCTCCGCCGTGCGGGTGGTCAACAGGGTTCATCGCAGAACCTCTGGTTTGCGGTCTAATGCCTCGGTGCCTGTTTCGTCCAGCTTTACCTATCGTGACATTCGACCAATCTTCGTTTCCTATAACGCCAACCGTCGCCATACATTCAGCCAAAACTTGTCTCATCTCGCCGCTTGGAAGTCTTAAGATGACATATTTGTCCTCTTTGCCCATAAGCTGCGCGTAACCGCCGGCGCTTCTTGCTATCTGTCCGCCTTTGCCCGGTTTTAGTTCGACATTGTGTAAAATCGTACCTATAGGTATTGATTTTAGCTTCATCGCGTTACCCGGCTTAATATCAAGTCCGCTCTCGGCAGATGCGACAACATCTCCCACTTTAAGACCTGAAGGCTGGATGATATATCTTTTGTCGCCGTCTTTATAGGATATAAGAGCTATCCTACAGTTTCTATTGGGATCATATTCGATAGCTTCTACTTTTCCCTCTACACCGAATTTTGTCCTTTTGAAGTCGATAATTCTGTAGAGTTTTCGAGCGCCACCCTCTTTATGTCTTGATGTGATGCGTCCGTAACTGTTTCTGCCTGATGTTACGGGCAGTTTTACAAGCAGTGAAGGGACGCTTGGCTTAGCCGTAATATCATTGCTCTCTAATCCGCTCATAAAACGGCGGCTTGGAGTATAAGGTTTATATGTTTTAATCGCCATCTTTACGCCTCCACATTTTCAAGTCTAGCGCCCTCAGGCAGCTTGACATAGAATTTTTTGTAACTGTTTCTCTCGCCGATTACTCCGCGAAATTTCTTTGTCTTTCCATTGACGCGAAGAGAGTTTACTTTAAGAGGAGAGAAGCCGAAATACTCCTTCAAAACCTCTTTTAATCTGTTCTTTGTCATACGAAGAGAGGTCTGGATAACTACCGTGCCGTCCTCTTGAATACTCAAACTCTTTTCAGTGTAGAGTATCGCTTTAATATCAGTAATATCTGCCATCTTAGCCCTCTTTTATTATATTTTCTAATACGGATTTCTCTATAACAACCGCGTGAAATACGGCAACCATATAAGCATTTAACTCACCGGCATCCGCAAGGTAAGAGTTGTTAAGATTTCTAAACGCCAAAAATGTCTTCTCATCAACCAAATCTTTTACGATAAGGGCGTCTCTTAGATTGAGAGTTTTGACAAGAGCTGCGGCATCTTTAGCTTTTCCGCTGGCAATTTCCAATGAATCAACTATAAAAAGCGCGCCTATTTTTGCTTTTTCAAAAAGCGCGTATGCCAAAGCTAATTTTTTCTGTTTTTTGTTGACTTTTAGGTCGTAGTTTCTATTGCCTCTTGGTCCGAATGCCGAACCGCCGCCTACCCATACGGAAGACCTTGAGCTTCCCGCTCTCGCGCCGCCTCTGCCCTTTTGGCTCCACGGTTTTTTGCCGCCGCCGCTGACTGAGCCTTTGTTTTTCGTATGCGCAGTGCCTGCTCTTAATGCTGCCAAATAAGACTTTGTATAAAGATAGAGATTGTGCGAATTTATCTCCGCATACTCTTGCGGCAAATCAAAATCGCCTGTTTTTTTAAATGTCTCATCTAAAACGATTGCTTTTATGTTTGCTGTACTCATTTAACTATCCTTGCTCGTCCAAGTGCGCCATTGGCACCCGACACTGAACCTTTTACCGCCAAAATACCGCTTGAAGCGTCGAATGAAACAAAGCTGTTTCTCACGCTTGTCGTCTCATTGCCGTAATGTCCCGCCATTTTGCGTCCTTTTTGAACGCGTCCGGGCCATTCGCGGTTACCTATAGAACCTCCGGTTCTGTGAAATCTACTGCCGTGTGCCGCAGGTCCGCCTGCAAATCCGTGTCTTTTTATCAAACCGCTAAAGCCTCTACCTTTGCTTTTAAAGGTGATCTGAAAAAGTTTCGCAGCCTCTAAAGATGAGATATCCAGATCGCCCGCCTCTGTGTTCGCAACTTTTTCCAATGTGGCAAAAGTGTTGAACTCAGCGCTTAGGTTGTACTTTTTCTGCTGTCCGGCTATCGCTTTGTTTTTCTGTTTGTTGCCGCTGTAGGCTACAAGAGCGCTGCCCTTTTCGTTGACTTGGCACACTTTTGCTTTCACAATGCGAAGCAGTGTCACAGGCGTGCTCGGAACGCTTATCGTTCTGCTCATTCCAATTTTTTCTACTATAAATTCCATCATTTTCCCTTTACTTACCCATAGCTCTAACTTCGACATTGACCTCAGGAGCCAAGTCAAGTTTCATAAGTGAATCAACCGTATCGGTCGTAGCCGCAACGATATCAATCATTCTTGTATGAATTCGCATTTCAAATTGTTCGCGTGAATCTTTGTTTACGTGAGGAGATCTAAGCACTGTGTAGCGCTTAATTTTTGTAGGCATCGGAATGGGACCCTTTATCTCGGCACCTGTACGCTTTACGGCTTCTACTATTGAAGCAACTGAACGGTCTAACACTCTGTGATCGTAAGCTTTTAGCTTAAGACGAATTTTCTCCATGAGAATCCCTTAAATAAAGAACTTGTCATCTGTGAACTGTTTTTGCGAGGAACTTTCACGCCCAAACAGGCGCGTCCTGCCCTTAAAATAGCCGTTGATGACTTAAAAAGGAACGTGATTTTACTCAAACTTTCTCTAAAAGTCAATAGTTTTGGCGCTTTTTAAAGGTTTTGTGGTAAAATTCTCTATATTTTTTTCCTTATCAAAAGGAAATATTATGAGGGATATTTACGATGAGTAATTTTATAAAAAGAGAAAATATGTTTTTAAAAGAGTTTGACGGCGGCGTAACTATGCGTGTTAGAAGCACATTTATTAAAGAGGCGATATGGATATTTTAGAGATTCTTTACGACAATCCCCCAAAAGCGCGCAGATTTTTGCCGCGCAAATATGAGATAACGGCCAAAAAAACGGCGATTTTCGGTACAAGATTTAGCGGCAAAAGCTCCATCATCATAGACCATCTTGGCAAATTTTCGCGCAAAGAGCTGCTATATATAGACTTTTCCGATGTAAGAGTGGAGGCAGAGGAGATAACATCACTTCAAAATTTCATAGACAAAAACCTCATCAAGCTTGTCGTTTTGGAACATTTTGATTTTCAGTGCGATATTCCCGGAGCCGAAAATATCATCCTAAGCAGTACAAAACAGCTTGATATCGAGGGCTTTACGAACCTTTTTGTACCGCTGTTGGATTTTGAAGAGTTTGTGTCGTTCAGCTTTGATAAAAAACATCAAAATATAGAGGGGATATTCAGCCTTTTTGAGAAGAGCGGCACATATCCGCAGATAGCCCTAAGCGGCGTTGAGGCGCGCCACAGGCAAATCCAAGCGATGCTAAAAACATATGTCCCCAACTCCTTTTCGTTGCTAAAAATCATCGCGCTCTTACAAGGAGTCCCCCTTAGTGTACACAGACTCTATGAACTTTTAAGACCCAAAATAAAGCTCTCCAAAGATACGATTTACGCCAAAATAGCCGAATTTGAAGAGGAGCATTTTATCTATTTTGTGAGCAGATTTGACAAAGCGGGCGCGGCGAAAAAACTCTATTTCGCAGACTTCGCCCTAAAAAACGCACTTACATTTGAAAAAGACTTTATGCTCAAATTTCAAAACATCATCTTTTGCGAACTCATAAAAAAAGAGCGGCAGATCTTCTACACATCCACCCTTGACTTCTATCTACCAACCCTATCCTTAGGCGTGCTATGCGTACCATTTCTACAACCCGAACTCATAAAACAACGCTTCAAAAAACTCACAAAAGAGTTAAAAACACTCGGCATCACAAATTTACAAGTAGTAACATTGGGCAACGAAGGCAGATACAAAGACGAGGGACTCGTGTGCGAACTCATACCGTTTTGGGAATGGGCAATGCGGTAGGATATGTTGTTTTATGCCAACTTCGTAAATTTTATAATGGCAGAGCAAAATACTCCGCTCCAAATAGTAATCTTTTTGTCGTTTTTTTCTTTAATTACCGTAAAATAAAAAACCTGCAACCGATTAATTCCAATTTAGTAGTTTTGGTGCTTTGTCAAATATTTTTTTGAATACACGTTTTCACAGGTATGGCGATAGATGGCGTTTTATATCTAAGAAAAGTGGTTTTATGAACACACATACCGATGCAAACAACCTCATCACCATTTTGTAGCAAATTTTCAGCTTTGATATATTCTGATTTGTAAAGATACTGTAAAATTTATTTTTTGTCATTATAGCCGGCTACGCTAACGACTTAGAATTCCAAGTCCTTTTTCAGTAGGCAAAAATTCTAATTTAAAACCATACTTTTGCGCCCATTGTTCACATATAAAAGCTTCATCTTCGCGTCCGGCGTCATCTATCCAGATCTGCGCATTTTCGCTTAACTTATCATACACTGCAGGCACAGCAGGATAGCGTGCATATTTGCAGGTGGCGCCAGGGGGTCCGTCAATTATTACGAGGTCGATTTCTTGAATATTTTCTAAAAAACTTTTCGAGTACCAAACAGGTTGTTCATCTGTCATATGTTTATCTTGCCAAACTTCAAGCGGGCAGATTTGCAGGTCGACAAAATTGCCCAAAGACTCCTTTTTGATAAGCTGACGCGTTTTATCGCTGTATTGGCGTATATGGTCTATCGACACAAGACGACCGTAGCTGTTTTGACGCAACGCATCACACACAACAACGCTAGACACACCACCACCAAATTCCAGCACAACTCGCGGCATAGCAGTCGTGATGTATTCATGGAGTTTCAGCAAAATATCGGGAGACATAGTCCAACCCCTAAGCGGCGGCAAACTACTTTTCACACTAAGACGGCGCGTCAACCAATAAAAAGCTTCTATCTGAGAGTAATTTATGTTTTCAAGACGCTTTATAGCCGCAAGTAACTTCTGCTCCTCCGCCACTATCTCTTTGGTTATCTGCTCATGATATCTATCAAACAACTCCAACAAACTTTGATATGACTTGTCATCTTTGCCACTCCTTCGCATATCAATACCCTTTTATATAAAATTTAAAAAGTATTATAGCTTATTTAT
>JAISQB010000046.1 GCA_031274495.1 Campylobacteraceae bacterium | reverse complement strand
ACATAACTTTGTGCGACAATGACCTTTACTGTTTGACTTGTTTTAGTCACAACCTGATTGCCGTTTACGCCACTGTTGGTATTGGTAACTACAACATAATAGTCTGCTTCATATAATTCATCTACGGGAAGTTCGTAAGTCTTCGATATCGCTCCGGGTATCGCCACGCCATTCTTATACCACTGATAAGATAAATCTCCATCATCTGATATAGATGCAGCTACCGTCAGACTTGCAAGTGCATTTTTAGGAAATGTGCCGCCTTGGGGTTGAGTCGTGATAGTAGGGGTTTGGGCATTTACGCCTACGGTTATTGCTATTGTCCGACTTACAGTTTTTGCCGTTTTGGGTCCGAGAACAGTATTGTAAGTATTAGTGATTTCAACATAATAGTATGTTGTGCCTATATCAGTTGTAGGAGGCGTATAAGAGTTCGATGTTGCTCCGGGTATCTCCGCGCCGTTTTTGTACCATTGATATGTTAAACTATCGCCGGTTGCGGTTACTCTTAGGGTATCTGCGTCACCATATTGAGGGTATGTCTTGCTATCAAGCTGTGAAGCTGTGATCTTAGGAGCTTTGTCTTCTACATCTTTGACGGTTACACTAACAGCGGAACTTGTAACACTTGCTACCTTTTCTCCATCTACGGCACTGTTGGTATTGGTAACCACGACATAGTAATACCACTCACCTGTAGCGGTTGTAGCAAACTGGTAAAAAGGAAATGTTGCTCCTGGTATAGCCGTGCCGTCCGAGTTTGTTTTTGTAGCGCTTCTGTACCACTGATAAGTCAATACTCCATTATCTTCCACAGTTGCCGCTACCGTTAGAACCACCAAATCACCCACTATATATGTACCGTCTTGGGGTCCGACCAAATCGGGCACTTTGGCATTGACCTTATTATTTACAACTATCTTAGCCGGATTACTTCTAACCGTTGTTGTCTTTGCTCCGTTTACGGCACTGTTGGTGTTGGTAATTACAACATAGTAGTATACCGTACCTTCAGTATCTGTAGGAGGCGTGAAAAATGGACCATCCGTACTCACTAACACACCGCCCGTATTGCTATCCGTATCGCTTCTGTACCATTGATAAGATAATACACCTCCGTCACTGATTTCGGCGATTACGGTAAGATTGTTGTCCGGAGCGCTATTTGTCGTATACACGGCAGTTCCGGGATGAGATATGATGGAAGGTGTTGCCGCATCAACAACTGCTATGCCTCCTCCACCACCACCACCGCATCCGGCAAATAATAGGGAGATAAAAAGAATAGAAACTACTCTGCTAAGAGAGAGAGAGAGAGAGAGAAGAGTTTAAACTTAAAAAAAGTTGATGTTTTTGAGCTAATCGTATCTTTAGATACCAAAGCCAACTTTGTTGAATGTTCGGACGGATTTTCCGTCAAAATCTTTTTGGAAAAAGCAAACATTTTAGCCTCCATATAATAGTAAAATATTTATCAAAAAGATAAAGTAAGTAATTTTATCACAAATAAAATAAAAATATATACTATGAATAAATTTTTTGATTATTTTTCTGTAATTATATGGTTAAATTATCGCTATTATCAACTTGTATTAAAAAATAAGAAGGTTTTTGATACAGATAGCAAATTTAACCCTGTTTAGATTAAAACGATAGAAAAAACGAACTTTTCGCTTTTTTTAGAGTGTTTTAAATGTCTCTTTTATCATTGCGTAAAATACCGATAAAAAATCAGCAAAAAAACAACTCAAACACTCTTCGCCAAATAGACTTATAGCACGAGGCGTTACCAAAATGGATGGAATAGAGTATATTATAAAATATCGATATGTATTTCATAATTCATAAAGCAATATTTTGGATTCCTGCTTGCGATAGGATGATAAAATTAAGTGGAGTTACGTGCAGATGCGAATAATGGGCGACTTCGCCCGTTATCAAAATTCAAAAAGCGACAAGAAATGCCCACCGCAAAATAATATTTTAAAACATCATTTTATGCGGCTTGCACCTCTTGTCAAAAATGGCTGTTTTTAAGCAAACAGCTCTCTATATTTTTCTCTCATCACTTTTTTATTTGGTTTGCCGACGCTTGTTTTTAGGATCTCGTCGGTAAAGTGGATCTTCAAAAGCATTCCCTCTCTTGCTATGAGTCCGTTTTTGATGAACTCTTTTATGAGGTTTATTATCTCTCGCTCCAATGTCTTTTTGTCTTCGGCTTTGGTCACGATGAGTGCGAGAGGTTTTTCGCCCCATTTTTCGTCGGGGATGGAGACGACGGAGACTTCGCTGACGGATGAGTGTTTATGGATGATATCCTCCAGTTCTAACGAAGAGACCCACTCGCCGCCTACTTTTATGATATCTTTTTCTCTGTCTGTTATCTTAAAATAGCCCGCCTTATCGCAGTTTGCGATATCTCCCGTGTGCAAAAAGCCACCGCGGTAGAGATTTTCGGAGTTTTTCTGATCTTTTAGATATCCCGCCGTAAGCCACGGTGCGCGTACTACTATCTCGCCTGTGCTTTTGCCGTCGTGGGGGACTTCATTCATCTCATCATCCACGATCCTCATATCCACAAGCCCCAGCGCCCTTCCCGTTTTGCTTCTGATGTGCGCTTGTTCCTCGTCATCTTTTTGCAACATTTCAGGCGTTAATTGCGCCAAAGATAGTATCGGGCAAGTTTCGCTCATACCGTAACCCACAAATATATCTATACCTTTTTTCATAGCCGCCAAAGCTTGCGCCGAAGATATCGACGAACCGCCTATGATGATCTTCCAGCGGCTCAAATCCACGCTCTCGACTTTGGGGGTATTGAGTATCATATGTATGATGGTCGGTACGCAGTGCGAATATGTAACACCCTCTTTTTCTATCAATTCAAGCAGTACATCGGGTATATATTTGCCCGGATAGACCTGCTTGATACCCATAAATGTAGCTATATACGGAAACCCCCACGCGTGTACGTGAAACATCGGCGTGATGGGCATATAGACATCTTCTTGGTGAAGATTGGCGTGTCTTGTATGTGTGCCGAGCGAGTTTAAAATCCCCATCGTGTGCAGCACCAACTGCCTATGAGAGAAGTAAACGCCCTTTGGCATACCCGTAGTGCCTGTCGTGTAAAAGGTCGTAGCGCGCGTGTTTTCGCTGAAGTCAGGGAAGTCAAATCTATTTGACGCGTTTTGCATCAACTCTTCATACTCTCCCGCAAGCGGCAAAATCGTCCGCACATCATCGCTGCTGTCGTCCGTCATAAGAACATATTTTTTTACCGTATCTATCCTGCCTCGTATCTGCTCTATGATGGGCAAAAATTCGCTGTTTATAAGGATGATGTCATCTTGGGCGTGGTCTATCGTGTAGAGTATCTGCTCGGGGCTTAAGCGGATATTTATCATATGCATAACAGCGCCTATCATAGGTATCGCGAAGTAACACTCAAGATATCTATGCGAATCATAATCCATAATAGCCACCGTATCGCCCTCTTTAACGCCAAGTTCGGTCAAAATATTGGCAAGTTTGCAGACGCGTTCGTGAAATGTCGCGTAAGTCATACGAAAGTTGTTTTTATAGACAATCTCTTGATTGGGATTGTACGCCAAAGGGGTAAAAAGAAGCTGCTTTATAAGCAACTGGTAGTCGGGTGTATGCATATAGTCTCCTCATTAAGGTAAAAATGTATCATAATTTCTCTTTTTAAACGGCGGCGGTTGCCAAATCGTCCTTTTTTGAAAATATAAAGAAAAAGCCCATAGAGACGACCGTAGCCACAAGCGACGCCAGTAAGACAGAAAGCGTTGCGTGCGCGGCGAGTTCGTCCGCGAAGGCAAGATTGGAGATAAGGATAGACATCGTAAAGCCGATTCCCGCGACCAATCCTACGCCAAGTATCTGCGTCCAGGTAAGGTTGCTCGGCTTCCTTGAGATACCCAGAAAATCCAAGATAAATGTAAACGCAAATATCCCCAAAGGTTTTCCTACAAATAGTCCAAGCGCGATGCCCCAGAAGAGGTTGTTAAATTCAAACCCGCCCTTAGCCACAACGCCGGCGTTCGCGAAAGCAAATACGGGCATAATAAAGTAAGCGCTAAGGGGGTGCAGATTGCGCTCTAATTTGACAAGCGGACTTTGCACTTCGTCATACGCTTGGGCTATCATCTCCAGCGCGTTGTTCTGTTTTGCATTTAAAAGCACCTGCGGCGAATCTTTGGGGGCGTTTGAGTAGAAGACATTTGTCGCAAGCCTTAAGTGCTCCAAAAAGCCCGAACTGCTTATCTTAGAGTGGATTGGTATCGTAAAGGCAAGCACTATCCCTGAAATCGTCGCGTGGATGCCGCTTTTGTAAAAAAAATACCACAAAAGCAAGCCGCTTATGAGATAGACCGTAAGCGTTCTTATGCCAAATCTATTAAAAAGCAGCAACACGGCAGTCACGCTAAGGGCAAGGGCAAGATAATCAAACGATATATCACGCGAATAAAAAACGGCAATAACCAAAATAGCCCCGATATCGTCGGCAATAGCAAGCGTTACCAAAAATACTTTTAATTTTATCGGTATCCTACTGCCAAGAAGCATCAAAACGCCAAGCGCGAATGCGGTATCGGTCCCCATAGGTATGGCAAATCCGTCCATACTCTCATCGCCCCAAGTAAAATACAAAAATATAACGATAGGAAAAAGCATACCGCCCACAGAGGCAAATATAGGGGATATCGCTTTTTGAAAACTTGACAGTTCGCCTACTAAAATTTCGCGTTTTACCTCAAGCCCTATCATAAGAAAAAAGAGCGCCATTAAAGCGTCATTGACCCAAAAATGCGCATTTCTCATAAAGCTCAAATTGCCTATCGTGATGCCAAACTCCATATGCCACAATGCAAAATACATTTCGGATAAAAAAGGCGAATTGGCGGCAAGCATAGCAAAAATAGCGGCGACAAATAGTAAAATACCACCAAACGACTCTTGTTTTACAAAGTGCGTTATAAAGTTGCCGATTTTTTTAGTAGACCTTTTAGTCCCTATACCCAAGACGCTCAATTTTTTTTACCTTAATTTTAATTATGTGTGTAAATGTTTGACGATATCAATTTTGACCAATTAAATTGTGGTATTTTAATATCTTTTTGCTATTGTTTTGATTAGAAAATGGCAAGTTTTGGCTCTTTTTTCTATTTTTTTTAACAAATTAGAGGTATTTTGTCATAATACGATAAGTGCCGGATATTTTTTAAAATCATCTTTTTGCAATTATAATATTTTTGCATAAAGTAAGAAAACTAAAAACGTTGTGCCGATTGGTTTATTTGTTAAATATTTTATCATTTAGTTAAGAGATGATATCCGCTCTTTTAATATTGCTCTGAAAAAAATAGAAGTGTTTCGCACCGTTTGGATTGCCGCCAAACAGTGCGATATTTTTAAAAAAATAGCGCCATAAGGTCTGTATTTTTATCAACTACTCCGGTTATCATATCGCCGCTTATATCTGCGCCGAACTTTTGGAGTTTGTCCAATTTGTTTTGTATATCTTTTTCTACCAAACTATCCAACTCTTCCGAAGCTTGCCCGCGCCTTTCATAATTTGCTCTTATCCTTTTTTGCAGCCCCGATATTACCATCTCTTTATCGATTTTATATCCAAACTCAAAGTCCAGATGCTCTCTCCAGTTTGACAGATTTATGTCGTATAAATTATCGCCGATATATTTTATGTGTCCCGCTATCTCGTTTATCCGCGAATCGTCTAATCCACCTCTTATATCTATGATAATTTCCGGATTTGTTTTTAAGAGCAATATTATATCGGGGATGGCGGACGCTGTGATGAGTCCTCTTTGCGCCTTATCCATTGCAAGATTGATTTTTGATATTTTATTTGCTATGGCGTTTACGCTGTTTTGCTCCAAGTTTGAAATCGTTATATCTAAAAGAGCTTCTTTTACCGTGATATTAAAAGTGCCCGCCAAAAATTCAAGTCTATCAGCACCCATCTTGAAGCCCAAAGTCATCAAGCCGTTGCTTTGCTCCCTACTCTGCGCGCTTGTAGCATAGTTTGCAAAAAGCGTGTTGAAAGAGTTATTGCCAAAACCAAGACTATACTTTTCCGCCGCGATTTTTACTTCGCCTATCCATGTGCCAAGTTCGTTTCTGTTTAAAACGATATCCGAGGTCAAATTTTTCATATCTGTAAATACTTGCCCGCTGTCTTGCGCGATATCTTCTATATGTTGCTTCATAATAAAAGTTTTGGAATCAAACGAGCCTTTTATATATTGCGTAACGGCGCCGTTACTTTGAGTGATATTTATTTGGGTATCCGAAGCGTTGATTGTGCCGATTTCAAAAACCACAGGCTCCGTTTTTATCGTAATCTCTACACCATCAAATCCGATATCCCAAACGGTGCTGTTTGGAAGTCCGCTAAAAGAGCTATTTTTAAAAAGCCCCTTTGTAAGCTCATCATAATCACAACTCACCTGCACGGTTCCGATTTTAAAAATATCAAAGCTTCTTACGCCAAACTCCGCTTTGCTGTCTATATTTGTTGTACTTATAATAAAAGTGCCATTTGAGGGATTCATCGCTTTCACAAGTATCATCGTAAGTTTTGTTTTATATGTCGAACTAAAAAGCCCTCTTTTCTGTTCAATCAACTCATATTTAATGCCAAATCTATCAAAATACCCAGCCTCATCAGTAAATAATTTATGCGTTTGATAGTTGGCGTAAGCCACGCTAAAACAAAAATATACCGCCGCCAAAAGAACAACGCCCGCAAAAAAAGATAAAAGTTTTTTCATTTTGACTACCTAAAAATCATATCCGGCAGGCTCATAGGGTCTTCCGTCCAACAAATAACCGCCGTCTTTAAACTCAAGCGTACCTTTATATATGCCCTTGTCGGCTTTTATGTCGAATTCATCCTCAAATTCTTGCACATTTAAAGCGACTTCACTCTCTACATCCTCTCTAAATTGTATCTCATCTTCGGGGTCATATCCGTAGTAATATTTATAAATATCCGCTCTAAAATACTCTTTGAGCGCCTTTTGCGCAACCTCAAAGTCCACTTCCGCAACGATATCTTTATCCAAACTTGTGTAAACTTTCTGCAAATCTCCATCGCCCGTATATTGCACAAAACCGCTTATTTTGCAGCTTTGGTTGGAATATTTGCCGCTGAGCTCTTCAAGCACGATCTTTGGTTGTTTGGCGAGGATATCGGATGTATAGGCAAAAAGTGACAATAAAACAAGATTTGCCTGAGCTTCATTTGTCAAGTCTATACTGCTTATGGCTTCGTATATTTTTCGCATACTGTTGGTGTCTAAATTTTCCAAGTTGATATTAAATACGATATCGCTAAGCCACAACTTTTGCGCACTGTCAATATTGGAGTATTTAAAGTCATCGAAAGAGATTTTATTTACGTTTTTCAAAGTGTAACCCTTATCGGCAAAGATATCCATGCGCGCTTTGAGCTTTGAGAGCGAAAAACTGATAGGTTCACCCGAAAACTCTACCCTGCCTATATCAATGATAGAATCGCCTATCCACACTCCCGTCTCTTTTTTGCTTGAATGGCTCTCATATTTTTGGTCTTCTACAATGACAAACTCATCCCACGCGCCGTCAAATTTGACAAACGGGATATTTGCCTTAATATCAAGCTCATCCCTGCCGAACGAAATAAAAAAGCGCCCTTTTGCATCTCTCCAAGTCAAATTTTCATATTCACCGGAATATATATCTTGCCTGCCTATACTGTCGCTTTTTATGGAGACATCGGTGTCGATTCCACCAAGCGTTATACTGCTTTTTAGATTAAACTCTTTATCGGTTATATCGGGTATTTCATCGCTTTTGATAAGTTTGCCTTTTGTCTGTATGGAGCCTACTTTTAAAGGGTTAAATCTCGCGCCAAACGCCACATCGTGTTCAAAAATAAGAATTTTTTCTTCATTGAAAAAAACTTCCGTTTCGTATTTGCCGCTGAAAAGTCCTGTTTTAGCACTTGCCAAACTCCATCTAAAGCCTGCCCTCTCATACAAGTCGCCGCCATTGTGGTGAAAAAACTCATCTATTTTTTTATTTGTGTAAAAGATGCTAAAAGCAAAGTAGCCGCCTATCAAAACAACTGCAAGCGGGATGAAAACAACCGATTTTTTCATAAAAACTCCTTTTTAAAATAAAAGGTTTATTCTATTGCAAATCAGCTTATTTATAGTTTATTTGTATATATTTGGTTAGTAAAGTAAGGGATATGGTGGGTCCTGCAGGACTCGAACCTGCGACCAATCCGTTATGAGCGGATTGCTCTAACCAACTGAGCTAAGGACCCAAAAAGTTTTAAGGGTGAAATTATAACTATCTTTCCTTAAAAAACAATTTATGGACGATATTTTACCAATTTATGTGTCGGATCAAAGCGAAAAGCCAAGAGATTTTCAAAGATACCGAAAAATATCATGAATGTGATAAAGCTGCTGCCCCCGTAGCTAAAAAACGGCAAAGGAATCCCCACAACAGGCGCAAAACCAATAGTCATAGCGATATTCGCACTCATATGTATAAATAGCACAAACGCGATACCCGATACCATCACGCGCGTAAAATAGTCGTTTTTAAAATCCACGGAAAGCGTCATTAGATGAAATATCAAAAGCGCGTAAAGTACAAGCAGAGTAAAGCCGCCGAAAAATCCTCTGCGTTCAATGAGTGCGGGAAATATAAAATCACTCGTCGCTATAGGCAAAAATTTGAACTGTGTCTGCGTCGCCTCCTCCTTATCTTTGCCGAGCAATCCGCCGGAACCTATCGCAATAATCGACTGCTCGACGTGATAGCTTGGCGTATCGCTCAAAAAATCCGCGATCCTCTTTTTTTGATAGTCGTGCAAAAAATTATAGGCAATCGGACTTGCTATCACGACAATAACGGCACACACTATCCATATGCGCTTATTCACGCCCACGATAAACAGTACTCCATACCCGATAGCCAAAACCACTGCGGCGGTGCCAAGGTCGGGCTGTTTGGCTATCAATACAAACGGCAACAGTATAAAAAAGCTTATCCTTATGAACTCTTTGTAGTTGTAACCTTTGGGTCCGGGCGGGCTTTGTTTGATGATATAGCATAACATCAGTAAAAAAATGGGCTTAAATATTTCGGATGGCTGGATTGTAAAGTCTGTAAACGGGAGGCTAAGCCATCTTTGACCGCCAAGTTTTTGCGAGCCGAAAAACTCAACGCTGACTAAGAGTATGATACCCAGCCAGTAAAAAAATGGTATGAGCCACTCAATCCTTCTAATCGGAAGCAGAAAAAAGAACAAAAATACGCAAAATCCCACCGAAAAGTAGATAAGCTGTTTTGTCGCAAGCATCGCGCTCGACTCGGATATGAGATAATACGAAAGTGCGATAATGGGCACAACGATAATGGGCACAAGAAAATCAAAATGAGTTATAATGCGTCTATCGATATAGAACAATTGACAATCCGTTCTTAAAAAAATTTCTGTATTATAACAGATAATAAAACAAAATAAGGATAAAAGTGCAGACAAAAAGATTTATTTGCCAAAACCAAGGCGTGCGTTTAGACCACTTCTTAACAGCCGAGCTTAACGTCTCCAGAAACAGCGTGACAGAACTCATAAAAAGCGCGCTTGTATCGGTAAACGACATAACTCAGATAAAAGCCGGCTTAAGACTAAATGCCGATGATAGCGTATGTGTAGAATTTCCCGAACCAAAAAAGCGCGAAACACAAGAGATAGACTTTGATATTCCGATAATATTTGAAGATGATGATATTTTGATCATCAATAAACCCCCACATCTTACCGTCCACCCTGCCCCAAGCGTCAAAGAGCCCACTTTGGTAGACTGGCTGAAGGCAAAAAATATCTCTTTATCCACCCTAAGCGGCGAAGAGCGAAACGGCATAGTACACAGAATAGACAAAGAGACCAGCGGCGCGCTTATCGTAGCCAAAAACAACGCCGCCCATACCAATCTATCCAAACAGCTTGAGAGCAGGACTTTGGGGCGCTACTATCTGGCGCTTATAGATTACCCTTTGAAAGATGATACGATAGTGGACAAGCCTATTGGCAGAAACCCCAAAAACCGCTTGAAAATGGCTGTCGTTCCAAACGGCAGAGTTGCAAAAAGCACATTTTGCTCACTGCTTACCAATGAAGATGAGAATATAGAGCTAATTGCCGCAAAACTCCACACAGGCAGAACGCACCAGATAAGGGTGCATTTAAATGCGCTCGGACGGCATATTTTGGGCGATGATTTATACGGTTTTAAGAGCCAAAAAGATAAAATTAAACGAGTTATGTTGCATGCTTATAGCTTATACTTGATTCATCCCAAAAGCGGCGAAAATATGATTTTTACAGCCCCTTTGTATGATGATTTCAAAGAACAGCTATTTAAATTTTTCACAGAGGAGAATATCAATGAAACGCTTCGCGCCGATACTATTTCTTTGCGCTTTAATGCTTAACGGCTGCTTAAATCCATCAGCTCCGAGAAAGCCTGTTGTTGATCCGAACTTGCCGACGATTACGGACGTCAGAACGCTTCCCGATATAACGCAAATCGCCCTTGAGTGGTCGCCTGTGCATGATTTAAAAGTCGAGGGGTATCACATCTACAGAGCCGAAGCCGACAACAATAACGGCTCGCTTGACCGCGTAGCGACTATCAACGACAGATATACCGCACACTTTACGGATACAAATCTATACCCCGAAACCAAATATATCTACAGAATCAGTACATTCTCAAAAGATAAATTAGAATCAAACCCAAGTGAAAACATAAGGGTAACCACAAGAAACTCCATCGAACCGCTCCCTTTTGTGCAAGCTATGATGGGACTTCCCGGGCGCATAAAGGTCATCTGGCGTCCGCATCCGTCGGAGAGAGTGTCAGCTTATGTTGTGGAGAGAAATGATTTTAGTTCGACAAAATGGACGCATTTAGCTACCGTAGAGGGCAGACTTAGCGCCGAATATATAGACAGCGGATTGGACGGCTCTAAATCATACAGATACAGAGTCATGGCTAAAACTCACGACGGCATCTTATCTATACCAAGCCAAGTAGTGGACGCGCAGACTAAACCGCTTCCGCCCGTCATAGAAAACATAAAAACCACCCGCGACCTACCCAAAAAGATAGTACTCTCATGGAACGCTTCGCCGTCTAATAATATCCTGCACTACAATGTCTACAGAGCCAACTTTTCCAACCTCTTTTACACACTGTTGGTTAAGACAAAAGCTACAAGCTATGAAGATGTGATAAAAGACGATGGCGTTGCCAGATACTACTATGTAACGGTCACGGATAAGGATGGTTTAGAGTCCCTAAGACAAAATATTCCCGCTATGGGCTCTACACTTGAAGCGCCCCTTCCGCCTGCCATAAATGTGACAAAACACGACGGCACCAGTATACTTATAGGCTGGTACGACACATCAAACAGGGCTGACAGATACCGCATAGAGCGCGCAAGCAAAAGCGGTACGCTGACTTATATAAATGTGATGCGCAACACTTTCGTGGACAATGATGTAAAGCCCGGGACAGAGTACACCTACACCGTCTATACTATCGACGCGAACGGACTTGTATCCAAACCTTCATCAAAGGCTGTTATTACTATTCCCGACAATAGTATCCCTCCTAAAAATTAAAACGCTCTGATGCCCAATTTTATAACAGACTCTATCGACAAACCGCCGTTACCGTTCAGTAGCGGCGGGTGTGATTTTTTATGGGGAGTAAGCTCAAAAAGTTCAGACTACATTATGACGCGTTGCGGCGGCGAGGAGTTCTTTATACAGATAAAGGGCAAAAACAACTCCTTTTTGGTAAAAGGCGAAAAAATTTCACGCCCCTCGCAGGTCATATTTTTGCAAAGAGCGCTTGAAGAGTACGCCAAAAACGCCTCCTGCAATATCATCACAAGCAATATCACCCCCGCCTCCAATAGGTCAAAAGTAAAAAATCCCATCATCAAACAGATAGATTTTTTCGCGCAAAATTTTACATTTGACAAAGAGATATTTTTGGAGATAGGCTTTGGTAGCGGCAGACACCTTTTACACCAAGCCAAAAATAACCCCGATAAACTTATCATCGGTATAGAGATACACAAACCCTCCATCGAACAAGCCGCCAAACAGTGCGATATCTTGGGGCTTAAAAATGTGGTTTTGATAGATTACGACTCGCGGATTTTGATGGAATTTTTGCGTTCAAACTCCCTCTCCAAGATATTCATCCACTTCCCCGTCCCGTGGGACAAAAAACCACACAGAAGAGTTATAAGTCCTTATTTTGTAGATGAAGCTCTTAGGGTTTTAAAGGTCGGCGGTACGCTGGAGCTTAGGACTGATAGCGATATGTATTATGCATATTCGCTTGATGTTTTTATGCAAAATCAGCGCTGTGACATTAGGATTTGTAAAAATTTTGACCTTGAAATTAGTAGTAAATATGAAGATAGATGGAAGAGATTGGAGAAAAACATCTACGATATTACATTAACAAATATCCAACCACACCCCCAAATTTCCCCGCTTTCAAGGCTCGATTTTGATTTTTTAAATAATATTGATAAAATTGCACGAGAGTTTTCCCCAAAGCTTTTTAGAGGGGATGATTTTTTTGTGCATTTCGAAGAGATGCACGCAAGCGGGGAGAGGGTTGTGATAAAGACGGCGTTTGGCGCTTATGAGAGGGCTGAACATATGTTTATTATCATCGAAGCGGATAAAATATCATATTTTCCAAACGGCGCTTATGCTCTAAAGGCAAACAAAAAAGCGCACGAAATTATAAAAAAGTGGTTAAATGGGTAGTCTAATAGAGATGAGTTCACTCTCTTTGGGGTATGGCGGCAAGCCTGTTATCGTGGACGCGACAGCTACTATAGAGCAGAAAGATTTTGTATTTATAGTCGGCAAAAGCGGCAGCGGCAAGAGTACCGTTTTGAAATCCCTCTACGGAGAGATAGCGCCAAGTGCCGGAAATCTAAATGTCTGCGGGCTTGATATGAAAAATATCACAAACGCCAAATTAAATACTCTAAGACGCCATACGGGCATTATCTTTCAAGATTATAGGCTGATAAACGAGTGGACTGTCGAAAAAAATGTGATGTTACCTTTACTGGTGAACGGCTTTGCAAAATCCGTCTGTGTCAACCAAGCCCACAAACTCCTAAAGCACGTCAAACTCCTGCACAAGGCAAACAAATACCCCTTAGAACTTAGCGGCGGTGAACAGCAAAGAATCGCTATGGCAAGGGCTTTGGCACACAATCCCGTACTTATATTGGCGGATGAGCCCACCGGCAATCTCGACGACTATTCAAGCGAAGTCATCTGGAATCTACTCCGCAGTGCCAAAGAGTTTTTAAACACAACGGTGGTCGTTGTAACGCACCACATACCATCCACAATCAACATCAACTACAAACACTTTTTTATAGACGAGGGGTTTTTGCATGAAATTGTTTAGAAACCACTTCTCCGTTCTGTTTTCGCTGTTTGTGTTGCTTTGCAGCCTGCAATTTGTCATATTTGTAAGCAAAATCATCAAAGAGTATGAAAACTACCTTGTAGACGACTACTCGGTGGTCATCAGCTCAAGCAAAGCTTTAGATAAAGATGAGTTGATAAAATACAAGCCGATCATCAAATCCGTAGAAGAGATCGACACAGCTACCGTTTTGGAGCGCTTTAAAAACTCATATATGGAAGCTCTAAAAGAGTCAATGCCCAAATTTTACACACTAAAACTCGAACGCTTTCCAACCTCAAGCGTTATAAATTCGCTAAAAAACGACCTTTTGAAGTACCCCGCCGTCACAAGAGTGGAAATCTTCGCCAAAACATACAACAAAATCTACCACATACTAAAGCTTTTAAATCTTATCGTATCCATCTTCGCCGTCTTCATCGCGACCGTTTCGCTGCTTCTCATCACAAAACAGATGCGTATCTGGACATACGAACACCAAGAGAGGATGTTTGTGATGAACCTTTTTGGGGCTTCATACTGGCGAAAAAGCGCCGTTTTATATAAGATGGCAGTAACGGACTCATTTATAGCCTCACTTATCACATCGGCGATATTCTTTCTGTTCGACAAGATTCCGATATCTGTAAACGCGTTAGCCGAGCTAAATATCAAAGCCCCCGCGTTCAATATCCTCACGGAGGGCGGCGCACTGCTTTGTATAGCACTCGTCATCTCTATCATTTCAACTACGCTTGCTATGATGAAGGTAAAACAGGTCTGATGAAAAAACTTCTTATACTTTTGTTGTTGGCAACTGGGCTCTACGCCGACACAGACGCGCAGATAGCCAACAATACAAAAACTCTCGAAAACAAAAACCAACTCGAGAAAAACCTAAAACGAGAACTTGGTGAAATATCAAAAACACTACAAAAAGAGGAGAATGCGCTCAAAAAAACGGAAAACGATATTGAGCGCTTAAACGATGAGATAGCTAAACAGCAAAAAGAGGTGGATGGCATCAGAGGCGAACTGACAAGCCTTCAAAAAAGCAATCAAGCGCTTCAAAAAGAGCGCGAAGAGATAGAGAAGAGTATCGTGGAGATAGTGGCTAAAGATTTTTCATATTTTTTGGTCATAGACAACGGCTACGAAGAGAACGCGGAGGGCATCATAACCGATGAGATGTTAAAGCAGTTAAGCTCAGCGGCAAACAAGGAGCTCAAAATCTACTCCGAAAAGTACGCCAAAACCAACGAGCAGATAAAACTCTCAAACGACCGCCTAAAAGTGATACAGCGCTCCATAGATGAGTTAGCCGCCAAAAAAAAGAGTCTTGACATCCTAAAAAACGGCAAAACCAAAACCATCTCAAATATAGAAAAAGAGAGAAACGAATACACCGCACGCATCAAAGCCATCCAAAGCGAAAAAGCCGAACTGCAAAAGACGCTGGAGGGATTGAAGATATTGCAACGCAGCACCGATGTAGCCGCCGTCGTAGTGCCTGAAAACTTTGAGAGCGTGCGAAAGCTTGGCTCGTCATATCAAGCGAGCAAAGTGAGCTCGTACAAAGGCACCAAGACTATCGCGCCACTTAGCAAATTTACAGTAGAGCAAAAATTCGGCGACTACATAGACCCGATATACAACATCAAGATATTCAACGAATCCGTAGTGCTTCGCTCATCCATTCAAAATAGTGAAGTAAAAAATGTACTTGACGGCAAAGTGGTCTTTGCCAAGGAGACCGCGATACTCAAAAATGTCGTCATCGTTGAAAACGCGAACGGCATCCACACGATTTACGCACACCTCTCGAAAATCGCCCCCACCATTCAAGCGGGCGAAAAGATAAAAAAGGGATATGTGATAGGAAGGGTCGAGAGGGATTTGACCTTTGAGGTCACGCAGAAAAATTACCACATAAACCCTCTCGAATTGATAAGCTATTAGACTATTTTTTTGACAAACACTCTGTTTGCTTTTGTGGGCTTTACGATGACCGTCTCGTTTATCTCGAAACTTTCGTTTTTATCGGTGTCGTATTGCCACATCGTGCCGCGAAACTCTACTAAGCCGCCCTCTTTGATGACGCCCTCGCCTGCTTCCAGCAAAAACTCGTCGGTTATCTTTTTACCGAGTACCTTTTCGGCAAGCCGCTTTTTAAAGGCTACCATCAAAACAAGTCCGATAGTAAGCCCCGCCACTCCTTGGATGATCCAATCTTCCGAACCCAACGCCCAACCGACCGCACCGCTTATGATAAGCCCCAGTCCGTACCACAAAAGATACAAACTTCCCACGGCAAGTTCAAGCGCTACAACGACAACTCCGGCTATCAATGTCCACATTATTTATCCGTTTTCTTTGATAATAAGTCTTTAATTATCGTAAGCGAACCTACCAAATCCACCGCCTCATAAGGCACTATTACCTTATCTTTTGACGGATTTTTAGCCAGTTCGTTAAACGCCGCGATTCTATCTTTTGCCAACAAAAACTCCGCGCTTTTTTCATTCTCTCTCATAGCCGCGGTTATAAGCAGCATCGCCTCTTGTTGAGCATTAGCGATCGCCTTGACCTCAAAAGCTCTGGCATCCGCCATCCTCTCGATAGCTTCGGCTTTCAAAAACTGCTCGGCGCGATAACCCTCTGCCTCTCTTATGACCGCCTCTTTGTCCGCTTGCGCTTTAAGCTCTATGGCTCTTTTTTCGCGCTCGGCTTTCATCTGCATACTCATCGCCTCTTGTATCTCTTTTGGAACGGCGATATCGCTTATCTCTATCCTCGTAACTTTCGTTCCCCAGTTTGCACCCGCATTGTCAAGTATGACAAGTATGCGTGAGTTTATCTTTTCTCGGTTACTCAAAATCTCATCAAGCGTCATCGAGCCTATCTCGCTTCTTAGCATCGTCAAAGCCAAATTCGCCACAGCCACTTGATAATTTGTAACATTATATGTAGTTTTATACGGATCAACTACGGCTATAAATACTATACCGTCTATCTGTATAGTGACATTGTCGCGCGTGATGACGGGTTGGCGCGGGATGTTGATGATATGCTCTTTGGTGCTTAGTATCGCCTGCACTCTATCGAAAAACGGTATGATGATATGAAATCCGCCGCTAAGACTGCGGTTGAATTTACCAAATCTCTCTACCATATGTATCTCTGCTTGCGGCACGATGACCACACCTTTGTAGATAGTCAATACGACGACAATCGCCACAGCTATTAAAAAAACTTCAGGGATGGATAAACCGCCCATTTCAGACTCCTCTCTCTCAAAAAATTTAGTAATTTTAGCCAAAATGTTCTTAAATTCTATGTATGTTAGCTAAAAGCGTTAGTTTGTTAGTAAGCAAGCGCTCTTGATTAAATGCCGATTGTAAATTATAATGCCGATGAAACGCTAAAGAAAATTATACTAATATTGCAAACTTTAACCACACCGTTTTTGCGCGGTGAGAAAACCGTGTAAGGAGTGTTTAGATGGGCTGTTTTAAAGTTAAATTATCCATGGCGGTTTGGTATGCGGTGCGTATTTAGGTGCGGCGCAGTGCTATATTGACAGTATTAAAAACCCTAATTTCCGCTGATTGCAAAGCTTATAAAAACACACTGGCATTCAAACACAATTGCACCACCGACGCAGCGATGATAGGTATGTTTTTAACCAAAAGCGCCAATAGTATCAATTATAAATTCAACTGCGCAAAAGGCAGCCATATTTTTATATGGGGTAT
>JAISQB010000075.1 GCA_031274495.1 Campylobacteraceae bacterium | reverse complement strand
GTGACAAAAACTATTTTGGTATGTTCATTGGGTGGAGTTTGAAAATGCATACCTCTAATGACATTTTTGTGTGAAGTGGAAAAATAGACCTCTTTTATGTTGATTTGCAAGTTGTTGTTAATGAAAAAATCATTATTGAAGACTTTTATAAAACTGCCTCTTTTGTCATTGAAAGGTTTTAAATCTAATACCAAAAGGTCCTTTATTGATGTATTTAAAATATTCATCGTTGCGTCCAAACTATATTTTCATTTCTCGCATCATCAACATATTTATTTAAATTATCCTCCGTATCAATTTGCCCATTTTCATAAAAATCTCTATACCATTTAACGGTTTTTTCAAATGCCCTGTCGCCGCTCCATATGCTTTTCCATTTTAATTTGATATGCGCCTTGGAGCAATCCAATCTTAAGAGATTGGCTTCGTGCGGACTGTTTTTATCGGGCTTTATCTCGTAGTCTATTTTATCCCAATATCTTTTTGAAATTTTTACGGCTTCTTCAACGCTGATGCTATCTTCATCACTGGGTCCAAAATTCCAAGCGCTGCTAAAGCAGACATTTTCTTCCAAGAGTTTTTGTCCCAAAAGCAGATATCCGCTAAGCGGTTCAAGGACGTGTTGCCAAGGGCGAGTTGCCACGGGATTTCTTATGTAAACTTTTTTATTTTGAGCGGCAGATATCATAATATCGCTCATCAGCCTATCCTGCGCCCAATCTCCGCCGCCTATCACATTGCCCGCCCTACAACTTGCCAAAAGTGTGTGGTGGGTCTTTTTGTAATCTTTTGTATTAAAATATGAGTTTCTATAAGAGTTTGTCAATAGTTCGGCGCAACCTTTTGACGAACTATACGGGTCATATCCGCCAAGGGGGTCGTTTTCTCTGTATCCCCATATCCACTCTTGGTTTTCGTACGCTTTGTCGCTGGTTATGTTTACTATGGCTTTGGTGTTATATTTTCTGCAAGTTTCAAATACTTTTAGTGTGCCTATCACATTTGTTTCATAGGTCAAAATGGGGTCGTCATAGGATGCACGTACCAAAGGCTGCGCGGCAAGGTGAAAAATGATATCTGGTTGATATGTTGAAAATACACTATCCAAATGATTTAAATCGCGAATATCGCCGATGATGGAGGTGATTTTAAGGTCTAATAGCTCAAAATGGCTCGGCTTGGTTGGAGCTTCCAGCGAATATCCTATAACATTTGCCCCCATTTTTTTAAGCCAAAAAGCAAGCCACGACCCCTTAAATCCCGTGTGTCCCGTTATCAAAACGGTTTTGTTTTTATATATGCCGTTAAATAGACTTTGCATTACCAAATCTTCCACGGAGCTCTATCTTCTTTCCATAATTTATTTAGCTTTTGATTATCCCTTAAAGTGTCCATCGGCTGCCAAAAACCGCTATGTTTATATGCGGACATCTCTCCGTCAAGTGCCAATTTTTGAAGCGGTTGTTGTTCAAATATACACCCTTCATCTTCATTTACATAATCAAAAACTCTCTTTGAACATACAAAAAAACCGCCATTTATCCAGCCTGTCTCTGTTTTTGGTTTTTCGACAAAATTTTGCACGCTCATATCGTTTTTTATCTGCAAATTTCCAAATCTGGCTTCCGGTTGAATAGCAGTTACTGTGATGGTTTTACCGTGGTTTTTATGAAACTCAACCGTTTTTTGGATATCCACATCGCTCACCCCATCGCCGTATGTAAGCAAAAAGTCATCATCGCCTATATATTTTTGCGCTCTTTTTATACGCCCGCCGGTCATTGTATCAAGCCCGGTATCAATAAGGGTTACTCTCCATGGCTCACTTGTATTGTTGTGTACTTTTATATCATTTGTCTTTAAATCAATCGTTATGTCGCTTTGATGTAAAAAATAGTTGGCGAAATACTCTTTTATATAGTACCCCTTGTAGCCAAGAAGAATGACAAAATCGTTAAAACCATAATGCGAATAAATTTTCATTATATGCCACAGTATAGGCTTGCCTCCTATCTCTACCATAGGCTTTGGTTTTAGATCAGTCTCTTCCGCTATTCTCGTGCCGTACCCTCCGGCTAGTATCACAACTTTCACAACCCAATCCTCCTATCGCACTTTTCTACCGTACTTAGTCTATGCGCGATGACAATTAGTGTCTTTTCTTTGGAGATATTGTATATCTCGTCCATTATTTTACTCTCTGTCTCATTATCTAAGGCTGATGTTGCCTCGTCAAGTACCAAAATTTCGGGATTGCCGTATAGGGCTCTTGCTATGGCGATTCTCTGTTTTTGTCCGCCGCTAAGTTGCGTGCCGCGTTCTCCTACCACTGTGTCTAATCCCTCTTTTTCGCTCAAAAAATCCCAAATATTTGCCGTTTTTAGCGCCTCTATCGCTCTTTTTTCGTCAAATTCTGTTCCAAACGCCACATTTTCCCCGACAGTCCCGTCAAATAGATAGATGTCCTGCGGGATATAGCCTATCTTTGCTCTCCACGAGCGGATATTTTGTGAAGTTAACGGTACGCCGTCTATGAAGATCTCGCCGCTTGATGGACGGTGTATGCCCATTATCAAATCAACCAAAGTCGATTTACCCCTGCCGCTCTCCCCCGTAAACGCCACCTTTTCGCCCTTTTTTATCTCTAATGAGACATTGTCTATAACTTTTATTTTGTCGTTGTATGAAAAGCTGATATTTTGTAGCGCTATGGAGTCGTTAAAGCCGATATTTTCGTCGCCGTACTCTTCAGTATAACTATTCAAATCTTTATATATGATATCTAATGACTTTTTGAAAAATATGATTTGGTTGTAATTTCCAAGCATTCTGGAAATCCCGGGAAGCATCCGATAAAGTGCCAGTGCGTACATAGAGATAACGGGGATTATCAAGTCAGGATTGTCATATCTTAGCAAAAGGTATAAAATAGCCGCCAATAGAGCTGAAAAGCCGATGGATTCTATGATGGATCTTGGAGCAAACGATATCGTGTAGGAGGCGGTGTAAGACTTTGCGAAGTTATCGCTCTCGCGGGAGAAGTTATCTATCGCCTCTTTTTCATTGCCTTTTAACTTTAGTATCTTGAAATTTCCAAATGACGCCGTTATGAGTTTTAAAAAACTCTCTTGCGACCTGCTGCGTTTTTCACCTTGCGCATTGCCCAATTTGTTTATGACTTTTATGACAAGAAATACGCTCACCCCCATCACTAAAGTGAGCCCCAAAGTCATTTTAAGTCTTACATATAATAAAAGCAGATAAAAGATGATAACCGTAAAAGCTTCGGAGAATAACAACAGAATATTTTGGATTAAAAAACTTAAGTTGAGCGTTTCGTTGGATACGGTTTTGATGATGGTGGAGGAGTTGTATTTGACGATATTTTTGTATGGCATATAGAGGTAGTTTTGAAATAACTTGTTCGCAAATTTGCTAAAATTATCAAACGCAAATTTATTTAAAAAGTAGGTATAAACAAGCGAATACGCCCCCCTGAAAAGATAAAAAATCACAAGAAAAACGCCAAAGGAAAATATAAAACTCTCCTTGCTTCCAAACCCCAAAATATCATAAGCTTTTTTGTAGTATCCGCTATCTATGATATCCGGATTTGACGCCATAGAGATAAAAGGCATAATGGCAGATATCCCCATAGTCTCCAAGCACGAAAAGACGATCGTGCAAAAAAGCATAACGAGCAATAGCACTTTGGTCCTTCTATCCAAGACCACTCTAAGCTTTTTTATAAGACCCGTTTTATCTTTTTTCATTAAAAACTTTATGCACCTTTTTTATTCTAACTTTTAGCGATAGTACAACATTTGTCATAGGCTATTTTCCATTATCTTTGTCAAAGCCTCTTGCATCGCGTTTTGATATTCCACCATCTTCTCTTCGCTTTTGGCTTCAAATCTTGCTACGAGTACAGGCGTGGTATTTGAAGCTCTTATCAGACCCCATCCCTCTTCAAAAACGACCCTCACGCCGTCTATGGTGATGATATTTGTTATTTTAGGAAAGCCTTTCGTCGGATTTTGCAAAAAGAGTTTTAGTTTTTCTATGATTTTAAATTTCTCTCTATCGTCGGCTTTTATTTTAAGTTCATCCGTTGAGTATATTTTGGGTAGGCGAGACAGCTCTTCGTCCAAATCCATCCCGTTTTGCAGAAGCTCCAGAGTCCTTAACATCGCGTAAATAGCGTCGTCATATCCAAAATATCTATCGTTGAAAAATATATGTCCGCTCACCTCCGCGGCGATGTCTATATTGGTTTCACGCATTTTCATCTTGAGGTTGCTGTGCCCCGTTTTGTACATATAAGCGTGGCCGCGTTTATTTATCTCGTCATACATCACTTGTGAGCATTTAACTTCGCCCAATATCTGCGGGTTTTCGAGCATTTTTGAGTAAAAAATTACAAGCTCGTCGCCTTTGAAATTGTTTTTTTGCGTCAAAACGGCTATCCTATCCGCGTCTCCGTCAAAGGCAAAACCTATATCATACTCGCCGGAGGCAAGCTCCTTTTTTATATCTTTTAAATTTTTCTCTTCGGTGGGGTCCGGGTGGTGGTTTGGAAAGGTGCCGTCGGGCTCGGCAAAAAGAATCTTTGCGTTTAGGTTCAATAGCCTGGCAAGCTCAGTGACAACGACTCCCGCCGCGCCGTTTCCGCAGTCGATGACGATTTTAGTTTGTAAGTTTTTTAAGTGCTTGAAATGTTCGGCAAGAAAGTTGATATACTCGTGTTTTGTATCAACCTTATCACACGTGATATCGCCCCAAATCTTTAATTTTTCATACTCCCCTGCCACTTTTGCGCCTAACCTTGTGATATCTTGACCAAAAAACGGAAGGCGGTTTATCGTAATCTTAAAGCCGTTGTATTCGGGCGGATTGTGTGAGCCCGTTATCATAATGGTGGCATTTACTCTATTTTCGCTTTCAAAAAAGCCAGCGAAATAGTTGCACGGCGTGGGTACAAGCCCCATATTTTTTATCTTCATCCCGGAGTCGGTAAGTCCTGAGACAAGCCAGCTGAAAAGCGTCTTTGAGTGAGTCCTCGCATCATATCCAACGCCCACCTTTACGCCCACCTTTGAAATCTTTTCACCAAGAAAAAAGCCTATCGCTTTGACGCTTTTTTCATTCAACTCTTGTCCGAAAATACCCCTGATATCGTACTCCCTGAAAATATGCCGCATTTTTTATATCTTTAGTTTGTAAATTTTTGCATACGGATTGCCGACGACGAATTCAAAGAGATTTTCATCATACTCCTCCAAGAAAAATAGTTTGAAATAAAGGGAGTTATACATCTCTTCATTGACAACCAAGAAAACGCCGTAAGAGCGTAAAAATACAATTGAGTATATCCCGTCATAGCGCATATTTTGAATGTTTTTGTGCAGCGTGCCATTTTCGCCGTAGCCCGCAACCACAAATCTTTTCAGCGGGATACTCTTTCTATCCGGTGCCGGCGTAATCAACATATTTTGCTGTTTGTCGATATAAAAGTAGTTTTTCCCCGCGTTTTTGTCCAACAGCAGCGTCGCGCCCGTATCCTCAAAATTTCTTGAGATAAAGAAAAACGGCGGTCTTGGCGCACCGCTCATCAAATCAAGATGGCTGAAGCTCATGATAGTAGGGTAGATGTCCAGCATCCTGTAGGGCAGATAAAAGTAGATATCTCTTGTTTTTTCCGGCAACTTGATATCGGTTTTTAAAGATAGCACAAAGTCGTTGGAATTTTCAAAACCGTACTCTTTCATAAACCAAGCAACATTGTTGCCGGGTATGGAGCTGCTTTGGTTATCTTTGAGGATTTGGGCTCTTTTTTCTGTGTATTCCACATCCAATCTTGCCATATTTGCCGCGCTCTTTTGGTCGTGAGATAGCGCAAAACTAACCGGAAAATTGACATCTCCGGAGTGCTTTGCTCCATCAATCAGTGTTTTTACATCAGAATAATAGCGGATAGGATATCCGTAATCCCACCAAGTGACGACATAATCCTCTCTGCTTACATTTTTGCCAAACTCTTCCAAAAGGGACACCTCTTCTATTGAAAAAACGGCTCCCGTCCTATATCCCCATGCAGTTTTTACAAGAGGATATAGGCTTGATGTAGTCATAATGCACACAAATACTAACGAGGTCAGCAGAGCGTCCACTCTACCTTTTATATATGCGCTGATAAGTTCCGTAACTCTAAAGATGAAAAATCCCATTCCAAATGCCGTGACAGGTATAGCGTACATAGCAAAGCGAAGTCCTCCGCTCCATGCTACGACTGTGCCGATACCAAGCAGCGGCAACATCAAAAGCATAACGGGCTGCCTTAAGCAGAGCCACGCGTAGCCTATGATACTCAAAACAAAAAGAGGTATATTGCCGCTTATCTTTGAGGCTATTTCCGACGGCTCGATAGTCCTCGCCTCCACAATCGTTTGCGCTACGGAGTAAAAATGCAGTGCTCCATCCGCGATGGTGCCGCCTCTTTGAAAAATATAACCGGCCAATTGATTAGCTATAGGATTTATGCCGCCTGTTATAAAAAATATGACAACAGAAGCTGCGAATATATACAGAGCGAACTTTTCAAACTCTTTTCTAAGGGCTATGAGATATAGTATCACTACGCCTGTGATTCTTGCCATAAAGGGTGCGCCCATCATACCTATGAGCATTATAGACAAGAGCTGATAATTTGATACATTCTGTTTTAAAAATAGAACTTCGGATACTCTTAACTTCTTGTTTTCCATACGCTCTGTTATCAGCATATACACGGTGTAAACCCCGACAAGTCCGAAAAATGCGAACTCTAAAGAGTAGCTTGATGGATAACACCATCTGTAAACTACTATCTCAAGTCCGGTCAAAAGCAGATATTTTTTCTCTTGCGTTTTGAGCGCTAAAGAGAGTGACCAGACAAGCAGCATCGGAAAGAAGAGATTAAATACATCCGTATCGTAGTAGCCAAGCACTGTGCGCGAATAGTAACTTGTGCCGATACTTGCGATTAGAGAAGCTACAAATCCGGCAAGCAACAGATGCAGCCTTTTGCCTATCAAGATGAACGGTATAACAAGCAAAGAGCCCGCAAACGCAGACAAGTAAAACATTATAGTCTCAAGCGAAAAAGGCAATATATCATAAAGCACATGCGTTATTTTGGGTAGTGCTTCGTTTACGGGAGATAGGTCATTCTCTTGGTGACAATTTTGCTGATAATACTCGCCCATGCTCGCATTATCTCTATCGCAATAAATGAGATCCCGCGCCCCTTCAGCCCAAAAATATGAATCGTTAGTCGTGACCATGAACTCGTTATTCCACTTAAGATAACTGCCGTCTATCGTATTATTTGCCCAATAAACCCATGTAAATCTCACCCCCACGGAGAAGAGAAAAGCAAAGGCGATGAGAGCGAAAATGTATATACTTTTTGTCGTTTCGGCAGGCTCTATAGAGAGTTTCATAAATATCCTTTGAGGCGTGGTTGTAAAGCGGATATTGTAACTAATAATAACTAAAAAAACAAATTAAACAGTAAGGATTATTAAAAATGGTAGAATGGGCGGGCTGGGTCTATTTGACCTCAGCCTCTTGCTTGATGATTTCTAAAAGCTTATTGCCTACGCCTTTAACTTTTACAACATCATCAATGTTGGTAAATTTCCCGTTCTTTTCGCGGTAATCTACGATAGCTTCGGCTTTTTTGTCGCCTACACCTTTAATGGACGCCAAAGTTTTGGCATCAGCGCTGTTGATGTCTATCTTTGCGAACAAAGAGACTGCCAAAAACAGTAAAACAAGAAAAAGTTTTTTCATCGAACTCCTTTCTAAAATAAAGATTTAATGAAAGAAATTCTATACAATTAAACAGAAATATTTAGACTATTTTTTATAAAGATTTATTAACATCAAGCTCTCTTTTTATAGCATCGGCAAAGATTTCATAGTATCCTCTGCTTTTTGGCATTTTTTCACTCATAGCAAAGATAGAGCGTTTATAATCTTCTAAAGTTATATTTCCCTTTAAAAGTTCATATTTTAGATAGAGCCAATATGTATTAAGCGTGTCACTCTCGCAATACTCCTTTATCTTTTCAATCTCACCCTTAAGATACAAATCCATCACCTGATCACCGCTCACATCGTACTTGCCCGGCAGCCCCGCCATAGTGCAAAGATGGTCAAGCTTCAACCCTCTCACCGCGCCAAAATCGCTGATATGGTCCATCAAATCCACATGAAACCGCTCGCTGTAACGGTATCTGTAATTGTCCCATTTGCTTTTACCGAACTCTCTGTTTTCCACCTCAAAATACGCTTGACACGAAAAGTTGTAACGCATAGCACGCGCCATCAACATCGGAAGGTCAAAGCTTCGTCCGTTAAAGCTCACGAGTTTTGGATTTTTCTTGTCTATGAACGATAAAAAGGCACTTATCATCTCTTTTTCCTCTTGCCCCTCCATGCTATTTACCCTTATAAACATTCCAAAATCATCCGCCACGACTGCAGAAATCGCCGTGACCCTATGAAAAGGTATCGCCAAAAAATCGCTCCCACTCCTCTCTTTTTGCTCCTTCATAGCAAGAGCCGCCACCTCGCCATCTCCTCCCTCATATCCAAAAACATCCCGTATCAAATCAAAATCAGGAATCGTCTCGCAGTCAAACACACAAACCATTAATTATCCTTTTGGGTTTTTTCTTGTACAATTATAGCTTAATATTTACAAGCACGAGGCGTAAAAAATGCAAAGAGCGGAGTACCTGATAGTCCTTTTTTTCCTGAAACTTTCCAAGCTTATGCCGATATCTTTTGTGTACGGTATGTTTAGTTTTTTTGGGACTATACTGTTTTGGATATTGCGAAAAAGACGAGCGCTGACCATCTCAAATTTAACTTTAGCGTATCCTGAAAAAAGCAAAAAAGAGATTTACGACCTTGCCAAGCAGTGTTTTAAAAGTGTCGCTAAAACGGTGGCTGAGATATTTTTACTTTTTACAAATAAAAAACAGTTAGAAGAGCTCATCCTCAACAAAGATGAGGTGATGGCAAAAATGCACAAAGTTGCCGCCAACAATAAAAACGGTATCATATTTGTAACCGCGCACTTTGGAAATTGGGAGATTTTGTCCCATTTCGTCGCGCTGTGCGGCTATCCGTTTATAGTCATCGGACGCGAGGGCGACAACAAACATATAGAAAAAAACCTCACAAAGCCTTTTCGCGAGCGCTACGGCAGCCAAAATATTTATAAAAAAGAGGCCATGAGCAAAATGGTAAAAACGCTCAAAAATCAAGGAAATATCGGGATTTTGATAGACCAAAAGACGAGCAAAACAAACGGCGCGAAAGGGAGTTTTTTCGGCATAGAGTGTTATAGTACAACCTCTGTTGCGAGTATGAAGTTAAAATATGACCCATTGATACTCCCACTCTTTGCAAAGCGCGAAAAAAACGGGCGGTATACGATTATGTTTGAAGGTGCTGTCTCATACGCAGCAGAAGATAAAAAAGATAAAGACGAAAAGATATCAACTCTCACACAACACTACAACGACATTCTGGAGCGCGCCATAAGAGAAGCACCGGAGCAGTGGTTTTGGATGCATGATAGATGGAAGATATAATCTAAAATTTATTATGGCGAAAATATTAAAAATGAAACAAAAAACTATACTATTTGTATTTGGTACTCGTCCTGAAGTTATAAAATTGGCACCGTTGATTTTATATCTTAGAAAATATGATAGATACAATGCAATTGTTTGCAATACGGAACAACAAAAAGAGATGTCAAACCAGACACTCACTTTTTTTGATATTAAGTCTGATATTAATTTGGACATTATGACTGCAGACCAACAACTATCCAACCTTCAATCCAATCTTTTAAATAAACTATCAAATATAGTAATGAAAAATACTTACGACGCCATTATCGTTCAGGGTGATACAATGAGTGCTTTTTGTGGAGCCTTGACGGGGTTTTATAGTAAAATCCCGGTATTTCATATAGAGGCAGGGTTGCGTTCTTATAATCTTTTTGAGCCGTTTCCGGAAGAAGCGTTAAGGCAGATGATAAGTAGAATTGCATCATTGCATTTCGCTCCTACCATTCAAGCAAAAAATGCACTACTGAATGAATGTATAAGAGAAGATGCCATAGTAGTATCCGGCAACACTGTTATAGATGCCTTGTATTGTCTATCCGAAACAACGCTATCCAAATCGATAGAATGCCTCAAAAAAAACGGTGTCAAGATAAATGATAAGCTCGTGTTGATAACAGTACATAGACGCGAAAACCATGGAGATAGATTGAATACTATATTAGAAGCCATTAGTGTCATAGCCGGCAAATTTCCGGACCATCAGTTTGTGCTTCCTGTGCACCCAAATCCAAACGTAAAGCATGCCGTACAGTCTGCACTCGGCTCTTTTCATAATATTAAACTATTGCAACCTTTAGACTATCCTGACTTGGTTGTAATAATGAAACATGCCAAATTAATATTAACGGATAGCGGCGGCATTCAGGAAGAGGCTCCAACATTTGGAGTTCCTATACTTGTTATGAGATACGAAACAGAAAGAAAAGAGGGAATAGAAGTTGGTTTTGCTAAGCTTGTCGGAGCAGATTATAAAAAAATTGTCGATGAAACATCATCCGTTTTGGAGAAAAACAAATTTGCAACAAAAAAGAATATCGCAAATCCTTATGGAGACGGCAATGCATGCAGAACAATAGAGAAGGCAATTAAAAAACTATTATGAAAGGCGATACCCGTGGATACCAATATATATCTTGACAAAGAGTTTGATAAGTTTTGGCATAAAATAGAGAGTGGAGAAAATTTTGTTCTTATGAGAAATGGCGATGGTGAAAGAGCTATTATGACAGGCAAAAAAGTGGTCGCTCAAGAAGGATGGGAATCACCACATAATATATCAAAACTTGGGGAAGATATATTAAAGACGCTCCAAATTAGCAATGATAGAGTATTTATAGGCATCTCTTGCCCGTGCTGTGATGCGGCTGCTTATTATTGGTATACCACAAGGGCTGCAAACTGCAAAAACATAACATTTGCAAATATGTGGGTCAATGCCAACTATCCAAAATTTAAAAAGAAATTTCCGACCTTAACGCGCGACGCGGTTCTTATAGCAAACCATGCTGCGAAAGGGCATAAAATAGGTAATTTAAATATTCTGAAACACTATGAAGTATCGGATGACTGCATCTCTTTTTGGGATAATGAAGCTTACAATATGGTAGATAATATTAAAAAAGAGTTTGGGGATAAAAAAAATATCTTGTATGTAGTTTCTGCCGGACCAATGTCAAGCCCGATAATTACAGAACTATTTAAATATAACCCACATAACTGCTACATTGATTTTGGCTCATCCATAGATATCTATTTTAAGCCAAACTTTACAAGACCATATATGGAAAGCGGCACCAAGTATGCTGAAAGAAACTGTTGGATACATAATCATGAAAATCAAAACTTTGATGTAAGCGTAATTCTAAATTTATATAAGCGACCTGAAAATTTAGAGATTCAACTTAATGCAATAAAAAAACAAACTCTTAAACCAAAAGAAATATTGTTATACCAAGATGGAACAGGCGATACCGTGAAAATTCCCGAACATCTTCAAAAAGAGTTTGATTTTATTGAAATAAACCCACAAAATATAGGCGTTTGGGGTAGATTTAAATTTGCCATGGAAAATGCTAAGAGTAAATATGTGTCCGTTTTTGATGATGATACAATTCCGGGTGAGAGATGGCTTGAAAATTGCCATACTGAAATGCTAAAAAAAGAGGGCTTGTACGGCACTATCGGCATCTTACTAAAAAATCCTTATGAATATCCGCATGGCAACAATAAGAATTATTATAGAGTTGGCTGGGACGGAGAATTAAATTATACAGCAGAGGTTGATTTTGTTGGACATAGTTGGTTTTTTCGTAAAGATTGGATAGAGCATTTATTTGAAGCACCGGAAGAAATACAAAAATATAAATTAGTTGGCGAAGATATGTCGTTTTCTTATCAGCTCTTAAAACATGATATAAAAACCTATGTTCCACCGCATCCTTCTTATGATACAAGTTTGCACGGCTCGTTAAAAGAATATGCTTATAGGCTGGGTACAACAAAATCCGGAATATCCGTACATCCAAGCAACACAAATTCAATGCGAGAGGCTATTTCTATATTGTTGGACAAAGAATGGAATATTTTATTGGATAGAAATCCGAATCATATATCTAATACTATAAAACGCCTATCAAAAAAAGAGTATATAAAATATTTATTAAGAAGAGTGTTTTTTTGGCATTAAAATATAATTTGATTAATAAAATTTTATTTACTAAGTTCATCAAATAGTTTTTCCCATTTGGCCCATACTTTATTTGGAGAATAATCTTTTATTTGCAAATGCGCATTGAGTCCCATTTGTCTTCTCAGGACATCATCTTTCATTAATAATTCTAATTTATCTGTAAAATCATCAATATTTTCACACAAAAATCCATTTTTGCCATCCAAAATAAGTTCATTTACAGCTGCCGTATTCTTAAGTCCGATAACGGGCAATCCAACACTCATTGCTTCTGCGAGAGCTAAGCCAAAACTTTCACTTTTTGACGGAAATCCAAAAATATCAGCATTTTGCATCTGTTTTAATGGTTCAGTAGTGACACCTTTAAAAAATATTTTATTCGACAGTCCATGTATTTTAATAAAATATTCCATCTCCTGCTTATACTTTTTATCTTGTTCTGTACCATAGAAATATATCTCCCATTCGTCTTGCAAATCGCTTGCTATTTTTGCAAAAGCTTCAATTAAAAAATGTTGTTGCTTGTCTCTGACTATCCTGCCAATATTGATTATAACCTTCTTTTCTTTTGCTTGTTTGACCAATGTGCCGCAATCTACCTGTGAAACTATATTTGGGATGCAAACTACTCTGGTATCAAGATATTTTCTGACTTCTTGAATAGTGTTTGGAGTCAAAACCTGATAAACATCAATTTTATTGGCTTGCATAATTTGATTTTTTGTTTTTTGTCCAAATTCTATCTCAACACCAGAGTGCACCATGGCTACTTTAGGCACTGTATGATTTAGAAAATTTGCCACCATAACGCTATTAAACTCGTAACATAAAATAATATCAATGTCTCGATCTTTGAGGATGTTATTAACATGCTTTACAAGTATTTTTGTCCTGTGCATATCAACATAGTTTTTTGTATCAAGATGTACTGCTTTTGCAATTTCACGGATCATTTTTTTATAAAAAGGAACCTTTATCTTGCCCAATCTAAGATTATGAAATTCTACTTTTTTATTTAAGGCGAAAAATAGTTTTTCTTCATTGTCGCTGCCATTGCAAATATCTATAACTTTGTAATTATGTTCTATCGCCAAGTTTGACATTTGAGCAAAAACCTTCTCTCTTCCTCCTTCTATGCCAAGGGATACATCACTAAAAAATAACTGCACAATTGTTTTCATTTAAGCCAATATTAATATTAAATTTTATTAAATCCGGCATTATACACTAAATTTTAGCAAATAATATAACTGTCAAGCATAGACAACTTACAGATAGTCGACTATGTGGCTTGGGAGTATAAATATAATATAACGATATTCCGAAATGCATCATAAAATAGACTATAAATATACATGTAGTGTTTTTAGTATTAACAGTTCTTAATTTATTTAAAAAACTTTGTCCAACAATCTGCTATCTTTTAACTTTAAAAACTGTCTTTTAACGGATCTATTTTTCATAGCTTTATTTGCATTAATTTGAGGTATTTTAATATATTTAAAAGTGCTTAATTATTAAAGTCATTATAAATCTCATATTCACACGGTTTATAACTACCTGTATAGTGAAAAATTGATGGGTTTTTTTTGGCTTCTATAGCTCTTTTTCCAAAAGTATTGTTTGGCAATATTCTTAAGAGAAGATTAAAAATAAGTGCTGTGTGCAATTATCATCCGAAGTCAACACTATATTTATTTTATCACTTACCGCTTACTTCTTTTTTAAGGGTGCATTAGATTTTTGCAAATTGTACAATTTGACATATTTTAACAATGTATAAAAAAAATGGTTACAGCACAACACAAATCCTATTTTACCGTCAAGCACGCCTTTTCTTATAAATGTCATTTGAAAAAATCCGTTAAAAGCATGCAAAAATCCTTTCATAATACTTGTTGTTTTTCCATTTTCATAAGCATTTTGCGCCCAAATGGTTGTGTATTGATTGACTTTGTTTATGTATTGCTCCCAGTTTACATATGTGTAGTGCCCCATGTGTCCTTTTAATGTCTCTTTTGGTAAATCACAAATAGGTCTTTCATGCACTTTATTTACCCATTGTACACTCTCTCGCGGAAACATTCTTGCTACAAAATCGGGTCTTAAAACACCATAATTGAATTTTTGACCGAATGCAATGGATTGTCTTTTTATAACATACTGTTTTTGCTCATTTTTCTCTATCGCCTTTTTAATGCTACGTATTAACTTGTCGTCAAGCCTTTCGTCGGCGTCAAGATACAATACCCATTTTGTATTTGTATTTTGTAGCCCAAAGTTTCTCTGTGTCGCAAAATCTCCATCCAAAGCACGACAGATAACTTCAGCTTTGGTTTTTTGCGCTAAAATTACAGTATCATCAGTGCTCCCGCTATCAATAACAAGTACATTATCGGTGCACTTTTTAGCGTTTTGGACAGCATGGATGATATTTCTCTCTTCGTTTTTTGCAAGTATTATAATCGTCAAATTCACCATAACTCATCCCCTACGCGTTGAAAAGATAAACTAATGTTTTGCATTTTTTGCTCTCTTTTTAAGGTTTTGCAATGAAAAGCTGATCATGGCGTATATCTTGCAAACATATAAACAGTTGTCCATGCCCCACCATAAAATCTTATATTTTGCGCCTATATTTGCAACAACACCTTCATCGCGTTTTGATTTTAGATAATTTTTGCAATTCTCTATCTCTTTTTGCGTTAAGTTTGGTCTATATGTGTTAATCATCAAGGCGCCGATAGCGCTTCTTATGGCTCTGAATTGGCTCCATTTATAGGCCTTTTTACAGAACAGGGCAGCCACCCTCTCATGTTCTGCCCAAGCCATAAAAAATCCATATTTGTGCTTTGCGTTAAACGACGACATTATAGAGCCTTGGTTTGTATTGTAATAATAATAAGGCTTTTTGGTCGAAGTTGCTTTTTTTGCATTAAAAAAGAGTGTCGGCATGATAAATATGTCTTCCGAATAAATACCAATACAAAACCTCAAGTTTTTAAATAAACCGGCCTTGTAGAGTTTGCCCCAAACGCAACTCGGATATTTATCCATCAAGACCAAATACCTGATTTCATCAATAGTAAAATTATCAATATTATTCGCTTGCAAAGTCTTGGTGCCCTCGCTGCTCACAATATAGTGAGCGCATGTTACAATGTCCGCCCTCTCTTTTTCGGCGATATTTATCAGGCCATCATACATATTTTCGGCGATATAATCATCAGAATCTACAAAGGATATGTACTCTCCATTTGCGACATCAAGCCCTGCGTTGCGTACACTACTTATTCCGCCGTTTTCTTTGTGTATGACTTTTATTCTGTCGTCTTTTTTGGCATATTCGTCGCATATTTGTCCGCAATTATCGGGCGAGCCGTCGTCTACTAAAATTATCTCAAGATTTTTGTATGTTTGATTTATGATAGAATCCAAACATTTTCTAAGATAAGGCTCAACATTATAGACGGGAACTATTACCGAAATTAGCGGCATCCTCATAAATACATCCTTTTCATTTTATAATTTTGCCATCTTCTGCAACAATTTTTCCGCAGCCCTTACCACTTGCTCAACGCCAAGCCTCTTCATACATTGCAGATCGTCGCATTTGTGTTTCATCGCTTTTTCGCAGCCAAGACAGGGGGGGTCGGCTTTGACTATGAGGGCGTCTTTTGTGTAGGGACCGTAGAGTTTGGGGTTTGAGGGTCCGTATAGGGCTACGATGGGGACTTTTTGGCTGATGGCTACGTGCATTGGTCCGCTGTCGTTTGTTATGATAAGCGAGCAACGTTTCATTGCCGCGGCTAACGCCCCTATGCTAAAGGCGCCCGTGGCTACGATAGATGGAAGCCTCATCTGTTTTACGGACTCATCTACCATCTCTTTATCCATCGTTCCGCCGAAAAATACTATCTTGTACCCCTCCGCCGCCAGCATATCGGCGACTTTGGCAAATCTCTCGCTCGCCCAGCGTTTGGTCACGACGGCGCTGCCTATGTTAAACCCTATCAGCCTATCGTTCGCTCTTATATTTTGCGACTGCCAGAAGCTATCCGCCTCTGTAAAATGGGCGCTTGATGGGAAAATCTCTAAGCCGTTATTGTTCAGATTTTTCACCCCAAGCTCACTTAGCACTTCAAGATACATATCTGCTGCGTGCAAACTCCTATCGAGCTTGATAAATCTGTCCCACCGCCATCTAAGCAGCGTGTGTGCCGTCCCTGTTCTAAACCCCGTCTTTGTGAATGCGCAGATGAAAGAGCACCTCTCGTTGGGGTGTAGGTTGATGATGATGTCAAAATTTTGCGAGCTTAGGTCTTTTGTACACCTTATAAGAGCCGATATTTTATTGTCGCGCCCCTTTTTGTCGATGGTCAGGACTTGATTTAAGTTCGGGTTAAATAGCACGACATCTTTTAGCTTATCATCCACGAGCATCGCTATATGGGCGTTTGGAGCGGCTTTTCTTAGCGCGTGGATAAAGGGGGTCACCAGTATCAAGTCGCCAAGGTGCATCAAAAATGTCACTAAAATTCTTTTATTATTCAGTTCAACCATCAATTTGTCCCAATTTCTCTTTAAAAACTCCATGCACAACTTCAGGCGCGATATCCCGCATACAGTGCCAATCCGAACATCTCTTCTTAAGACAGCCCGCACATGCCGCAGATGTCAAAATCACGCTCGCCCCGTCATCCGCGTATGGTCCCGTGCGGTTGGCGAGTGTGGGTCCGTACAAGGCTATAAGCGGTTTTTTAAAAGCTGCCGCGATGTGCAGAGGTCCCGTATCCGCGCTTATAAAAACGGCACAATTTTTAATCAAAGCGGCAAGTTCACCCAAGGTCGTCTCCCCAGCCAAATCTGTGATATTTTTCGCCTCACTGCCCGCCAAACTCACCAACTTTTCAGCCTTCTTCTTATCATCTTTGCCGCCCACCAAGACCACACGCAACCCATCTTTACTTATCATCTGAGCAAGTTTCGCGAAGTGTTCTATGGGCCACTCTTTTGTTTTCCAGCGCGCTCCCACAGCCATAACTATATACTTTTCGTCTATCTTGCCAAACTTTTTTCGCACACTCTCAAAAGCCTCATCAAAATTTGGCATAGGAAACTCTATCACTTCGGACTTTGCGCCCAAATATCTGGCGACATCGAGATAGCGCTCTATCACGTGAGCATTTTTGTTCTCACCGCATATAGCTTTGCTGACAAGCCCACTCCCCTCCCTCATCTCGCAGTACCCTATACGCCTCTTACAGCCGCTTATCGCCGCTAAAACTGCGCTTTTAAAGAGTCCTTGCATATCGATGACAAGGTCAAATTTTTTAGAGTGCAGCGTTTGGCGCATTTTGCAAAAATATCTGATTTTATCCATCAAGGATAGCCTTTTAAAACCCTCTTTGTCAAAACAGATCACCTCATCGATGATAGGCTTACTTGGTAAAAAGTCGGCAAATTGCGGATGTACAAGCCACGTGATTTTCGCCTCACCAAAACGAGAACGCAACGCCGCGGCAAATGGCAAAGTATGCAAAATATCGCCCAAAGAGCTCATTTTGATAATTAAAATATTGTTGTATTCCATATATTTCCAAAAAAAGCAGATATAAAATCCTTAACGAAAGCGCCAAAAAAAGCTTATCATTAAATATTTTTTTATACAATACCGAAGTTTGAATAGTACCATAATTTTTTTAAGGATTGCTGTTATGATAAAAAAATGCCTTTTCCCTGCGGCGGGGTATGGAACTAGATTTTTACCCGCTACCAAATCCCTGCCAAAAGAGATGCTTCCCATCATTACGAAGCCGCTTATACACTACGGCGTGGAAGAGGCTATGGAGGCGGGGATGCGCACTATGGCGATAGTAACGGGGCGGGGTAAGAGGGCATTGGAGGACTATTTTGATATAAGTTATGAGCTTGAGCACCAGATACAAGGCTCATCCAAAGAGCCGCTTTTAAAGGAGATTAGGGAGATTCAGAATAGTTGCGTTTTTACATACATAAGGCAAAAAGAGATGAGGGGACTTGGGGACGCTATCTTAAAAGGGGAGCCTCTCATTGGGCAAGAGCCCTTTGCCGTCGTGCTGGCTGATGACTTTTGTATCCACGATGAGGGCGACGGGGTGCTAAAGCAGATGGTGAAGATTTACAACAAATACCGCTGTTCTATCGTGGCGGTGATGGAAGTTCCGCGCGAGGATACTTACAAATACGGCATCGTAAGCGGCGATTTTTTGGATGAGAATCTCCTAAAGATATCCGATATGATAGAAAAGCCAAAAGTGGAAAACGCCCCTTCAAATCTGGCGATTATAGGGCGCTATATACTAACTCCCGACATCTTTGACATCATCAAATCCGTCAAGCCAGGCATCAACGGCGAACTGCAAATCACCGACGCCTTGAGGGTCCAAGCAAAGCAGGGAAAGGTGTTGGGGTATAGATTTGAGGGGCTAAGGTTTGATTGCGGAAGTATAGAGGGGTTTGTGGAAGCTACAAACTATATGTACAAAAAGATGTAAGCGGACGCCATCGCGCAAAAGATTTTATTACACATTATGTTATGATTTGCCGCTAAGATTACGATATTTTTTCAACAAAGGTTTTTAAATGACGATTAGAGATATACAGAGATTTTCCGATATACGCTACCAAGCGCGCGCCTATCTTTGCTATCTTTTCACGAGAAATATCAAAAACGGTATGCCAAAGCCCGAACTCGAACAGATCCTTTTGCAGCTTGACAAAATCGCCCACGAGGTGGAGAGTTTTCAGGCTCTGTATATACTTGACGCAAAGGGCGAGCAGCTGTCTGATAATATCTGCGCAGATCCCAAATTTGCCATCGGCAAAGGTACAAACAGAAGCAACAAATCCTACTTTTACCGCGCCGTAAAAGAGGGGCGCTGCGTTTTGACCGATCCGTACCCTTCGGCGCTCACAAACGACCTTTGTGTAACGGCGGGCTTTCCGTTGTATGACGATAAGAAGAAATTATGCTATGTCGTCTGTATCGATATATCGCTGGAAGATATCTTAAAAATCATCAAAATCAATAGATTAGACGGCGTCTTTGGTGTATTTTCCAAAGTCGTCTACACATTTTTTGCCATCGCGCTATTGCTTGTATCTTCGGTCGTATTTTTCCACGGCATAGAGATTTTTTCGCTGAACGGCTTTAATATTTCAGCCATAAAGATGGAGGAGATGTTCAAAGCGACGATACTTTTGACGCTCTCTTTGGCTATATTTGACCTTGTAAAGACCATCTTTGAAGAGGAGGTCTTGGGGCGCAGCAAGAAAAGCGAGAGCGGGGGCATACACAAAACTATGGTCAGATTTTTGGGTTCTATCGTCATCGCGCTTGCCATAGAGGCGTTAATGCTTGTATTTAAATTTGCCGCGCAGGGCGAAACTGAAAACATCATTTACGCAGTCTATCTGCTCGGCGGCGTGACATTTTTGCTTATCGGACTTTCAATCTATCTCTATCTTGTCAATAAAAAGAAGGTAAAAAATGGTTGCGCTGATTGATTATAAGATAGGAAATTTGCAAAGCGTCATCAACGCCATCGAAAAGGTAGGGCAAAAGGCTATCTTGGTGAGGGAGCCGCAAGAATTAAAAAAGTACGAAAAAGCGATATTGCCCGGCGTTGGCGCATTTGGCGACGCGATGAAGTTCTTAAATCAAAACGGTATGAGCGACGCAATAAGAGAGTTTGCGGATGAGGGCAAAATGCTGCTTGGCATCTGCCTTGGTATGCAACTGTTGTTCGATAAAAGCAGCGAATTTGGCTCCAATAAGGGGCTCGGACTCATAGAGGGTGAAGTGATAGAGTTTGATAAAAAAAGATTTAAAACGCCCTTAAAAGTGCCGCATATGGGTTGGAACTCTTTTGACATCAGACAAGAGAGCCTGCTTTTAAAAGGGCTAAAGAGCGGGACTTATCTATATTTTGTGCACAGTTTTCACGCCGTGTGCGATGAAAAATATATTGCGGCAAGCACAAAATACGGGTATGATTTCCCAAGCGTAGTCCAAAAAGGCTCTATCTACGGTTTTCAGCCCCACCCCGAAAAGTCGCACGAAAACGGATTAAAAATACTAAAAAATTTTATGGAAAGTTAATTATGGAGATACTACCCGCTATAGATTTAAAAGACGGATTAGCCGTGAGGCTTAGCAAAGGCTTGATGGAGAGCGCTAAAATTTACTCTTCCGCCCCGTGGGAGTTGGCAGGCGAATTTGAAAAAGCGGGCGCCAAATGGCTGCATTTAGTGGACTTAAACGGCGCCTTTGCGGGAGAGCCTAAAAACTTAGAAGTGATAAAAAAAATCCGCGAAAACACCAGTCTAAAGGTAGAACTTGGCGGTGGCATAAGAGATGAAGAGAGCATCAAAAGATATATCGATATGGGCATAGATAGGGTGATTTTGGGCTCCATCGCGCTGAAAAATCCAAAATTTGTCGAAGAGATGAGTAAAAAGTACCCAATAGTCGTAGGAATCGACGCAATTGACGGTTTTGTTGCCGTTGAGGGGTGGGCGCAAACATCAAACATAAAAGCCTCCGTCTTAGCGCAAAAGTTTGCAAACGCGGGCGTTAGCGCCATCATCTGCACCGATGTCGGCAAAGACGGAATGCTCTGCGGCGTCAATGTAGAGTTCACGCTTGAAATAGCCAAAGCCTCAAATCTCCCCGTCATCGCAAGCGGCGGCGTGAAAGATATCAACGACATAAAAGCGCTTTTAAAAACTAAAAAGGTAGCGGGCGTCATCGTAGGAAAAGCCTATTACGAAGGGACGATAGACTTGAAAGAGGCTTTTTCGCAAATTTTGTAAAGGGTATTCAAAGTATTTTTAGCTAAAATAAAAACTTTAAATAAAAAGAGGTTTTTTAATAAAAATGTGTGAAAAATATTTTGAACTTTGCGTCTATCCCTCATCCAATTCCCAACTTTTCAGCGACTTTTTGCTTGAATTTTTGGACGCGGTGGAAGAGGGTGATGGATGTTTGATAGCGCGCAGCTCCCTGTCTTTGGATACGATAGAGTTCGGCGTGCAAGAGTACGCAAAAAAGCTTGGGATAGAGGTCAACACGACTCTAACGCAAAAGCAAAATGAAGATTGGATAAAAAAATATCAAGAGAGCGTGCGCCCCGTCACAGTCGGTAATCTCCACATCCGCCCAAGTTGGGAAGAGCCAAAGGACGGCTTTTTGGATATCGTCATAGACCCTGCGTTGGCGTTTGGCTCGGGGCATCACGAGAGCACTTACGGCTGTCTTTTGATGTTGCAGCGATATGTCGGCGTGGGAAGCCGTTTTTTGGATGTGGGCACGGGAAGCGGTATACTCGCTATCGCGGCAGCCAAACTTGGCGCGATTGTTGATATATGCGACACAGACTCCGAAGCGTTAATCGCCGCAAATGAAAACTTTGCCAAAAATAGTGTAAAATACAAAAATAGTTGGACAGGTTCGGCTAACGAAGCCCCCATCAAATACGGTGTGATTGCCGCAAATATCATCGCGGATGTGCTTTTAGTCATAGAAAACGACCTCATAGGCGCATTGATTGACGATGGTATTTTGATACTGTCAGGCATTTTGGACAAATATACAAAACGCGTCAAAGAGCGGTATGCCGCCCTCTCTTTGATAGATGAATTTCAAGAGAATGAGTGGCACACTTTAGTCTATAAAAGGTAAAAAATGGAAGAGAACAATAACAACCGTCCTCCGCAAAACAATAACAACAACTTTTTCAATAAAAACCCGCTGTTTGTCTTTGCGGTTTTTTCTATCGTGGTGATATTTATCTTCAAAACTTTCGTCACCCCATCTTCGGATATGGAGATAGCAAGCGCGAATGTACAGACCAAAAATGTTGCCTATTATGAGATAAAAGAGCTCATTAAAGAGGGGAAGATAGAGAGTGCCAGTATCAGTGAAACGACGATAATGGCCATCTCAAACGAGACCCCCAAGACAAAATACATAGCCCAAAGAGTAGGCGAGGATCTATCGCTTCTGCCGCTTTTAGAGGAGCATAAAGTAGCCTACAGCGGACGCACGGAGTCCAAATGGTTCGGCGATATACTATCGTGGATGTTTTATCTGTTTATCTTTTTTGCGATTTGGATGTTTGTCGTTAATAGAATGCAAAAAAATATGGGCAGCGGCATTTTAGGAGCGGGCAACAGCAAAAAGCTTGTAAACTCCGAAAAGCCGAAGGTCAAATTCAGCGATGTGGCAGGAGTCGAAGAGGCAAAGGAAGAGGTCGTGGAGATAGTGGACTTTTTGCGCCACCCCGACAGATATATAAGACTTGGCGCCAAAATCCCAAAAGGCGTACTTTTAGTAGGACCTCCGGGCACGGGTAAGACGCTGCTTGCCAAAGCGGTCGCGGGCGAGGCGGATGTGCCGTTTTTCTCGGTTTCGGGTTCAAGTTTTATAGAGATGTTTGTAGGCGTGGGAGCCAGCAGGGTGCGAGAGCTCTTTAACAATGCCAAAAAAGAGGCGCCCGCTATCGTATTTATCGACGAGATAGACGCCATAGGCAAATCCCGCGCCGCGGGCGGACAGCTTGGCGGCAATGACGAGAGAGAGCAGACTCTAAATCAGCTTTTGGCTGAGATGGACGGATTTAGCTCCGATTCATCACCCGTTATAGTCTTAGCTGCTACCAATAGACCCGAAGTCCTTGACGCCGCACTCTTAAGACCCGGGCGTTTTGATAGGCAAGTCGTCGTAGATAGACCTGACTTTCAGGGCAGGGTGGCGATTTTGAAGGTGCATATTAAAGATTTGAAGATAGCAAAAGATGTGGATTTGGAAGAGATAGGTAGGCTGACCGTGGGCTTTGCGGGGGCGGATTTGGCAAATATCATCAACGAAGCAGCCCTCTTAGCAGGACGCGAGTCAAAAGAGCAAGTGGAGCAAAAAGACTTTTTGGAGGCATTTGAACGCGCCGCTATCGGTCTAAAGAAAAAGGGCAGGGCGATAAACCCCAAAGAGAAAAAGATAGTAGCCTATCACGAGAGCGGACACGCTTTGATAGGGGAGCTCACAAAAGGCTCCACAAAAACCACAAAAGTCACCATCGTACCGCGCGGTATCGGCGCTCTTGGGTACTCTATGAATACCCCCGAAGAGAACAGATATCTCTATCAACAGCACGAGCTTATCGCTAAAGTCGATGTTTTATTGGCAGGTCGCGCGGCTGAAAAACTCTTTTTAAACGAAGTCTCAAGCGGAGCCTCAAACGATTTGGAGAGAGCCACAGGTATTTTGAAAGCTATGGTAAGTATGTACGGTATGAGCGAAGTGGCGGGGCTTATGGTGCTGGAGAGACAGACAAATCTCTTCTTAAACGGCGGGCAGACGATAAAAGATTACAGTGAAAAGACCGCCGAAGAGATAGACAAATATATCAAAGCCAAACTCAACGAGCGTTTTGAAATCGTCATAACCACCCTTGAAGAGTATAGAGGCGCGATAGAAAACACCGTCAAAGCGCTATACGATAAAGAGACGATAGACGGCGAAGAGTTCAGGCGAATCATCAGGGATTTTGAAAAAGCCAACGGTATGCCTCCGCGCATCCAGACAGATGTAGAGCCATCAAGCGGCGAACATCACACTGAGGCGCCAAAAGAGGCGGCTGACGGCGAAGTAAAACAAGAGAGTTAAACGCTCAAAAGGTTTTTTATGGATAGTTCATTTACGACAACGCAAATCATCGCCAAAGAGGGGTGGAGAGTTTGTGCGGCGGCATTTGTGATATTTTTGCTTGCCGTTTGGGTGCATTTTGCGGCATTGCTTATGCTTTTAGTGTTGGTATTTTTGCTTTTTATCTATAGAAATCCCGAAAGGATCGCCGCGGAAAACGACGAATTGACCCTTTTGGCGCCGATCGACGGCAAAATCGTCGCGATAGATAGAAACACAAGCGAACTTGTAGGCGGCAAAAATAGCCTATATATAAAGATCCGCTCCTTGCCGTTTGATGTGAGTATGGTGCGCTTTCCCGCAACAGCAGCTTTGACGAGTGCCAAGACCATCCACGGACTCTTTTTGCCTCCATCTTCAAAAGAGGCTATCGTTTTGAATGAGCGCATCGATATGAAGTGCACCAAAGGGGACGATATTTTCGCGATGAGACTAAGAGCCGGGGTATTTAGCCGCAAGCTATATCTATCAAAAGAGCGGGGCAATATCAGGGCGGGGGAGAGAATCGCGTTTATGGTAGATGGCATCGTGGAGCTTTTTTTGCCCGCAGATGCCAGGATAAAACTTGCCATAGGCGACTATGTCAAGGGCGGCGAGAGCATTTTAGGGTATTTTGCACACAAAGGTTAAAAAATGGACGAGAAACAAAGAAACGATAAAATGCAGTTTGCGTATATACTGCCCAACCTCTTCACAGCCGCAAGCGCCTTTTTAGGGGTCGCCTCCATCGTCGCGGCGTCTATGGGCAGTTTCAACAAAGCTGCACTCTATATAATGCTATCTCTGATTTTCGACGGACTTGACGGCAGGGTGGCGCGCCTTACAAACACTACGAGTAAATTTGGCGTGGAGTTTGACTCTTTGGCGGATGTGATAGCCTTTGGCGCTGCTCCTGCGATGTTTTTTTACTTCAGCGTCGGGCACAATTACGGACGCTTAGGCGTGATGGCGGCTGCCATCTATGTAGTTTTCGGCGCGATAAGGCTTGCCAGATTTAATGTTATGTCTCCATCAAGCGAACCATCCGTATTTATAGGCGTACCAATACCAACGGCGGCTGTTTTGGTGGTCATATGGGGGTTGATGTTTAGATACTATCCGCAAATCTTCGGCGGACTTGAGTGGGCGCTTTTGATCCTCCAAGTAGCGGCGGCATTTTTGATGGTCAGCAATATCCGCTACCCAAGCTTCAAAAAGCTGAACTTAAGAAAATCAAGCATCATAAAAGTCCTAACGATTCTCATCGTCATACTTTCCGTGGCATACCTCTATCCTGTGGAGAGTTTTTGCGTTTTGGTAACAACTTATGTGCTCTATGGGCTCGTTAGGGTGGCTATTAACTTTTTTATTGCAAAAATGAAAAAAAACAGATATAATAATTGACCAAATTTTTAAACAAAGGAGACGCTATGAACGGTGTAACTATCGGTATTGAAAAATACATCAAAATCTTGCCTAAAATTGAGATTAAAAACGCGCTCCTGCTTCGCTTATCCTCCTTTCCACTATAAACTTTCCATAAATTAGGTTTTTCGTTTTTTGCGGTGTTTTTGAACATCTTTTTTCAATATTAAAGGATATAAAATGAGTAAGAATTTGATTAAAATTTTTGATACGACATTAAGAGACGGCGAGCAGAGCCCGGGCGCCTCTATGAATACGGAAGAGAAGATACAGATAGCCTTACAGTTGCAAAAGCTCGGCGTCGATGTGATAGAGGCGGGATTTGCGGCGGCAAGTCCTGGTGATTTTGACGCGATACGAAGGATAAGCGAACAGATAGACAAAAGCACAGTCTGCTCGCTTGCAAGATGTGTCGAAAAAGACATAAAAGCGGCGGCTGAGTCTATCGCTTCGGCAAAGTACAGAAGAGTACATGTATTTTTAGCCACAAGTCCCATACATATGGAATACAAACTCAAGATGAAACCGAGCGAGGTGATAAAAAGAGCCGTAGAAGCTGTGCAGTACGCGAAAAGTTTCACCGATGATGTGGAGTTTAGCTGTGAAGACGCGGGGCGCAGTGAGATAAGCTTTTTGAAAGAGGTGCTTGACGCCGTGATAAACGCGGGCGCGCTCACTTTAAACATCCCCGACACGGTGGGATATCGTCTTCCAAACGAGATAGGTGCGCGCATAAAAGAGCTTAGCGATTTCGTAAACGGCAGAGCGGTCATCTCCGTGCACAACCACAACGACTTAGGCTTAGCGGTCGCGAACTCCTTAGCAGCCATCGAAAACGGCGCCAGACAAGTAGAGTGTACGATAAACGGGCTTGGCGAACGGGCAGGCAATGCCGCGCTTGAAGAGATAGTGATGAATATCAAAACAAGACAAGATATATTCGCACCCCTCTACACTAATATCAACACAAAAGAGATTTACCCTACAAGCAAACTCGTCTCGCTCATCACAGGTATAGAGCCACAGCCAAATAAGGCGATTGTGGGCAAAAACGCCTTCGCGCACGAGAGCGGCATCCACCAAGACGGAGTTTTGAAAAACAAAGAGACTTACGAGATCATACAGCCAAGCGACATAGGGCTTGATAGGAATAATTTAGTCTTAGGTAAGCACTCGGGGCGTCACGCATTTAAGGATAGATTGCAAAGCTTGGGCTATACGCTAAAAGATGAAGAGGTGAACGAAGCGTTTGAAAAGTTCAAACTCTTAGCCGACCGGAAAAAAGAGATATTTGACGACGACTTAAGAGCGCTTGTCGCCGAAGAGATCACAAAAATCCCGCAAATCTTCGAGCTCATCACATTGCAACTTAGCGATTGCAACCCGGGAGGCGTTCCAAATGCCGCTATTACTATCAGACATCACGACCAACTCATAACCGACGCGGCGATAGGAAACGGCACAATGGATGCGGTATTTAAAGTGATAGACAGAGTATGCGGCGTCGGCGGAGAGCTGAAAGACTACAAAGTGGACGCGGTAAGCCAAGGCAAAGACGCACTCGCTAAAGTGATAGTCAAAGTAGCATTTGACGGCGGCAAACCCATCATAGGACACGGTCTAAACGTAGACACCATGTACGCCACCGCCCAAGCCTACATCGGCGCGCTTAATAGTTATATGTCTATGAAGCAAGTGTAGCGCTAAGATATGCGTCTTGTCACGATTTGCATTTTATCTCTTCTCGCAGGTCTATGCGGGAAGAGCCGATATTTTTATTCGCAAATATATAAATTAATGTAAACGCAAAAGATTTCTCATCGTCGCAAACCATACCTTGCGGGCAAAAACTAACAAGAGTTATGCGAATTTATATTCAGGATAAGAGTGCAAAAAAGCATTTTCGCCTTAAATGATAACTCTTTTATCATTGTCGCAAGGCGGGTATCCGGACATTTTTCGCCGTTCCTATAAGATAAAATAGTACAAATTCTCTCCGTAAATACCAGAATAACAGCTCTCCTAATATATTATCGTAAAAATTAAAAATAAAACCCCTCGTTATACATCGGTATATTTTTCTGACAAAATTTGCACTTAAATCTCTCTGTTTTATAAAAAATAAAGTTAGATAAACCTATAATACTAAGACATAAATTTTATGCTTAAGGAGCAGAGATGAAATTGACAAAGTTAAGTTTAGCCGCTATCGTAGCGGTAGGTGCTTTAGGCTCATTCGCAAGCGCGACCCCTCTTGAGGAGGCTATTAAGGGTGTTGATGTAAGCGGTTT
>JAISQB010000022.1 GCA_031274495.1 Campylobacteraceae bacterium | reverse complement strand
CAGATGGAGAGGCTAAAGGGTAAATACGACGCGTTAAAAAATCTTGCCGAGAATCCTCTTGAAGGTGCAGCTGCGGCGTTGATGGAGAGTCTTAGAGTATATGACAATTGCGGCATTCTTAAAGATCAAAAGCTAAAAAATATCTGCTACTATGGATTCAGATCACAAGTACTTGAGCTTAGCGAATATGACGAAAAGATGGATGAGTTACAAAATCTCACAGCAACTATCAATACCCTTGATGGAAAGATAGCAAACTCTACCGATCAAAAACAATCTCTTGACAACATAGCCGCCGCTACAAAACTCGCAGCAGAGCTGGAAGCCAAAAGGCAAACGCACGAATTAACAAAAGAGGCGGCTGAGAGGCGAAGAGAGACTAATGCCGTCGTGCAGGAGCAGATGAGGGCGAAGGCTCTGAATACTCCCGTAACAGGCTTTACGATAAACTATGTCCCTATAGGCGGAAGAAGATAAGATGGCAAATAATACGCTAACTCTTATAGATGGGTATGTGGATATGCTATACAGTGACGGCGCGAGCTTTAGGTGGGCGGGGGTGGCTGTTGAGCAGTTGAGAGTCATACTCCTTGTCTCTATAACACTTTATGTGCTCTATAAAGGCTATATGGTACTCGCGGGCAAAACGCAAGAACCTATAAGAGACCTATTGTGGGATCTTGGCGGCAAGGCTTTTATCTTAGGCTTTTTATATGCGGGGACGGCATGGATAGAGCTGGTGAAAGGTATCGTTGACGGTCTTTTTGTCTGGGCTTCGGGCGGAAGAATAGGAGGGGAGACAGGACCAAATGGACTGCTTAACAATCTTAACTTGATGTTTGATAATATAACCAAATTCGGCGATGCTATATATGAGCTTGGTTTTGGCGGAAGTGTGGATTATCCGTTTTTGGCGTCTGCAGGGTATATTTCCGCCGTTGTCGGCATAGCTATACCGTTCTTTATATATCTGGCAGCAAAGATATCTATACTGTTTTTGATGGCTTTAACTCCGATAGTTGTCTTTTTGCGGCTTTACGGATTTACAAAAAATGTCTTCACGCAGTGGCTACAGCTCATCTTGTCCAGTGTTTTGACAACTCTTATGCTTTGCGCGATAGTGGGTAGTGTCTCGCAGATTGCTCTTGACTTTCAAGAGTTCTACATCGCTAATCCTGCCAATCCGTATCACTATTTGGCACAGTTTAGTATGTATTGCATACTGATGGCGTTTTTGTCTAAGTTTTGCGTATCTGTATCTCAAAGTCTTACACACGTAAGTCTTGAAAGTGCGGGTCTAAATGCTGTTTCGTCGATATACGGCAAAACGCATATGGTGAACGGACTTAAGGGCGGCGGAGCAGGAGCAATGGGGGCAGCCGGTAGGATGCCGATGGGTGGAAATCTTTTAACCAATCTAAGTCATACAGTGGGGCGAGGTCTGTCTCAAGGTAAAAATATGATTATGAATCAGGTCAACAAAATAAGATAAGGGTGTTGCCTTGGGCAATCAAATCTTAAAATAGCTAAAGGAGTTATGAAAAATGAAAAAAGTACTATGGGCGCTATCTTGTTTGGTATTTTTTATCTTCGCAGGGTGTGCGGATAAAGCAGATACTTTTACGGATATAGTCCTTGAGGGCACGCCCGTTTATCATATAGAGGGGTTCAAAGATAAACGCATAAGAGCGGTATATAACGCCATTTTTAAAAGCACGGCAAATTTTGATAGCGATGATTGCGGTAGTTACAGTGTAAACACGGGCTTAAGAAGGGCTGCTCTTATCGAAAGAACATATCTTGCCGCGGATGGGAATTATGAATTAAACATTCCTATCGTCTTGCACAATAACCAAAGCAAGTGCGGTTATCAGTTTGTGGGGCTTGAGTTGGATTTGAGGAGGATAAGCGGTGAGGATGTGGACTTTTATTATTCACGCTTTATGCTTTTATGGGATAAACCGGAAAATGATTTAATCACATATCGCGGATATAAATCAAATCAAGCAGGCGACAGAGATATTGTTGAAATGCCTCCTACTTTTATTACCAACAAAAAGTACTTCAGAGTCGCTCCGGATACATCGTTTCTTTGTAGGACAACATGGAGGGAATGGAGCAATGATACGGAAGATAAGAGTGGATTTCACTGCGTTATGAAGATAGGTAGCGGCGATACCAAATTTTACCCAAAAAATGAAATAGGAACAACCGTTACGAACCCACAATTTGGTGTAGATGAGATACTAAGCTCAAATTTAACTATCAACATTATAGCCGACGATAATGGCTCCATAGCATACTATGACAATAGAACTGGCAGATGGGCTGATAAGTTTAGAGAGTACGTACCTCATAAGAAAAGTACGTTACAAAAACTATTTGACTAAAAGGAGAGACGATGGCAGAGGTTGTAAGAATAGGGGCGTTTTTTGACGGCACGGGTGGACATAAGGAAAATGACGAAAAGATAGGCGACGGCGCCTTGACCAATATTCCAAAGTTACATGAGCTATATAGACAAAACGGTTTTATCCCTTTATATGAGTCAGGGGTCGGCACAAGAGAGTATAAGGACGGTAAAACGCTCACGGATGAGCAGGCAAAGGCTATAAGAGAGGGGTCGGCAAGTAGGATTGACTATTATGACGGCAAAGATTTGGCATTTGGCGGTACGGCAAAAGAGATATCGGATAGCATGATGAGGCAAATTGATGAACAGATAGCAGACGTTAAAAAAGCTAACCCCAATGCCCAGATAGTAGTCGATGTTTACGGTTTCAGCAGAGGAGCTGCTATATCAAGAGACTTTATCAACTCTTTCAATGAAAAATACAAAAACGATAAAAATATAGGCGTCGATTTTGTGGGGCTTTACGATACGGTAGCATCTGTGGGCACAAAAGATGACCTATACAACGGCGGATTAAATCTGGATCTTGGCAAAGATAGCGCCAATAAAATAGTCCAATTTACCGCGCAAGACGAATACAGGTTTAACTTCCCTCTCCACTCTTTGACAGATAAATACGGAAAATTGGCAAGCAATATGGAACAGATATCCCTCTACGGAGCCCACGCCGATGTGGGAGGAGGATATGCGGACAAATATTTAGACGATATCATAAAAAAGCACGGAACTATTTTTTATGGAAACTATATCGACAAAGATAATAAGATAGAGGCTTTGTGCAAAACGGCAGAAGAAAAAGGCTATGAGAGGGTGATAACTTCACAAAACGACTCCCTTAAAATGGTCACCTACCAATGTACCCAAAAAGAGGAGAAGACAAACGAACTTGGCAAAGTAGGACTGCACGCTATGTATCAAAAAGCCCTACAGCACGGCATAACATTTAAAGATACAACTGTTTTAGAAAAATATCCGTTGCCTGAAAAATTTCAAGATTACACAAACGCTATCGTGAAAGGCGAAGATATCAGCAAATACAAAGAGGTTGTAAAGCCTTATATAAGTCAATCAGGAAGAAGCTTTTCCGTAAAAGACGGCAGCGTAAAAGAGGATAGTCTTTTAATAACTTTAGTAAACATGGCAAGAGACAAAAGAGAGGTGTTTGCCAACGACCCTGGCAAGGCTGTCTCTAAAGAGTCAGGGCAGATGGCACAATTAAATGATAAAAGTGTCGATAGTGCTGAAAAAACAGCCGTTAACAAAAATTGGGAAAATGCGGTAAAAGGGCTTAAAGAGTTTCAAAATCGACAGCCGGAGATAAAAAAGGACTATGGGATTGAAAGGATGATAGGAAGATAAAAATAAAAAACTTAAAACGGAGGCACAAAAGATAGATACGAAAAGTTTATCGCACAATGTGCGGAGAGCGTGGGTGAACGGTGTTGCGTTTGCAACTGAAAATTTTAAAGATATAGAAAGGCTTAGTATAAAAACGGTAGTAAAACGACGCTTGGGGTTGTCGATGAACGCGCCTTGTTTGGATATTTCGCCTTTTACAAGCTTTGGTTTGAGGATTTTTATATGAAAAAAGGATACAAGATAAACAGATATATGGTGGTGATGGTCACGCTCGCACTATTTTTGGGCGGTTGCTCGTTTACAAGCTCCCCTTTAGCGCAGCTTGAGGGCGAATTGCGACCTATAAATACCAGCGACAAGTACAAAATAATGATAGACAAACAACAAGGCTCTATCGCAACAGAGGGCACAAATGCCAACGCTACTAAATAGTCTTTTCGCGAAAAAACCTACGCCAAAGACTCCAATCCCAAGCGATGTCAGCAAAGAGGCGCTTGATTTTGAGACATCTATCGTCTATCTAACGCACGAGAGTGAAAAACGTGCGTGGACGGTGGCGTTTGTCGCAGGAGGGTTGGCGTTCGTTTTGGCTATATGTCTCATACTCCTCATGCCTCTCAAATCCGTAACGCCTTATGTGATAAGGTACGACAGTACAACAGGCTATACCGATATCATAACAGGTATTACAGAAAAAAACATAGGCATCAACGAGGCTGTGTCGAAGTTTTTTGTGCAAAGATATGTACAGCTTCGCGAAGGGTACTATTATGAGTTACTGCAGCAAGATTTTGACCTCGTGCAACAGTTCGGCACTGACGCTGTCAACAATGAGTACCGCAGCGCGTTCATGGGAGGCAAAAAAGCGAAGCAGGAGGTGTTTGGCTCAAAGGTGATGGAAAAGGTCGAGATTTTGTCGGTGGTATTGGGTGAAGCAGCAAGCGCAAAAACGGCGATGGTGCGCATAAAAGTACTACATTATGATAGGACAAATATGAAAAATGAGCCTATCGAAACCAATAAGGTCGTAACTTTGGCATACGAATATGTCCCTAACTCCAAAATGTCGGAGCTTTATAGACTAAACAACCCGCTCGGATTTAGAGTGGTAACTTACAGAGTAGATAACGAGGTGGTAAGATGAGAAAATTGATGTTTTTAGCGGCTCTTGCCGTCTTTTGTGTGCAAAATGGTTTTGCGGCAAGCGTTCCTAAGAGTTCCAAAAGCGATAGCAGAATCACATCTCAGGAGTATAACGCCGAAGATGTTACAAGGCTTAGTGCTAAAGATGGGTTTATCACTACAATAGCTCTTAAAAGCGATGAGAGGGTTATCGATATGTTTACGGGATTTATCGACGGCTGGGATATACAAGATAGAGCAAATTTTGTCTTCATAAAACCAAAAGCTTTTGTCAGAAGTGCGGGAGATATTGTTTTTCCGAAATATCCGGAGTGGAATACCAACCTGATAATCACTACCAACCAAAGGGTTTATGTGTTTGACCTGATACTTGTAGAAAAACAGCAGCCCATCTACAAAGTCAATTTCAATTATCCTGTCGACAAAATTCAAGAGGTTAAAAATCAGGAAAATAGGCTGATACAGCAAGAGATTACCAGACGGTATAATGAAGAGGTTAACTACATTAAAGATAAGCTAAGCAACCTCAACAATCCGCGAAATTGGAACTTTTATATGAAAGTCAACAAAGAGAGTGACAATATCGCGCCCGTTTTTGCGTATGACGACGGCATATTTACATATCTTGGATACGACAATACAAAGTCGATACCGTCTGTCTTTTTGGTCGAAAAAGGGAAAGAGAGTATCCTCAATACGCATATGAAAGAGCAAGGCGAATACCAAATCCTTGTGGTACACAAAGTCTCTCCGGAGATAATTTTGCGAGCGGGAGATAAAGTTGTGGGCATATTCAACAAAGGTTATGGTATCAATCCTGCCCCTGCGGGTACTACCATATCTAAAGATGTCAAACGGGAGATAAAATGAACGAAGGGTCAAACAACAACAATCAAGAGTTTCAAGACTTAAGACAAGAGCAAAAAACGGAGGTCTCGGACGAACAAAGGTCGCAATTGGCCAAACGAGGCTTTGGCGGTATCCTTGTTGCGGCTGCGATATTGTTAATCTTTTTTGTCTTAAGCGGCGGAGACGACAAGAAAGAAGAGATTAAAGAGGAAGGTAAAGCTCCTGTGGTTGAAAAAATGCAACTTGGCAAAGAGAATCCGTTCAGCAATGAGCCCGACATCGCAGCTATTATCGCAGCTGAGGCGAAGAAAAATGCCGCTATTGCCACTGAGAACGTGAGACTCATCAAAGGGTTATCGGGAGGAGCGGTAGCGACACAAAGTGGGCAACCTACCGGAAAAACTACTACCGGAACAGTCAATGCGGCAGGTGGTGGCATACAAGCGGCGATACAGGCAGCCAATGATAGAGCAGCAACTGTAAGACAACAAGCAATGCAAGCGCAAGCACAACTTGAAGCGGCGCTCTCTTCTCAAGGAGAAGGTATAGGTAGTAGCAGTGGCGGAACTGTATCCAGAGATACGGGCTACGAAAAAAAGATTGTCGAATCAACCGCGGCTACCGTTACGGCAAAGAAGAGTACGCTGGATCCAAACTTAGCGCTTGATAAAGGGACATTTGTGCCTTGCGTGCTAAAAACAGCGATTGTCTCTACTATCGCCGGCAATATCGCTTGTATCATTACCAACGATGTATATTCCGCAGCAGGAACGGTGCTGTTGATAGAGAAGGGCTCTACAGTACAAGGCTCATTTAGGTCAGGTATGATACAGCCGGGCATGAATAGACTCTTTATCATATGGGAAGAAATAAGAACTCCCGGACGCATTGTTATCGATGTCTTAGCTCCTGCAACAGACACTCTTGGCGGTAGCGGCGTTGAAGGGTGGGTAGACAATCACTATCTGCAGAGATTTGGAGGCGCGATACTACTCTCTATGATAGATGATGCTTTTTCTGCCGCTTTTGACAACAAAGACGGTAGGGA